>NZ_VTDQ01000020.1 GCF_015627175.1 Acinetobacter pollinis | reverse complement strand
GAGTACGAAGGCTACAGGTAAAGTTGTGAGCCAAAAGAAAGGTTTAACCGCTCAGCATTTAAACCAGACATTTACAGGTACAATTAAAGTCGAACGACCAGGAAAATTCTTTTGGGAAACTACACAGCCCTCTAAGCAAACTATTGTTACTAGTGGTAAAACAATTTGGATCTATGATCCAGACTTACAACAAGTCGTACGTCAAAGTATGAGCGATCAGGTCGCAAATACCCCAGCACTATTATTGTCAGGTAATACAAATAGTATTATGCAGGCATATAAAGTGACACAGCCCGATCAAACAAAAACGTACTATACGCTTACACCAAAAGCCAAAGATACAGCTTTTCAAGATTTAACCATTAGTTTTGGCGCACAAGGAGCACCTGCCTTGATGATCTTAAATGATTCACTAGGTCAGGTAACAACGGTTCGTTTTAACCATGTTGCAAAAAATGTGAGTATTCCTGCTAGCGTATTTAACTTTGTACCACCCAAAGGTACAGATATTATTGATCAATAAAAATGAAAAAATGCTATGTAAATAGCATTTTTTTTGTTTAAGGATACATATTTAGTATTTTTTTATTGAATGCAAAGTTTGTATAGTATAGGTAAATCAGTTTTAGGTTGTTTTCTATGTATTTACAGCAAAAAATGAGATTGGCTGTACTATTGTCTAGTTGTTTATGCAGTCTCGTGTTTGTAGGATGTGAGAATAAGCAAGCACCATCAAATAATAATAAAGGGGAGACCAATCCTCCAGCGAGCGTGTTTGAACCTGTTCCAGACTTAGCAAGTACACCTACAAAAATTCATGCTGAAACTATGTCGATGTCATTGCCTCAGAAAGTTTCTTGTGAAGCAGATGAGTGTACTGAATATAAAGTAGATACAATTGAGACCAATGTAGATTGGATCAATGATTATTTTGTGCATCGTCTACAAAAAGATGCTCCATTGGCTTTTCAAAAAACAGCAAATTTACCTGCATCAACTTTAACACCATCCCAAATTAATCAAAGTACTTATCGTGTTGGTTTCTTAGGGCAGAAAGGGCATTTGGCAACTTTTGTTTTAGATACGACAACCTATGCTGCCGGCGCAGCGCATGGTATGTATCATCATGAATATATTATATTCGATATAAATACTCATAAACGTATTGGAATATCTGATCTATTTAGTTCAGATAAACAAGTAGCAGTTTATCAGGCTGTATTTGATGCAAATCAATCTTGGTTGGAAGCACATGGAATTCAATCTGGTCGATTAGAGCCTACCGATAATTTTTACTATAATGATAAAGGTCTTGTATTTGTTTATCCGTTGTATGAATTGGCACCTTACTCCGAAGGAATGACTGAATTGGTCTTGCCATATCATGCTACAAAAGGGTTGATTAATCCTGAATATTTACCAAAATGATGATTATACCTACAGTCATCTACGAAGTTAGATGTGCTGTAGGGGATTGTCGCGAAGTACGTTTATTTTTATGAATGAACAGATTACACTATATCTAGTTTTTTCATTCAATCAGACGAGCTATGATCGACCCTAAACTACTTAGAAATAATATTGAAGCTGTAAATTTAGCACTAGCGAAACGTGGTGTTCAACTTAATGTCGATGAATGGGCATCTTTAGAATCACGCCGCAAAGAATTACAATCTAGAACAGAAAATTTGCAAGCAGAGCGTAATGCTGGTGCAAAGCAAGTGGGTCAAATAAAAAAATCTGGTGGCGATGCATCTGAAATTATGTCACGTATGCAAGCTATTGGGGATGAAATTAAAGCTGCAGAAGTAGAGCTTTCAGAATTACAAAATGAAATTGAGCAGAAACTGTTATCAATTCCAAATTTACCAGATGAGTCTGTACCAGAAGGTAAAGATGAGGCAGATAATCTTGAAGTGATGACATGGGGAACCCCAAGACAATTCGACTTTGAGATCAAAGATCATACAGATTTAGGTGAGTGGATGGGTGGACTCGAGTTCGAGACTGCAACAAAGCTGACAGGCTCTCGCTTTAGTGTACTTAAAGGGCCACTGGCACGTCTACAGCGTGCACTTACACAATTTATGCTGGATACACATACACTTAAAAATGGCTACACTGAAGCATACGTTCCTTACTTAGTAAATGCCGATAGCCTAAGAGGAACAAGTCAACTCCCTAAGTTTGAAGAAGATTTATTTAAACTACAAGGTGAGAAAGAGTATTACCTTATCCCGACAGCAGAAGTACCTATTACAAACTTTGTCCGTGACGAAATTATTGATGCAGATCGTCTTCCATTAAAATATACAGCCCATACGCCATGTTTCCGTAGTGAAGCTGGTTCTTATGGTCGAGATACACGTGGTCTAATTCGTCAGCATCAATTTGATAAAGTTGAAATGGTTCATATTGTAAAACCTGAATCTTCAATGGAAGCATTAGAAGAATTGACTTCACATGCAGAAGGTATTTTACAAGCGCTTGGTTTACCATACCGTAAAGTCTTGCTTTGTGGTGGTGATATGGGGTTTGGTGCTGTAAAAACATATGACTTAGAAGTATGGGTGCCAAGTCAAAATACATATCGTGAAATCTCTAGCTGTTCAAATATGGGAGACTTCCAAGCTCGCCGTATGAAAGCACGTTATCGTAATGAACAGAAAAAAACTGAGCTTGTACATACTTTAAATGGTTCAGGTTTAGCTGTTGGACGCACGTTGTTGGCTTTGATGGAAAACTATCAACGTGCTGATGGTTCTATAGAAATACCAGAGGTATTACGTCCATATTTAGGCGGTCTTACGTTTATCGATTAACTGCGAGTCAAGCAAACTTTCACCATTTAAGGTAATTTGTCATTAAGGGGTTTTTGTGGATATCTTTCCAATTTCATTGAAATTGAAACAGCAGTTATGTCTTATCGTAGGTGGTGGAAGTATTGCTTTTCGTAAAGCATCGTTATTGGCAAAAGCTGGTGCAATATTGCATGTAATTGCACCAGAAATTGATGAAAATCTAAAAATGCTTGTACAAGCATCTCATGGTGAATTGGTATATAAACCATTTGATGAAGCATATTTAAATAAACCGTATAAGCTTGTGATTGCTGCAACAGATCAACCAGATGTAAATCATCATGTTTTCGTGGTATGTGAGCAGAAAAATTTATTGGTGAATAGTGTAGATGATATTCCAAACTGCCGATTTATGGTACCTGCACTGATTGATCGATCTCCGTTAGTAATCTCGATTGCATCTAATGGAACATCACCTGTATTGTCGAGACAGTTACGCACACAACTCGAGACATTAATTCCGCATGGTATGGGGAAACTCGCTCAGTTTTCTGGTGAGTGGCGTAAGGCTGTGAAAGAGAAAATTTCTAACCCAGACGAAAGACGTATTTTTTGGGAAGACTTGTATGCAAGTCCTTTCAAAGAACAAGTCTTTAATGACAACTTAATTGTTGCAAAACAAATGATGGAGGATGCACTTGCCAAATGGACCACACCAAAAGGAGAGGTATATTTGGTTGGTGCAGGACCGGGTGATCCTGAACTGCTTACTTTAAAAGCACTTAGACTCATGCAACAGTCCGATGTTGTTATCTATGATCGATTGGTTTCTCCACCAATTTTAGATTTATGTCGACGAGACGCAGATAAAATTTATGTGGGTAAATCACGTTCGAACCATGCTGTACCCCAAGAAGGTATTAATCAACTTTTAATTCAGTATGCGTTAGAAGGGAAGCGTGTATGTCGTTTGAAAGGTGGTGATCCTTTCATTTTTGGGCGAGGTGGTGAAGAAATCCAAGAACTGGTGACAGCAAATATTCCTTTCCAAGTTGTACCTGGAATTACAGCTGCATCGGGTTGTTCTGCTTATGCTGGTATTCCTTTGACCCATAGAGATTATGCTCAGAGTGTTAGGTTCTTAACTGGCCATTTAAAAGAGGGTTCCCCAGAGTTACCTTGGCCCGAACTTATATATGAAAATCAAACTTTAGTACTTTATATGGGGCTCGTTGGTTTAGAGACAATATGTAATCGTTTGATTGAGCATGGTCAAAGACCAGATATGCCTGTTGCTTTAATTTCGAAGGGAACCACACCAGAGCAAAAAGTGATTGTTGGTAATCTAGAAAATATTGCAAAAAAAGTGGTGCAACATGAAGTACAAGCACCAACATTAACAATTATTGGTGAAGTTGTGAAGTTGCGAGAGCAACTGCAATGGCAATAACTAAAGCCATCTGAAAAGTAGAGAAAATGTTGTGATACATGTTGTTTTGTTTGAACCTGAAATTCCAAGTAATACTGGTAATATTATTCGTCTATGTGCAAATACAGGTGCACAGTTACACTTAGTTAAGCCACTTGGTTTTGAGTTGGATGATAAGAAATTACGACGTGCAGGTTTAGACTATCATGAATATGCACGCATGAAAATTTGGGATAGTTTTGATGAATGTCTTAAGCATTTAGAGGCACAGGGAGTATCGCATGTATTTCCACTGACCACCAAAGGCAAGGCAACACCTCACACGGTAAATTTAAATCAACCAATTGCGTTACTTATGGGCCCTGAAACTCGCGGGCTACCTGAGGATGTGCGCAAAATGTTTCCTCAGCAACAATGGATTTGTTTACCTATGGCTGAGAACTCACGCAGTTTAAACTTGTCGAATGCAACAGCAGTAATTGTGTATGAGGCTTGGCGTCAGCAAGGGTTTAAACCACTTATTTAATGACAATTGTCATACTCTTTTTGTGCAAATAGAACTTTATCGATATTTTTTTCTGCCCACAATTTCATTTGATATGCAGTTTGGGCAAAATCCTTTCCGAACGTTGTGAGTGTATATTCAACACGAATAGGTGATGTATCTAAAACTGTTCGCTGTATAAATCCGTATCGCTCTAAATGTTTTAATTTCTGAGAAAGTACTTTTGGTGAAATTCCTTCTATTGTTTTTTTCAGTAAATTAAAATGTTGAGCATTTTCTTCTAGTGTAGTAATAATTAATAATACCCACTTATCTGCCAAAGTCTCAAAAAATAAACGTGCTGGACAATCCATGCTACATACATTGTAGGCATTAAGTTGACTCATTTTTCCTCCCAGTTACATCTAGGTAACTTATTGACACTTAGTTTCTAAAGTATATTATCAATATGACATAAAACATAGAGGTGGGATCATGGCTAAAATTGCAGTTGTTTATTTTTCAGGGTATGGACACACGAAAGTTATTGCAGAAACCTTTGCAAAGGCTTCAGATGCAACATTGGTTGAAATTAATTCAGAAGGTGAAGTTGCACAAGAAGGTTGGGATGTTTTAGAGCAAGCAAATGCAATTGTATTTGGTGCACCAACATATATGGGTGCAGCACCATGGCAGTTTAAAAAGTTTGCAGACGCCTCATCTAAAATTTGGTTTGTACGAGGTTGGCAAGATAAAGTATTTGCAGGGTTTACCAATAGTGCAAGCTTAAATGGTGACAAACAAAATACACTGATTGAGCTTCAAACACTGGCATCACAGCATGGTGGAATATGGGTAAGTTTAGGCTTATTACCTGCAAATACAAAAAATTCAACACGTAATGATGTTAATAATTTAGGCGGTTCAATCGGATTATTGGTGCAGTCGCCATCTGATGCAAGTGTAGATGAGATTCCTCAAGGTGACTTAGAAACGGCAAGAGTATTTGCAAAAAGAGTTAAAGAAATCACTGAAAAAATAACAGGACTGTAGCATCTAATATAAAAAAACCAGCGATCTAGTCGCTGGTTTTTTTATTTAATCGTTCTTATATTGTGGAGGTGGAATTTTAAATCCTTTTGTTTTATAACCTAGGAATAAGACCCCAATAACGGCCCATACAATTCCCCATTTTAATGCAGTGTGATCGATTTGCAGCCACAGCAGACCTACTGCAATAAAACCTAGACTAGGTATAACAACGTAGTTAAAAATTTCTTTAGGCGTTTTGACACGACCTTCGCGTAATGCATACTGCGAAAGTACAGAAAGATTTACAAAACTGAATGCTGTTAACGCACCAAAACTAATTAAAGAAACAACGTGGTCTAAATCTGTAAATCCTGCAGATAGTGCAATTATTCCTACCAAAATAATATTAAATTTTGGTACGGCTGTTTTGGTACTAATTTGACCAAAATATTTTTTATTAAATACACCATCACGTCCCATAACATACATTAGACGCGATACACCTGCATGTGCAGAAATCCCTGATGCCATTACGGTAATGATTGCAAAACCAAGAATAACTGATTTAAAAAGCTCACCACCTACAATACGTAAAATATCGGGTTGGGTTGCATTTACATCAGCAAAGTATTGACTAGGATTACCTGGAAAGTACAGTTGCATGAAATATGTTGCTGCGATAAAAATTAAACCAGAAATAAGTGCAGTAAGAAAAATTGCACGTGGCAGAACTTTATCGGTATCATGCGTTTCTTCTGCGAGAGAGCTAAGAGCATCGAATCCTGTGAATGAGAAGCATAAAATGGTTGCACCACCAATGAGTGTTCCAATTTGTGCATGCTCGCTAAAAAAAGGCGTAGTTGACCAAATATGTGCATCGTGTGATTGAGACAAGCCTAGCGTGTTCAGTGCAGTGTTTCCTACAAGTAATTGTTTAATAATTAAAAATGTAAAAATAACAATGACTAAAATCTGAAATAGTACGATTAGACCATTTAGGTTTGCAACAAACTTGATGCCCCTTAAATTGACCCATGTCATGAATAACGTTAAGCCTACAACCCAAACCCAATGATTTACATCCGGGAACATGCTGGTAAGGTAAATGACAGCCAATAAAATATTGACCATTGGACTTAAGATATAATCAAGAAGTGATGACCAACCTACCATAAATCCAGCATTTGGATGAATTGATCGTTGGACATAAGTATAGGCTGATCCAGATGATGGATAGCGCTTAATCATATGGCCATAGCTTACGGCTGTAAAGAGTACAGCTAAGAGTGCAAAAAAGTAGGATGTTGGAACATGTTGAGCACTGGCCTCAGATACCATTCCAAAAGTATCGAATAAAGTCATGGGTTGGATATATGCAAGCCCAATAACAATAATATGGCCAAGAAGAAGAGATTTTTGCAGTGAAGCTGCCGGTTGAGTCCCAGAAGTATTATTCAACGGCGATATCCTCATATTTTTGATCAACGATCAACTAGAAATTTAAGGATCGTGTAGGACGAACGATCCCACCTGCTTTTTTAAGTGAAGCGCGCAATTCTATAGTAAGATTCTTAATTTTGTAAGGAAAAATAGTTTTTTTAACAAGATTTGTTTTTTCTTACACTGCACTTTCTTATTTATATAATAAAAAAAGCTCAAAATACAAACGCTTTCGAGCTTTTTTAAATACTATTTATTTTTCCTATTACCATGCTTTCTGTAATATGTTTTTTAAATCGGTTAGAGTAACTTCTTTAGGGTTATAAATAATTGAACCATCATCAAGTGCTTTCTCTGCAATTTTATCAAGTTGCTCAAGTGAGACCTTATGAGTTTCTCTTAAGGTTCTTGGTAGTTGAACTTGCTCAAACAAACGATCTCGCATTGCTAGAATCATAGTAATAACATGCTCTGCACGATGTTCTTCAGGTGTGTTTGCATATATTTCTGCACCTGCTAATGGGAGGAGAAGATCTGCGACTTTATTGGCATTCACAGAAAAATTATATTCTAAAACGTAAGGTAGAAATAAATTCATACAAATGCCATGTGGTAAATGTGCAACTGCACCAAGTGCATGACCTAAAGAGTGAACAAGACCAACCATTGAGTTTGAGAATGCAATGCCTGCCATTGTGGACGCTTGTGATAATTCAAGGCGTGCTTGCTCATTTTTAGGATTTGCTAAAACAACGAATAAATTTTCTGAAATCTTTTTTATGGCAGCCGTTGCATATGCGTCACTTAGCGGATTAGCAGCCATACAGGTATATGCTTCAATGGCATGTGTAAGTGCGTCCATGCCTGTCATAGCAGTAATATGATTAGGTAGGGTTAAGGTCATTCTAGAATCTAGAATTGCTGCATTTGGCATTAAATAATTTGATGCAAAGGCTAACTTCACATTATTCTTTTGATCTGCGACTACTGCAACCATCGTAGCTTCTGAACCTGTACCTGAAGTTGTTGGAATAACAAAGAAAGGTTTTAAAGGTTTAGGTAGATTATGGGCACCTGAATATTTTAAAAGATCGTCTCCACCTTCGGATACTAAAATATTAGTGGCCTTAGCAGTATCTATTACTGAACCACCACCAATTGCTAAAATTGCATCACATTCATAGTCTCTATATGCTTTTGCAGCAGTTTGTACCGTTTCTAAACTTGAATCTGCAGGAACATCATCGAAAATATAACCGATTTGCTGTTCAGCAGCTAAGAAAATATCTTCTATAGGAGAAAGTAAGCCATTATTTTTTATTCCTTTATCTGTAATAATCATTGGTTTTTTTGAACCCAACGCATTTAGTTCAAAAGGAATATTTTCTAATGCGGCATGACCAGCAATAATTTTGACTGGGCAGAAGAACTCGTAATATGGCTTGCTCATAGAATTAACTCCGTTTTAGAAAAGATTGTGCAATTTTGATATAGATACGACTAGCATGATTTATCTTTTCTTTAAGTTTTAATTGCTCTGGATAGTTTTTTACAGCCAAGGTTGCAATAGGTTTAGGCAAAATTAACGCTTCCATTTTATTTAGGCAGCGTACGAGACGAATGGCATAAGATAAATCTCCATCTGCAACCATTCGATCGTTTGCAAATGCACGTGCAGTACTTTCTTGGAAAGAAAATACGAGGTATGCATGGTAAATATGTTTAAAGATAATACTAAGATGAGGCTTGGTGGTGTCATCTATTAATTGAAGTTGTTTATTATCTAATACTTTAATTTTAAATGATGGGCCATGAGGGAATACTTTCATTGCAAAAATAAATCCAGTAGGAAATCCTTGAATTTCTTTTTGAATTTCGTGGTCTATTTGGCTTGCTGTAACCAATCCTCTCCCAATGACTTCCATCATTAACTTGACATACATATGCTGTATGTTGGGTTTGATTTGACTTATTTGCATGCGATATCCCTATTCATGGCTAATGTGAATATTTTGAAAGTATACCTTATTCGATAAATAAGAAATAATATCTTGGTAGAGGATGTCTATTGATGGCGGTGAAGAAGATACTAGATTATGAACACGAGTCATTTCTAAACCAGCATAGCCACATGGATTAATTGTTAAAAAACGCTCAAGTTGACAATCGATATTGAGTGCAAATCCATGATAACTACGACCTTTACGTATTTTAAATCCTAAAGAGCCAATTTTTTTTTCGTCGACATAAACACCAGGTGCATCTGGTTTGGCATAAGCTTTAATCTGATAGGCTGAGAGTAGCTCAATCATCATATTTTCAGCAAAACTTACTAATGTTCTTACATTCCAAGATAAACGATTTAAATCTAGCAAAAAGTAGGCAACGAGTTGACCTGGGCCATGCCAAGTAACTTGTCCTCCACGGTCTGTTTGTACAATGGGAACGTCACTTTTAACAAGAATATGTTCGGCTTTGCCTGCCTGACCTTGAGTTAATACTTCTTGATGCTGCAATAGCCATATTTCATCAGGTGTTGTTTCATCTCTCTCATTCGTGAAGTTCTTCATCGATTCAAACATGTGTTTGTAATCTTTTGGTTCATTAAAGCAACGAATTTTCAGGAGAGGTGAGGTAGCAATGTTAGACTCACACATGTGATATAACCTTGGTTTGATCTTCAAATAAAAAGAAACCAGTCACTGATGTACTGGTTACTTTATTTTATAATGCGGTTTTAATCAGCGGACAAGCAGCGAGATCTGCATACAGCGCATGGACTTGCTCGAGTTCATCAAAACGTAAATTAGCTGTAATTGAATGATACTTTCCAGTACGTGAAGGTTGTACAGTAAGCGTTTCCTTTTTGAAATCTGGGAAATGCTTGAGTAAAATATCAACAACAGCATGATGTAGGTCATCACCAGCTTCACCAATGAGTTTAATTGGATAATCCATAGGGAAAACCCAAAGATCTTCACGTAATTCTCTTGATGGGGTACGGTCTAACATATGCGCCTCTTTATGTAGAAACGTCTGCAAATACGCAGACGTTTTTTATATCAGATATATCCTTATATAAGGATATATCTTATTTTTTCAACCTAAAGGACTTAGTCATTTTCTAAGAATGAGCGTAAGTGTTCAGAGCGAGAAGGGTGACGTAGTTTGCGTAAAGCTTTTGCTTCAATTTGACGAATACGCTCACGAGTAACGTCAAATTGTTTACCTACTTCTTCAAGTGTATGATCTGTTGGCATATCAATACCAAAGCGCATTTTTAATACACGTGCTTCACGTTCTGTTAAGTTTTCAAGAACATCACGTGTTGCTTCTTTTAAACCTTCAGAAGTTGCAGCATCTACAGGAGATGTAATATTTGCATCTTCAATAAAATCACCTAGGTGCGAATCTTCATCATCACCAATTGGCGTTTCCATTGAAATTGGTTCTTTTGCAATTTTTAAAACTTTACGAACACGAACTTCATCCATTTCTAAACGTTCACCAAGTTCTTCTGGAGTTGGTTCTCGTCCCATTTCTTGTAATAACTGACGTGATACACGATTAATTTTATTAATCGTTTCGATCATATGTACAGGAATACGGATAGTTCTCGCTTGGTCTGCAATTGAACGTGTAATTGCTTGGCGAATCCACCATGTTGCATAAGTTGAGAATTTATAACCACGGCGATATTCAAACTTATCTACAGCTTTCATCAGACCAATGTTACCTTCTTGAATAAGATCCAAGAATTGTAGGCCTCGGTTTGTATATTTCTTTGCAATAGAAATTACAAGACGTAAGTTTGCTTCCACCATTTCTTTTTTCGCACGATGAGCTTTTGCTTCGCCAACGGTCATGCGTTTAGAAATATCTTTAATTTCTGCTACAGATAGACCGAGGTCTTTTTCTGTGTCTGCAATCTTTTGTTGAAATGCAATAATATCTGGACGTACTTTTTCTAAATAAGCGCGCATTTCAGTTGGCGTTACTTGAATTTGCTCATCTAACCATGCCAAATTAGATTCTTGTCCTGGGAAAGTTTTTCTAAATTGGTTACGATCCATACGACCACGACGTAATGCATAGCGCATAATTTCGCGTTCAGATTGGCGAATTTGTTCGTGTGTACCACGAATCATTTCAGAAATGATTTCAAATAGACGAGGAGTAAACTTAAACATCATAAAGACAGTTGCTAAGTTTTGTAGAGACTCATTCGCTTCTTTTGATTCACGGCCATATTTTGCCACAACTTCTTTTGTTGAAGTCCATGCTTGTTGCAACTCTGAAAAGCGAACACGTGCAATTTCAGGATCTGGTCCAGAATCACCTTCTGAATCATCTGACTCCGAATCTGACTCTTCGTCATCTTCATCTAATTTGTTGTCTTTTTTAGATTTATTTGAAGTACTAGTCGATTCTTCATCATCATCTAAATGTGTTTCATCTTCTAATACTTCAGGAATTTCTTCATCTGATTCAGGATCTAAATAACCTGAAAGAATGTCTGCTAAACGACGTTCACCGTTGTTGTAATCTTCATATTCTTTAAGTACGACTTCGACAGCATTTGGCCAGTAAGCAATAGCATGTAATACGTCACGAATACCTTCTTCGATGCGTTTTGCAATACTAATTTCACCTTCTCGAGTAAGAAGCTCTACCGTACCCATCTCACGCATATACATACGCACTGGATCAGTGGTTCGACCAGGTTCACTTTCTACCGATGCTAAAACAGCCGCAGCTTCTTCTTCTGCAACTTCATCACCAGCATCTGCGGACTCACCAAACACAGTGTCATCAGTTTCAGGAGCACGTTCATGAACAGGAATACCAACATCTTGAAGCATTTGAATAATGTCTTCTATTTGTTCGCTTTCGGTAATCGAGTCTGGGAGATGATCGTTAACCTCAGCGTAAGTTAAGTAACCTTGTTCTTTGCCTCGGCTAATCAGAGCCGCTACTTGAGAAGTAGGGGAATTCATATCGCTCATCTTATGCTTACTCTTTAGTTGAATCTGTGGCAGTGAAAAACCGTGCATTATAGCACAATTTACCAATATTTTTTTAAGAAATGATATTTGCTGTTTGACATTATATCAAATCTAGTGGGTTATTGTTTTTTATATCGGGGCATATCTATTTTTTTCAAGGTTATGCCTTGTCATGATCGTCATTAGGATTAAATGATATTGGTAAATTCTACTATAAAAAAAGCAGTTTTAATGGGAATATCAGTATATAACGACTTTCTTCTTGACAAAGTGCTAGAAGAGAGATAAATAGCGGATTGAAAGGTATTGTTTACTGAGGTGTAGTTGAGTGTCTTCTACAGATTTTGAATTAGATGAAAGTTATGATGATGATAATGGTTTCGATGAGTCATCAAGTAAAATCACTGCAAAAGAATCATTAGAGAAGCGTCGTCTAATTGATGATTTACTTGCACAACGTCGTCTTGAAAAAGAGTTAAAAGAATTTGATTTTGACTTTGACGATGATGATTTTGATGATGAAGACGAGTAAACCTTTTTACCGTTGTCATAAATCAATGTTATTCTCTTGGGAAGTTTAAACAGGGTGATGGAAGAAAATATGAGTGCTTTAGATTTAGATCTCTTGGCTGAATATTTAGATGGTGACCAAAATGAACATGGTCTAGATTTTGCTGCAACTCATGGTTTTCTTAGCGCAATTGCGGTAGGACCTGTGTTCAAGCCATGGTTGGAAGAATTATTTGATCATAAGCAAAAGGCTGTGCCTCAAAATATTATTGAACAAATTAAACTATGGTTAGATGATCTTAGACAAGACCTTTCAAATGAGGAAGGTATTGTTTTCCCATTTGAGGTTGAAGAAGCTGATGTTGACTCAAGTTTAGGTGACTGGTCAGTTGGTTTTGTCGATGCCATGTTCTTAAATGAAGAAGCTTGGTTTGCTCCTGAGTTTGAAGAGCAGTTAATTGATCTGACTCTACCAATGATGGTATTTAGTGGTATTGACGAAGAAGATGCCCAAATGGAATCCTTTCGTAGAAATGGTCAGTTAATGGATGAGATTGCTGAAGAAATTCCAAATAATTTGAATGAGTTATATTTAATGTATCATACGCCAAATGCATAAATATTAAAAAATGCCTCTAATTTAAGAGGCATTTTTTTGTTAAATACTTCAAAAAATAAATTGTTAATAACTATTGTTTTCGGTATATTAAGTGTAATCCCGAGCGGTTAATACCTAAATTCTACATAAAAGTTTAACAGGGGTAACTTGTGTTAATACAATTATGCTATGCAAGCACGCGTAAAGATCATCAAGAACTCTTACAAGATCTAAGTGATATTTTAACTGTATCTATTCGCTTTAACCGCCTACATAATGTTTATGGTGTTTTGTATTATGCACACAATTCTTTTTTCCAGTGTTTAGAAGGGGAGAAAGAAACCGTCGAAAAGATTTTTGAAAGTATTAAAAAAGACCAAAGACATCAAAATGTGACCGTACTTAGCAAAAAAGAAGTCGATCAAGTGGCTTTCTCTGATTGGTCTATGAAGTATGTTCAAAGTAATCGAGGTGTAGATCTCTTTTTTAAAGCAAAAAACTATGAATATTTTCAACCAATGAAGCTAAATGATATTCAAGTCGGAGAATTTATCCAGCATCTGTTAGAGGCTGAAGAAGTGACTTTAAGCAAAGTAAGTGCAGATGCTGAGTCATTTAATAATAATAAAGGTTATAAGCGCGGTTATATTAGCTATATTTAAATATATATTTTAAAAAAAATCAGGTTAAAATTTATCCTGATTTTTTTGTGCTTGAAATATGTTTATTCTGTTTGTTTTTTGTTAATATATTTGTATATTAATTGTCAAAGCTGAATCGCAGATATGTCTTTTAAGTTAAAGCCTTTGCATTCGTTATTTTTGTTTTTTGGGGTGTTTTCAGTACAATCAGCATATGCAGTTTCATGGGATGCTTTGGAACCTGTAGAAGTTGAAAGTGAATCTGAAATACAAACTCAACCTATACAAGAAGAACAGTCGCAAGTTGTTATACAACAAGAACAGCAAGTATCACAAAAAGAGAAAAGCTCTACTGGGCCGATGTATTTCAGCCTAACACCGTCTATCCTTACAGGTGGTGAAGCGAAAGAGTATGTCTTTAATGGTAATACTAGAGATATGATCAGTTTACTAAACTGGGAAATAAAAAATGCACCAACGATTAAAGCAGATTTTACTTGGGAGTTAAGATCTTGGCTGACTATGAATATTAATGGTTGGACTACGCTTTCTTCTAATACAGTTACAATGAATGACTATGACTGGAAAGATCCTCAAGCAAGATCTCTAAATACAGATTGGTCACATCATCCAAATACATCATTAAATTCTGCAAACAAAGTTGATATTAATTTTACTTCTTGGTTTGTACAGAAACCGAATTATAAAGTAGGTATATTGGCAGGTTACGAGCAAAGTCGCTTTAGTTGGACAGCAAAAGGTGGTGAATATCATTATGGTGTAACGGACTCTTCTGGAAACTACATACAAGGAACAGCAATGCTGTTCGAAGGAAAGTTTGCTGATGATAGGGTTTTAATCGGTTATCAACAAAAATTTAAAGCACCTTATATTGGATTAGTTGGTCGTTATACCAATAATAAATATGAGTTTAATGCGATTGCGAAAATGAGCCAGTGGGTACGGGCACGTGATCAAGACGAGCATTATGCAAGAAATATCACCTTTTATGAAAAAGGTGAAATGTCAGATTATTATTCTGTGACACTGAATGGAGGTTACTATATTTCTCCTAAAGTAAAACTATTTGGTGAAGCGACTTGGAATGATTATAAGTTTGCACCTGCAACCACCACCATTAAAGGCAATAGCAGCTATAAAGGAAATGCAGGAATTTCTTCTAAGTATTATAACTTAGGCATTGGTGCACAATACCAATTTTAAAATAAGTCAAAGTGTTCATCGATGTAGCCTTTAATTTCTTCGCTATGTAATGAGGCGAAATGATGGCTAGTTGAAGGAATAACTTTGAGTTCCGCCTGAGGTAAATAGGATTTGAGCTTAAGCGCAATTGCGAGTGGGCTAATCGGATCTTCATCTGCCCAAATAAGAAGAACTGGTATTTTTATTGATATCAGTTCTTTTTCATAATTGGCTTGAGTTTCTATAAACCAGTCTGGCATCTGAGCATTTTGTTTCTGAATGTCCGCTCTCCAATCGTCTATATCAAACTCATCTAAACTTATACCGCCTGACGTAGCAACGAGTACTAGGCCTTTCACGAAGCTCTTGGCTTCTAAAGCTGCTCGTATAGCGAATAACCCTCCCATCGATTGAGCAACTACAATACTCGGACACTGAATTTGTAAGAGCACATGATCGCTGAGTTGTTCAAAAGACTGAATATGTGGTACAGGCGGTTCGTTATAAAATCCAGGGTAGGAAATAATTTTACAGGTGTGAGGCGTATTTAAGTACTTTGTAAGGAGTGGTTGCCAAAAATGGGTATTTCCTGAAGCGCCTGGAAGAAAATAAAAATGAGACATATAGTGAATTAATTGTGACTTTTGCCTTAACTTTAAGCGAAGAAGTTCAAAAAAGCACTTTATTTATATGTGTTTTTCAAGAAGAATAGCACCCTGAGTGCGTGCTATGAATAATTTATAGCAAGGCAAAGACATGGTTTTTAGAAAATTGGTATCGTATGCGTTTAAGCAGTTTAAAGCTTTCTGGATTTAAGTCATTTGCAGATCAGACTACACTAAAATTTAAGGCAAATCGTAGCGCGATTGTGGGACCAAATGGTTGTGGAAAGTCAAATGTGATTGATGCTGTACGTTGGGTAATGGGGGAGTCTAGTGCTCGTCAATTACGCGGTGGGAGCATGCAAGATGTCATTTTTACAGGAACAGCAAAGCGTAAGCCCGTAGGTGTTGCAAGTGTTGAGTTACGTTTCGACAATACATATGGAAAACTGGGTGGTGAATATAATGCATATACGGAGCTAGCTGTACGTCGGCAGGTAACGCGCGAAGGAAAGTCTGAATATTTTTTAAATGGAACACGCTGCCGCCGTCGAGATATTACAGATATTTTTCTAGGGACGGGTTTAGGTCCTCGCTCTTATGCAGTGATCGAACAAGGTATGATTAACCGGTTGATTGATGCAAAACCTGACGATATGCGTGTCTTTATTGAGGAAGCTGCTGGAATCTCTCGTTATCAATCTCGTCGTAAGGAAACCTTACAACATTTAGAACAAACCACACAAAATTTGTCCCGTTTAGAAGATATTGAGAGTGAATTAAAAGCACAGCTTAAAACCTTAAAGCGTCAGTCTGAAAGTGCTGTACGGTATCAACAGTTAGAAAAAGAAATACTTACAATAAAAGTAGAAATATTGTCTTTTCAATATGAAAAAAGTACGAAGTTACAGCAAGAATATAGTCTACAAATGGATGAACTTGGGGAGCGTTTTAAGCAAACACGTTCTGAGTTAAGTACTGTTGAACATAACTTAAATGATGTTGGACAAATATTCCAGCAATTGGTAAGAAATGCTTCACCTTTACAGCAAGAATGGCAAATTGCTGATAATAAAAAACAGTCTATACATATGTTGTTGCAGCAAAAAACTCAACTATTAGATCAAAATCAACAACAATTCTCGCTGTTAACACAACAAAAAGATGATCTAAAACAGAAAGTAAAACTAATTGATATTCAACTTGATGATTTATATACCCAAAAAGAGGATTTACAACAAAAGGTAATCGAAGCTGAAAATGAATTGGTGCAAAAAAGAGCTTCTGTAGAGCATGTCAATATTGCTTATAAGGAAAAGAGAAAAATATCAGAAACATTGTATCAATCTTTTGAGAAGCAAAAACAAAAAAATGAAACACTTAAGTCTCAACTTGAGCAGTTAATAAAGAATATTCAAAGAGGACAACAACAAAAAGAGATTTTGTTAGCTCAGTCTGACAAATTAAAGAAAGAAAATGATGATGGAGTATTACAAGATTTACAGCAAGAGTATCAAGATTTGTTGGCAAGTATTGAACTTACTGAAAAAATCTTAACAGATGATCAATATAAACTGAAACAGTTTGAGCAAAAATACGATGAAGCGAAAATTAATTATGATAATACTTATTCGCAAATAAGTGCTTTACGTCAAGAGAAACAGAATTTAGAAAAATTACAAGTTAAAAAAACATCTTCTCGAAGTAAGGGTAAGAATCAACAGTTAATACATGTTCTGCAACTAACGGCCCAAGCGAAGCCATATGCAAATCTTATTGAAAAATTCTTAGCTCAATGGTTGATGGCTGATATCTTAGTAGATGGCCATGAATTGCGTACAGATGTTGCTAGGCAACTTATTCCAAATGAAAGAGAAGTGGTTTCGGATCTAGTTTTAAATTTACCTACATTATCTTCATGGATTAAAGTACCAGTGTTATCCCTATATCGAGATGTGGGATTAATAGATACGCTAAAAAATGGATTGCAATTGCAGCATCAATTACAACAAGGTCAATCTATACTGACACTTGATGGTTATTGGATTGGCTCAGATTGGATTGTAGCGTTGTTTTATGATGATGGTAGTAAAATAGAGGGTGTTTTAAGTCATCAGGTTCGTCTAGAGGAAATCACAATTGCGCTAGAACAACTTGAAAAAACGCATCAAACCCACGAGTTGTTACTCAGTGAATTCAAAGACCAATGTATACAACAAAAACACATTATCGAAGCACAGCAAGTCCAATTGAAACAACAACATCATCAAGCACAAGACGCTAATATTGCTATAATTAAGACACAAAGTCAGAAGCAAGCCTATATTTCACACTGTCAACAATTAGAATCGCAACTGAAACAACTAGATTTTCAGCTTGAAGAAGATGAAATGCAAAAAGATGATATAGATATTGATTTGCATGCTGTACAAATGAAATTAGACGATTTGCAATCTGAATATAATCAGGCACAAAATCTCTTTTTAACATCAGAAAATGATGCAGAAACTTTAATTAGTCAGATCAAATTATTGGAAGATAAGCATCGTGAGGTGAACAATCAGTTCAATCGTTGCCAACAAGACATTAGCCTATTAGAAAAAGATGATTCTTTTTTTAAATTACAATTACAGCAATTGCAAACACAAATTGTGCATCTAGATACACTGATAGCACCTTTAGACGGAGAAATTCCTGTTTTACAGCAACAATATGAAGCTCAAACAATTATTGTAGCGCAGCTACAAAAACAACTAAGCACATGGCAAAATGAATTAAATTCAATTCAAGAAAAACAGCAAGGTCTTACAGAAAAAAGACATCAACTTGAAGTGGATGATCAGCAGATTCGTGACTTATTAGAAGAAAAACGCTTAGCTTGGCATACGGTGAAATCTGATTTAGATCATTATCATGAGCAACGAAAAGATTTAAATGTAGATTATCTGAAAAATATACATATTGATGTCTCAGCACATCAGGAAAAGTTAATAAAACTACAAGCGCAATTTTCTAAATTAGGTGCTGTAAATTTGGTGGCTTCTGCTGAGTATGAAGATGTAAAACAACGCCATGAAGCACTAGTACATCAAATGTCAGATTTGGAAAATACGACCCAACAATTACATGCAGCGATGAAAAGCATCGATCAAGAAACAAAAAAGCTTTTTATGCAAACATTTGATAAGATCAATGCCGAATTAAAAGTTTTGTTTCCAAAAGTATTTAGTGGTGGAGAAGCAAGTTTAAGTTTAGAAGACGATTGGCAGTCTGGTGTTAAATTGATGGCAAGACCTCCAGGTAAGCGTAATAGTTCATTGGCGCTTTTGTCTGGTGGTGAAAAAGCTTTAACAGCATTATCACTGGTTTTTGCAATTTTTAGATTAAACCCAGCACCATTTTGTGTGCTAGATGAAGTTGATGCGCCATTAGATGATGCAAATGTCGCCAGATTTTGCAATCTGGTGAAAGAACTTTCAGAACAAGTACAATTTATTTACATTACCCATAATAAACTAGCAATGACGATGGCGACAGATCTGCTTGGTGTTACAATGCCTGAGCCAGGAACATCAAAACTAGTTACTGTGAATTTAGAAGAAGCGAAAGAATACGGCTTAGTTGCGGAGTCTTGACATGGAAACAACTACAATTATTGGTATTGTCATTGCAGTAGGTATTATTATCTTTGCATTGTATATACTGTTAAGAAAACCAAAAGAATTTGTACCGTCACTCGATGCTGAGCTACATATTAATCCGGAAACAAATCAACCTGTTTTACCACGATTTGTTCGACAGCAATTGAATATGATTGAGTTTGGTCAAAAAATTAAAAAGAGTATTGATAAGCAAACTGTACCTGAAACTCAAGAAAATAAAGAGAATTCGGCTGAGAAAGAATCTGAAGTAGCGATAGAATCTCAAGAAGCCAAAACGATTAATGATGTGTCTAAAGCATCTGAAGAAAAGGTTCAAACTGAGAAAGTTGAAAAAATATCTTTAGCTGAGCCGGAAGTAGCAACGGTTGCACCTGAAAAAAAAGAACAAGCAGCAATGACTCAAGCTCAAGCAGTTCAGGTTGTAGAAGATAAACCTAAGAAAGAACCTGTATATCATTTAAATAAGGATATAGAAAAAGCTGAAATTAAAGAGTTTGATGAAGAAAGCTCTATTTTAGATATGCATTTAAATGAGCAACAGCGATATGATGATGAATGCTCATTGGCAAATGCACAGCATATTATTAGCTTAAATGTTTATCCTGGGCCACGCTGTATTTTGTCTGGTGATAAAACACTAAAAATATTACTTAAATATGGATTACGTTTTGGCGAGTTATCTTGTTTTCATCGCTATAAAAATATAGATGATACAAAAGATGATCAATCACAAGCACCTTTAATGTTTTCCGTACTAAAAATTTCTGATGAAGGCCCTGTTGGCTTTGACTTAGAAACACTTTCTACAGAGCAAGTGCACGGTTTAGCCTTCTTTTTAGCATTGCCAAATACATATGCACAAGAAGGCTTCGATACCATGGCTAGTACTGCAGGGCTTATTGCAAGGGAAATTGATGGCAAAGTATTTGACGAAAATAACGATGAGTTATCTGTCCAATTGAAAGAGTATTGGCGTCGTCAGGTCATTGATTTTAAACCAACAGCATCAGCCTGATCAATTTTAAAAATAAAAGGCGGATTGTTCCGCCTTTTTTACGGTGGTTTTTATGGTGAATATAGATAAAACACAAATTGTGAGTCGTATGCGACAACTCATTCAATTGTTAGCGAAACATAATCATGCGTATTATGTGATGGATGAACCAACAATTTCTGACCATGAATATGATCAGCTATTTCACCAGTTGAAAGATTTAGAGACAGCATATCCTGCCTATATACAGCACGATACACCCACGCAACGTGTAGGTGGAGAAGCATTAAGTAAGTTTAATACAGTTGTTCATGCAGTACCTATGCTGTCGTTAGGAAATGTATTTAATCAAGAAGATCTATTTGCATTTGCTCGCCGTGTTGAAGAAAGATTACCAAACCAGCATGTGAACTATGATGTTGAGCTAAAGTTAGATGGTTTGGCAATTTCCTTATGGTATGAGCATGGAGTCTTCGTAAAAGGAGTAACACGTGGGGATGGTGAAACTGGAGAAGAAATCACACAAAATGTGAAAACGATTCGTAATTTACCGAAGATACTTCATACGAGCAATGTTGAGTTGCCAAGTTTATTAGAGGTACGTGGTGAAGTACTCATGCCCAAGTCTGGATTTGAAAAGTTAAATAAAACCAATGAAGAAAAGGGTGAAAAAACATTTGCTAACCCACGTAATGCAGCAGCAGGAAGCTTAAGACAACTTGATCCAAACATTGCTGCATCTAGACCCCTTGCTTTTTATGCCTATGGAATTGCCCAGTGTGAACCTGCAAATACTTTAGAAACAATGCATGAGAGTTTACAGTGGCTTACACAATTAGGTTTTGAAATTGCAGAGCGTCAGTTCCTTTGTAAATCTATTCAAGAGGTTCAGGACAAATATGAACAAATACAAGAGGAGCGCGATCATTTAGCTGTCGAAATTGATGGTATGGTTATTAAGGTAGATAGCCTAAAACAACAAAAACAGTTGGGTTTTCTGAGCCGAGAACCACGTTGGGCAACCGCCTATAAATTTCCTGCTGTGGCTGCAATCACTAAAGTGGAAGGTATTGATTGGCAAGTTGGCAGAACAGGAGCTTTAACGCCTGTTGCACGTTTAACCCCTGTACTCGTCGGTGGTGTAACTGTATCTAATGTAACCTTACATAATATTGGAGAAGTACACCGTTTAGATGTACGCATTGGCGATACGATTAGTGTATATCGGACTGGAGATGTGATTCCAAAGGTTGAAAAAGTTTGGCACGATCTAAGAGTAGAAGATCTGCAAGAAACGATGCTTCCTGAAAGCTGTCCTGTTTGTGCATCTCCTGTGGTTATGCCTGAAGGAGAAGCCCTTGCACGCTGTTCAGGTGGGTTATATTGTGCAGCACAACGCATAGAAGCAATACGCCATTTTGTCTCTAGAAAAGCGATGGATATAGAGGGTCTTGGTGATCGCTGGGTTGAGTCTCTTTTACATTTAGAGTTATTAAAAGATGTTTCTTATATTTATCATTTAAATAAACATAAAGAGACACTTCTAAATATAGAAAAAATGGGTGAAAAATCTGTACAGAATCTCTTTAATGCAATTGAAGTTAGTAAAAAAACCACACTGGCACGTTTTATTTATGCCTTAGGAATTCGAGGGGTAGGTGAAACAACAGCACGTATGTTAGCGACCACATTTAAAACGTTGGAAGCTTTGCGTAAAGCAGATACTGAATCCCTGAAAAAAACACCAGATGTTGGAGAAATTACAGCAGAATGGATTGCTGATTTTTTTCAGGCTGAACATAATATTGAAGTGATAGATAAACTTTTAGAAAGTGGTATACATTGGGACGCGCCAAGTGCTTCTACATCACAGCCTTTAAACGGTGAAAGTTGGGTGCTGACTGGAACACTTTCAGAACTAAATCGAGATCAAGCAACACAAATGTTACAAGCATTAGGCGCACGTGTAAGCGGAAGTGTTTCAAGTAAAACAAAATGTCTGGTTGCTGGTGAAAAAGCGGGTTCTAAACTTGATAAGGCGCAAAAGTTAGGTATTCAAGTTTTATCTGAATCTGAATTTCTTATACTTATGAAAGATTATGGACAAACACCCAATGAGGCTGATGAATAAGATTCATTCTTTTTAGTTACAAAAAAGATCATATTGTAAATATGGTCTTTTTTTAATTTAGCTAATGTTAAACATCTATTTTTTAATAGGAAATTATTTTTATAATTGTAAATGCGTATGCTTCTCATTTTAATTATATAAAAATCAGTAACTTATGCTTATATTTGTTTTGCAACTAGATTGAAAAAAAAGCATAATGTCTTTATTGAATTAGGAGAACTCAGATGCGTGGCAATCCAGAAGTTATAGATTACCTTAATATGCTAATTGGCGGCGAATTGGCAGCTAGAGACCAATATCTTATTCATTCTCGTATGTATGAAGATTGGGGTCTAGGTAAAATCTATGAGCGTATTAATCACGAGATGGAGGAAGAAGCATCACACGCAGATGATATTATTCGCCGTGTGCTCTTCCTTGGTGGTACGCCTGATATGGGCCGTGATGACATTGATGTTGGTACAGATGTGATCTCTTGCTTAAAAGCTGACTTAGCATTGGAGTATCATGTTCGTGAAAAATTGGTTCAAGGAATCAAACTTTGTGAAGAACATAAAGATTATGTGAGTAGAGATATGTTGCGTCGTCAGCTATCTGATACAGAAGAAGATCATACTTACTGGTTAGAAAAACAAATCCGCCTTGTTGAATTAATCGGTGAACAAAATTACATCCAATCACAAATGTAATTTTTATTTGAATAAAAAAGCTGCCAATAAGGCAGCTTTTTTTTACTATAATTAGCGTTGAATATCTCGTTGTGTTTCGCCAGTATAGAGTTGACGTGGACGACCAATTTTATGAGCTGTCGATTGCATTTCTAACCAGTGTGTAATCCACCCAATAGTACGTGCAAGCGCAAAAATAACAGTAAACATAGAGGTAGGAATACCAATTGCTTTTAAGATAATTCCTGAATAAAAGTCTACATTTGGATATAAATTGCGTTTGATAAAGTATTCATCTGAAAGAGCAATTCGTTCGAGTTCCATAGCAAGTTCAAGTTGCGGATCATTAATACCTAATGCACCCAGTACTTCATCACAGGTTTCTTTCATGACTTTAGCACGAGGGTCGAAGTTTTTATAAACACGGTGGCCAAAGCCCATCAGTTTAACTTCTTTGGTTTTAACTTTCTCCATGAACGTTGCAACGTTTTCAACTGAACCAATTTCATCAAGCATTTTTAAAACAGCTTCGTTTGCACCACCATGTGCAGGCCCCCAAAGTGCTGCAATTCCTGCTGAAATACATGCGTAAGGGTTAGCACCAGTAGAACCTGCTAAACGTACTGTAGACGTAGACGCATTTTGCTCATGGTCTGCATGTAATGTAAAGATACGATCCATAGCTTTTGCAAGAATTGGATTTACCTTATAGTCACGATCGGCAGGTGTTGCAAACATCATATGCAAAAAGTTTTCTGCATAATCTAAGTCATTTCTAGGATAAATAAATGGTTGCCCTACAGTATACTTGTAGCTCCATGCTGCAAGCGTAGGTACTTTTGCAATTAGGCGAATAGCTGTAATTTCACGATGGTTTACATCATCTAAGTCGAGATTGTTGTGATAAAACGCAGAAAGCGCGCCAACAACACCTACCATAATTGCCATAGGGTGTGCATCGCGACGGAAACCATTAAAGAAACGGCTGACTTGATCGTGTACCATAGTATGGTTACGAACCTGACTATCAAATTCTTTTTTCTGTTCAGGTGTCGGTAATTCGCCATTTAATAATAAATAGCATGTTTCTAAATAGTCTGTTTTTGTTGCCAGTTGATCAATTGGGTAGCCACGATGCAGTAAAATTCCTGCATTGCCATCAATATAAGTAATTTTTGATTCGCAAGATGCTGTTGCCATGAAGCCAGGATCAAAAGTGAAGTGTCCTGACGCAAGGACATCCTTAACATCAATAACGTCTGGGCCTAATGTACCACTGTAAATGGGTAACTCTATTTCTTGTCCATTAAGTTTGAGTGTGGCTTTCTTAGTATTTGCTTCAGACATTCATAGATCTCCTGTCCTGGTGAATGTAATCCGATATGTTTAGTCGCTTTATCTGGCATAAGCTGGATAAAGCAGCCTCTTGTCACTGCCTGTGTTTGCACTCTGCATGGGAGTTTTTAATGAATTTCCCTTTTTATCTTGTATGCAAAATGAACATATCACGTCCTTATAGTTCTCAATGTACAGCAAGATAGGGGAAAAAATATAGTAATTTATTTTTTATAAGTGAGAAAATACAGAGTAAAACTGACCAAAATATGTATTTTTTTTAGACAGTAGAGGGCTGAACCTATATAAAAATAAAGGTTTGGAACACAGAAATATTTAGTAAAACATTTTTGTAACGCTGGTATTTTTTGTCAAAAAAAAGATTAAAAAAAGATCGCTTATTTTCATAAAAACATCATATTTATGAGATAAGCTTAAATAAAACAAGCATTAATTCTTCTGAAACGCAAAAAAACAATTTTGAATCAAAAAAAAATAAAGATAAAAAAAGTCACTAAAAATATGCAATATATCAATATATGAGAAAATATAAGTATTTAAAAATAAAAATAGATGATTGATTTTGGACGATTTAAATACGGTTTAGGGACACATTTGGTTTTTATAAATGATTATTATTTAACTAAAATTGAGTGATTTTAGGGCAAGAACCTTGTTTGAAATTTGTCAATAGGCGTTCTATAATTCTCGGACATAGAAAAGAATTTAGGCATGATGCCTAAATAATATGCTAGCTTTCCTTTGAATTAATCTAACAAACTCCAGAGGGAGTTTTTACTTACAGGATGCCCGCTGTGAAAAGCAACAGACCTGTCAATTTGTCCATGGGACAGGTGTTAGCGGTTAATTTACGCTCTCCCGTGGCTATTGCATCAATCCTACACCGTTTGTCTGGTGTAATCGTATTCTTGTTGGTTCCAGTACTTTTATGGATATTGGATAAGTCATTGTCTTCTCCTGAAGGCTTTACTTATGTGAAAGAACAAATTTTTGGAAGTTTCTTCGTACGCCTTATTGTTTGGGCTTTTGTTGCAGGATTAATTTACCATTTCATTATGGGAATTAAACACTTGCTTGCAGATCTCGGATTTAATGAGGAACTACAGAGTGGTCGAGTGGCAGCTACAGTTTCATTGGGCTTGTCTGCGATTGGGATAATCGCAGCGTTTATATGGATCGTAATCTAATGAAAAGTGCTACAGGTTTAACAGGCTCCGGCTCACGTGATTGGTTTATTCAACGTGTGAGTGCTATCGTTTTAGCAGCATATACTGTAATTGTTTTTGGATGGATTTTGTGTCATAGCGGTTTTAGCTATGAGCAATGGTCTGGTTTTATGATGACGCTTCCAATGAAGATTTTCTCATTGCTTGCGATTCTTTCTTTAGTTGCTCATGGATGGATTGGTATGTGGCAGGTCTTTACGGACTATGTTACGACACGTCACATGGGGCCATCTGCATCGGGTTTGCGCTTGGTTCTGACGACAGCAGTAATTATTGCTGTATTCGTTTATGCAATCTGGGGTATCCAGATTTTTTGGGCAAACCGATAGATAGGAAGACATCATCATGGGCGCAATTACTCCCAAAGAAAATTATTCAAATATTCAAAATTTAACATTTGATGCTGTCATCGTAGGTGGTGGTGGTTCAGGTATGAGAGCTGCGTATCAACTTGCTCAAGCAGGTTTAAAAGTTGCTGTTCTTACCAAAGTGTTTCCAACACGTTCACATACAGTGGCTGCTCAAGGTGGTATTGGTGCATCGCTTGGGAACATGCAAGAAGATAATTGGCATTATCACTTCTATGACACAGTAAAAGGTTCAGATTGGTTAGGTGACCAAGATGCAATTGAATTTATGTGTCGTGAAGCACCTAAAGTAGTTTATGAACTTGAACACATGGGTATGCCTTTCGACCGTAACAATGATGGTACGATTTATCAGCGCCCATTTGGTGGTCATTCTGCAAATTATGGTGAAAAAGCCGTACCACGTGCATGTGCGGCAGCTGACCGTACAGGTCATGCGCTTTTACATACGCTATATCAAAGCAATGTAAAAATGGGTACACAGTTCTTTGTAGAGTGGATTGCCCTTGACCTTATTCGTAACGAAGAGGGTGAAGTACTTGGTGTAACTGCGTATGATCAAGAAACTGGTGACATTGCAGTATTCCAAGCTAAGGCAACATTGTTTGCAACAGGTGGTGCAGGCCGTGTGTATCGTGCATCAACCAATGCTTATATCAACACTGGTGATGGCTTAGGTATGGCTGCACGTGCTGGTATTCCGTTGCAAGATATGGAGTTTTGGCAGTTCCATCCAACAGGCGTTGCTGGCGCAGGCGTACTTCTGACTGAAGGTTGTCGTGGTGAAGGTGCAATCTTAAGAAATAAAGATGGCGAACCATTTATGGAACGTTATGCACCAACATTAAAAGACCTTGCACCGCGTGATTTTGTATCTCGCTCTATGGACCAAGAAATTAAAGAAGGTCGTGGGTGTGGGCCAAAAGGTGATTATATCTTGTTAGATATGACACATTTGGGTGCAGATACGATTATGAAGCGTTTACCATCAGTTTTTGAAATTGGTAAAAAGTTCGCAAACGTAGATATTACAAAAGAACCAATTCCTGTTGTGCCTACCATTCATTATCAAATGGGTGGTATTCCGACCAATATTCATGGTCAAGTCGTTGTTCCAGTAGGTGAAAAAGATACATCTTTAGAAGCAGGTTATGATGTTGCTGAAGATAAGTACGAAAGCAATAGTCAGCGCAACTTTACTCAACCTGTAAAAGGCTTGTATGCGATTGGTGAATGCTCATGTGTATCTGTTCATGGTGCAAATCGTTTGGGTACAAACTCTCTACTTGACCTCGTAGTATTTGGAAAAGCAGCAGGCGAGCATATTATTGATTATGTGACTAAGCATCATGGCGATGATTATGCACCACTGCCAACAAATGTTCTTGAACAGACGTTAGCGCGTGTAAATAAACTAGATAACTCCGTATCTGGTGAAAATGCCCAAGATGTTGCAGATGCGATACGTGATATTGTACAAGACCATGCAGGTGTATTCCGTACTCAAGCGTTACTAGACAAGGGTGTGAAAGAGATTCTTGCACTTGAGCCACGTGTGCGTAATATTCATTTAAAAGATAAATCTAAAGTATTTAATACTGCACGTATTGAAGCACTAGAAGTAGAAAATCTGTATGAAGTTGCGAAAGCAACCCTTATTTCGGCAGCAGCACGAAAAGAGTGTCGCGGTGCACATACAGTTGTAGACTATGAATTACCTGCTGATCATCCAACATATTCTTACGGTCGCCGTGATGATGAATGGATGAAACATACACTTTGGTATGCTGCAGATAACCATTTAGAGTACAAGCCAGTGCGGTATAGCCCGTTAACTGTTGATCCTATTCAACCGAAGCCACGTACATTCTAATTGGGAGATAGAAATGAGTAGTAGAGGAACACGTACTTTCGAAATCTACCGCTATGATCCTGATAAGGATAAAGCGCCATATATGCAGACATTTAAGTTAGAGTTGACTGAGAAGCATCGTATGTTGTTAGATGCGTTGTTGGCCCTAAAAATTCAAGATGAAACGTTAACGTTTAGACGTTCTTGTCGTGAAGGTATTTGTGGTTCGGATGGTGTCAATATTAATGGTAAAAATGGTTTGGCTTGTTTGCAAAATCTAAATGGTTTACCAGAGAAAATAGTCATTCGTCCACTGCCAGGTCTACCTGTAATTAAAGACCTTGTTGTAGATATGAATCAGTTCTATGATCAATATGACAAGATTCAACCTTTCTTAATTAATAATCAGCCTGCACCGCCAAAAGAGCGCTTACAGACACCAGAAGAGCGTGATCATTTAAATGGTCTGTATGAATGTATCTTATGTGCATGTTGTTCGACATCTTGTCCTTCATTTTGGTGGAACCCAGATAAATTCCTCGGCCCATCTGCATTGTTAAATGCATATCGTTTTATTATCGATTCTCGTGATACAGCAACAGCAGATCGTCTTTCACGTTTAGACGATCCATTTAGCTTATTCCGTTGTAAAGGTATTATGAATTGTGTATCTGTTTGCCCTAAAGGTTTAAACCCAACCAAGGCAATTGGTCACATTCGTAATATGCTTTTAGATCAAGCAGGGTAACGAGTTGTAAATAAGAGCGCACTTGGGTGCGCTTTTATTTTATTTATGTAAATGAAAGCCTGTAATGCGTTTGTTTTTCTTGAAAAAAATGTGTACTAAGCTCAACATTAGAAATAGTGATAAACATACACCTTTTATTCATGAAATCCTGATGACAAAAGGCATAAAAAGCGAAAATACCTGTGATAGAATTTCTAGGCAAGAACATTGAAAAAAGCCAGCTTAGCCATGCTAGATAGTATGAAAAAACAGTAAAGTGTACACAAGGATTGAGTCGCTTTAGAAAAGCTAAATAGTGGTTTATTTTTTCTAAGTCGATTAGTAAAAATTGCACAGTGTAAAACTGGGTATATAAATGAGTGATGTTGAGTGAGATTGATGTCTCATTATAAGTGTTAGGTGAGTATTTGATCTAATACGAGGCCTATATTCAACAAATATTACTCTAGTCGGGCATAATGTTAATCGTATTTTCAACTATTGACATGATCGATCATGGGTTGCTTCACGAGTAGCCTGTAAATGTTTTTGCAACAAGGAAATGGGTCCAAAAATGCAAGAAGTTGCTGACGCACTGCGTCTCGATACTGAACTTTCAGCTGATAGTGCAGCATATATTGAACAACTATATGAGCAGTACTTAACTTCTCCATCTACAGTCAGTGAAGACTGGCGTAAATATTTCGATAAATACCCTAAGGGCGATCAACCACACGGATCTGTGCGTGAACAATTTCTATTACTCGGTCGTAATTCAAATCGTGGACAACCAATTGTACAAAGTACAGTAAGTACAGAGCATGAACGCCGCCAAGTGGGTGTATTACAACTCATCGCAGCGTATCGTAACCGTGGTCATCAAAAAGCACATCTCGATCCTTTAGGTATTGCAGATCGTGAAGAAGTACCAGATTTAGAGTTAGGCGCACATGGTTTAACTAAATCTGATCTAGATACGATCTTTAATACAGGTAATTTAGCGATTGGCAAAAGTGAAGCAACGCTAGGCGAAATGGTAGATGCAATGGAAGCAACCTACTGTCAGTCTATTGGTGCCGAATACATGCACATCGTAAATACTGTAGAGAAGCGTTGGATTCAACAGCGTCTAGAAGGTGCACGTGGTCAATTTAATTTCTCAGCAGGTCAAAAAAAGCACGTCTTGGAACGTCTAACTGCTGCTGAAGGTTTAGAAAAATATTTAGGCAATAAATACGTTGGTGCAAAACGCTTTGGTGTGGAAGGTGGTGAATCTTTTATTCCTATGGTAAATGAATTGATCCAACGTGCAGGTGCAGTCGGCTGTAAAGAAGTCGTTATTGGGATGCCTCACCGTGGTCGTTTAAATTTACTTGTTAATATTATGGGTAAAAACCCAGCAGATCTTTTCGGTGAGTTTGAAGGAAAGTCGCTGACTAAAAAAGGTTCTGGTGATGTGAAGTATCACCAAGGTTTTTCTTCAAATGTGGTCACACCTGGTGGTGAAGTGCATTTGGCACTTGCATTTAACCCGTCGCATTTAGAGATTGTTGGCCCTGTTGTAGAAGGTTCGGTAAGAGCACGCCAAGTTCGTCGTAAAGATATTGGCGGTGATGATGTTCTACCAATTATTGTACATGGCGATGCTGCATTTGCTGGTCAGGGTGTGAATATGGAGACCTTCCAAATGTCACAAACTCGTGGCTATACGGTAGGTGGTACAGTTCATATTGTGGTGAACAACCAAGTTGGTTTCACAACATCAAATCCTAAAGATGCGCGTTCAACTGAATACTGCACAGATATTGCAAAAATGGTTCAGTCACCAATTTTCCATGTAAATGGTGATGATCCTGAAGCTGTTGTATTTATTTCTCAGCTTGCACATGATTTCCGTCATACATTCCGTAAAGATGTTGTGATCGATTTATTCTGTTATCGTCGTCGTGGTCATAATGAAGCTGATGAGCCTTCTGCAACTCAGCCGATGATGTATAAAGTGATTAGCAAGAAGCCAACCACACGTACACTATATGCAGATAAATTGGTACAAGAACAAGTTTTAGACCGTGGTGAAGCTGACAAAATGATTGAGCATTACCGCTCAGACTTGGAAGCAGGTAAGCACGTTGCAAATGCCTTGGTGCTTGAACCAAACAAGAAAATGTTTGTCGACTGGAAGCCGTATCTTGGTCTAGATTATACCGATAATTGGGATACTTCATTCGATATTGAGCGTTTGAAAGAGCTTGGTCGTAGAATGCATACATTACCTGAAGGTTTTGAAATGCAACGTCAGGTATCTAAAGTGATTGACGAACGTTTGAAAATGCAAACAGGTGAAACGCCATTAAATTGGGGAGCTGCTGAAACCTTAGCATATGCCACAATTTTAGATGATGGTTATTTAGTTCGTATTAGTGGTGAAGATGTTGGACGTGGGACATTTTCACATCGTCATGCAAAACTTCACAATCAAAAAGATGGTTCAGAATACCTACCACTTTGTCACATTAAACAAAATCAGCCACGTTTTGCACTTTGGGATTCATTACTTTCTGAAGAAGCTGTGCTTGCATTTGAATATGGTTATGCAACAACACAACCACATGCCTTGGTCGTTTGGGAAGCACAATTTGGTGACTTTGCAAACTGTGCACAGGTCGTCATTGACCAGTTTATCGCATCTGGTGAAACGAAGTGGGAGCGTGTATGTGGTTTAGCAATGCTTTTACCGCATGGATTCGAAGGTCAGGGACCTGAACATTCGTCTGCACGTTTAGAGCGTTTCTTACAATTGTGTGCTGAAGACAACATGCAGGTGGTAACACCAACCACACCAGCACAAATTTTCCATCTTTTACGTCGCCAAGTTGTTCGTCCGTTACGTAAACCACTTATTGTAATGTCACCTAAGTCGTTATTACGCCATAAGTTGGCTGTTTCAAGTTTAGAAGAACTTGCACATGGCCAATTCCAAACAGTTATTGATGATGTAGACCCATTAAATAAAGCGAATGTAAATCGTGTCGTACTGTGTGGTGGTAAGGTTTACTACGATATTTTAGAAAAACGCCGTGAAGTCAATCTGGAAAATGTTGCAGTTGTACGTGTAGAACAATTGTATCCATATCCAGCACAACGTTTAGCTGAAGTACTTGACGCTTATCCGAATGTAAAAGATGTGGTGTGGTGTCAAGAAGAACCACAAAACCAAGGTGCTTGGCACTTTATTGCACCACGTCTATTTGACGGATTTATGAGTACAGGAAAACAAATTAAAGTTCATTTCGCAGGACGCGAAGCTTCGGCAGCGCCTGCGTGTGGTTCACCGTATTTGCATGCAAAACAACAAGCTCAGCTTATTTCTGACGCGTTGGCGATTGAAGCTGAATAATCAGGAGAAATGATAGAAATGGCAACCGAAATTAAGGCACCCGTATTTCCAGAGTCAGTAGCAGATGGAACAATTGCTACTTGGCACAAGCAAGTAGGTGAAACAGTATCACGTGATGAAGTGATTTGTGATATTGAAACAGATAAAGTGGTGCTAGAAGTTGTTGCTCCTGCAGATGGTAGTTTGGTCTCAATTGCTAAAAATGAAGGTGATACAGTACTTTCAAATGAAGTGATTGCACAGTTTGAAGAGGGTTCGGCACCCGCTGTATCGACACAGTCTTCTGAAGTTAAAGAAAGTGTAGAAGTTGCTTCTTCAAAAACAGAAGCAGGTGCATCTGCTATTGTTGAGCGTGAACAAGTACAGCATCAGGCACCCTCTGTGCGTAAGGCTTTAACAGAAACAGGTATTTCGGCTGAAGAAGTACAAGGTACTGGTCGTGGTGGTCGTATTACAAAAGAAGATGTTGTTAATCATCAAAGTAAGCCAACATCTGCACCAGTATCTCCTCAAGTCGCTCCATTAAGCATGGCTGTAGGTGAGCGTATTGAAAAACGTGTACCAATGACACGTTTAAGAAAACGTGTGGCTGAAAGATTACTTTCTGCAACACAAGAAACTGCGATGTTGACAACATTTAATGAAGTCAACATGAAGCCAATTATGGATATTCGTCAGCAATATAAAGATCTTTTCGAAAAACGTCATGGTGCACGTCTAGGCTTTATGTCGTTCTTTGTAAAAGCGGTAACTGAAGCATTAAAACGCTATCCTGCAGTGAATGCATCTATAGATGGCGATGATATTGTCTATCATGGTTATTACGATATTGGCGTTGCAGTTTCATCTGAGCGTGGCTTGGTTGTGCCAGTCTTACGTGATACAGATAGATTGAGTTATGCAGAAGTTGAAGCGGGCATTCGTGGATACGCTGAAAAAGCACGTGATGGTAAATTGTCTATTGAAGAAATGAGCGGTGGAACATTTACGATTACGAATGGTGGAACATTTGGTTCATTGCTTTCTACACCTATTTTGAACCAGCCACAAACTGGTATTTTAGGTATGCACAAGATTCAAGAGCGCCCAATGGCTGTCAATGGTGAAGTGGTTATTTTACCGATGATGTATCTTGCTTTGTCTTACGATCATCGTATGATCGATGGTAAAGAGGCTGTTGGATTCTTAGTAACAGTGAAAGAGCTTTTAGAAGAGCCAGCAAAACTAATTCTCGATCTTTAATTTTTTAAACGAACAGCTATAAAAACCACAATAAGTTAAACCACTTATTGTGGTCTATGGAGATAAATATGTCTCAACAGTTTGATCTTGTTGTGATTGGCGGTGGGCCAGGTGGTTATGAAGCTGCAATTCGTGCGGCACAGTTAGGCTTTAAAGTTGCATGTATTGAAAAGCGTATTCACAATGGAAAACCATCTTTAGGCGGTACTTGTCTAAATGTGGGTTGTATTCCATCAAAAGCATTACTCGATTCATCTCATCGCTTTGAATCTACGCAACATGAGCTTGCAGATCATGGTATTACAACAGGTGAAGTATCTGTTGATCTTGCAAAATTACTTGCTAGAAAAGATAAAGTTGTAGAGCAACTGACAGGTGGTGTCGCTCAACTTCTTAAAGGCAATGATATTGAGTGGTTGCAAGGTACGGGGAAACTCCTTGCAGGTAAAAAAGTAGAATTTGTACCGCATGAAGGTGAAACACAAGTTTTATCACCAAAGTATGTAATTCTGGCATCAGGTTCTGTGCCTGTAAACATTCCTGTTGCACCTGTAGATCAAGAGCTTATTGTCGACTCGACAGGCGCATTAAGCTTTCCTGAAGTACCAAAACGCTTAGGGGTCATTGGTGCGGGTGTTATTGGCCTAGAGCTTGGTTCTGTATGGCGTCGTTTGGGTGCAGAAGTCGTTGTGTTTGAAGCGATGGATACATTCTTACCAATGGCTGACAAAGCACTTGCAAAAGAATATCAAAAAATTCTGAAAAAACAGGGTCTAGATATTCGTATTGGCGCTAAGGTGGCAGGTACAGAAGTTAATAATAACGAAGTATTGGTTAAATATACGCAAAATGGTCAGGAACAAACAGAAACTTTTGATAAGCTTATTGTTTGTGTCGGACGTAAACCTTATGCAGCTGGTCTTCTTGCTGAAGACTCGGGCGTTAAAATCACAGAACGTGGTTTCGTAGAAGTGAATGATCACTGTGCAACATCTGTAGATGGTGTCTATGCGATTGGTGATCTTGTACGCGGACCAATGCTTGCACATAAAGCGATGGAAGAGGGCGTAATGGCTGTTGAGCGTATGCATGGTCATGCGGCTCAAGTGAACTATGATACCATTATCAGTGTGATCTATACGCATCCTGAAGCTGCTTGGGTGGGTTTAACTGAAGAAGCAGCGAAAGAACAAGGCTACGAAGTGAAAGCAGGGCAATTCCCATTTGCTGTAAATGGTCGTGCACTTGCAGCAGGCGAAAGTGCTGGTTTTGTTAAATTTGTGGCAGATGCAAAAACAGATCGTTTATTGGGTATGCATGTTGTTGGTCCAGCAGCATCTGATATTGTTCACCAAGGTATGATTGCACTTGAGTTTGTTTCTTCGGTAGAAGATTTGCAATTGATGACTTTTGGTCACCCGACGTTTTCAGAAGTCGTTCATGAAGCTGCATTGGCTGTAGATGGTCGTGCGATTCATGCCATTCAGCGTAAGCGTAAGTAAAGTTATTAAAACCTCAAAGCGGCCTTAAAGAGGTCGCTTTTTTTATGAATCTACAGACAAAAAAATACGCAATGGTTGGGGACACATTGCGTATAACAACGAAACTTTATGTTCTTTGCATAAATGATTATATAAAATTTATGCAAATAGTTAAGTCACTGTTTGTGATAAAATGTCAGCGTATGTAGTTTCATGAATAAAAACGCGAGACATGACATCCCCACGTTTCTCACTTGTACTATTAAAACTTAAACATCCCTAAACCTGATTTAATTTCATCTAGAGTGCTTTGAGTTAAGATCTGACACTTCTTTGTACCTTCTTGTAGAACATCCATAATGTAGTCAGGATCTTTTGAAAGCTCATTTCTGCGTTCGCGAATTGGTGTAATAAGTTCTTTTAAAATACCTTCCAAACGCTTTTTAACAGTGCCATCGCCTAAGCCACCACGACGGTAGTGCGCTTTTAAGTCTTCTAACTCTTCTTTATTTGGATCAAAAGCATCTAAATATGTAAATACAACATTGCCTTCAACTTGACCTGGATCTTCAATACGAAGATGATTTGGGTCTGTATACATGGCATTCACTGCTTTTTTAATGTCTTTATCAGTTGCGTTTAATACAATCGTATTACCTAAAGATTTAGACATTTTTGCTTTACCATCGAAGCCTGGAAGACGCCCAACGTTTGATAGTAGTGCTTTACACTCTGGCAGAATATCATTGCCTATTTGTCTATTAACACGACGTATAATTTCATTGGTTTGTTCAATCATTGGTATCTGATCTTCACCAACAGGCACAACAGTGGCTTTAAATGCGGTAATGTCTGCCGCTTGTGCTACAGGGTAGCAAAGAAAGCCAGCAGGAATATCACGCTCAAAACCACGCATCTGTATTTCTGATTTAATGGTTGGATTGCGTTCTAGACGAGCAACAGTCACGAAGTTTAAATAAAGCATAGTCAATTCATTTAAAGCAGACAAGTGTGACTGTACACAGATCGTTGTTTTCGTTGGATCAATGCCGACAGCTAGGTAATCTGTTGCAACTTCTATAATATTTTTTCTTACTTTTTCAAAATTATCAGCATTGTCTGTGAGTGCTTGTGCATCAGCAAGTAAGATGTGTTGATGGTGAGAATCTTGTAAACCTACACGTGAGCGTAAAGAACCAACAAAGTGTCCTAAATGTAACTGTCCTGTTGGACGATCCCCAGTTAAAATAATTGGACGTTGATTTTCTACTGTCATACTATAATCCTAAATGAGCGATTTAAATTTTAAGTTACGATATTGTACGTCATAAATTGATCCGCTGTATCATAGATATAACGGTTATGTGTTGATATACAGGCTTTGTATTGATATTGCGATATTTACTATTTAAATAGCAAGAAAACAGATTAAAATAAAGTATAAAAACCAAAAAAGAGATGAAAATGGCTGGTAGCTTACTTCTTTTGCTAGATGATATTGCATCTACGCTAGACGATGTTGCTGTAATGAGCAAAGTCGCAGCAAAAAAAACAGCAGGTGTATTGGGCGATGATTTAGCACTCAATGCTCAGCAAGTCACAGGCGTAAAAGCCGACAGAGAATTGTCAGTGGTATGGGGCGTTGCAAAAGGCTCCTTCCTTAATAAATGTATTTTAGTTCCTCTTGCCCTTTTAATTAGTGTTTTTGCCCCATGGTTAATTAATCCTCTACTTGTAGTGGGTGGTTTATTCCTTTGTTATGAAGGGATAGAGAAAGTCATACATGCTTTTCAGAAAAAGAAAGGGCACGCGCATGATGATACAGAGGCTGAACTTTCGGAAAAAAATGCAGAGGCTTACGAAAAAGACAAAATAAAAGGTGCGATTAAAACGGATTTTATTTTATCAGCCGAGATTATTGTAATTACCTTAGGCACTGTAGCAGAAGCGACATTGTTAGATAAAGTTATTGTCATGAGTTTAATTTCTATTGCAATGACGATTGGTGTCTATGGTTTTGTCGCTTTAATCGTAAAAATTGACGATTTTGGTTTGTATTTAAAAAATAAAACACAAGCATGGCAAAAAACAGTAGGTGGCCTATTACTCAGCTTTGCACCAAAATTAATGAAATTGCTTTCTATTGTAGGAACTATTGCAATGTTCTTGGTAGGCGGTGGAATTATTAGCCATGCTATTCCTGCTGCACATCATTTTACAGAAGACTCTGCAGATTATGTGGGCTCTATTCCAAATGTGGGCACAATATTAAGCAGTACGACGCCTATGTTTATTAATTTGGCGCTTGGACTGGTTGCCGGACTTATTGTATTTATTGTCGTGGGAACAGCAAAAAAAGTATTTAACAAATCTTAATATTTTAAAGAAAGGGAATAAAATGCGCTGGAAAGACCGAGAAGAGAGTACCAACGTTGAAGACCGTCGAGGTGGTGGTGGTTTAAAAGCAGGTGGCATTAGTATTATTGGCTTAGTCGTTGCATTTGTGGCATGGAAGTTTTTTGGTGTAAATCCTCAGCAGGCGTATCAGGTAACTAAACAAGTGACGCAGCAACAGGGACAAAGCGAAAGTAAACCTTTAGAACATCAAACTGTAGATCAGGCTGAAGCAAAACAATTTTCTGCAACGGTATTGGCAGATACTGAAAAAACATGGACACAGATTTTTCAGGAAAATGGAAAACGTTATACCGATCCAAAATTAGTTTTATATAGTGGTTCAACAACGACTGCTTGTGGTGCGGGACGTGCTGCAATGGGACCATTTTATTGCCCAACAGATCAGAAAGTTTATTTAGACACCTCATTTTTCCAAGAAATGAAAAATAAAATGGGAATTACAGCAAGTAGTAACCAAACTGAATTTTCAAGAAAGGATCAGGCGGGTGATTTTGCCTTGGCTTATGTGATTGCGCATGAAGTGGGTCATCATGTCCAAAACTTATTGGGTGTTTCTGATCAAGTGTATAATTTGCGCCGTCAATCAAGCGAAAAAGTAGGGAATCAGCTTTCAGTAAAGCAAGAGTTGCAAGCAGATTGTTTTGCTGGTGTATGGGCAAAACGTACAAATGATCGTGTAAAATTTCTTGATGAAGGTGATATTCATCAAGCGATGGATGCTGCTGAAAAAATTGGTGATGACTACTTGCAAAAACGTGCGACAGGTCAAGTTGTGCCAGATAGCTTTACTCATGGAACCAGTGAACAGCGAATGCATTGGTTCGATCGAGGATTTAAATCTGGCAGTATCCAAGATTGTGATACATTTAATACAACGATTTAAGCTTAAAGGGATATTTAATATATCCCTTTCTATATTCAGCTGAATATATTTTGATGATGATGTAAGTTGTAAGTAAAAGGTACGTGTACGTATGGGAAGTTATTTTATATTACAGGTGTTTACTGTAATTTTTGCCTTATCTATTGCAACGACGATATTTAATAAGCGTATTTTGGGTTTTCCTCAAGCGATTGGTGTTCCGATTGTTTCTGCACTATTGGTTTTTATTTTGCAGTGGGGTGCAAGTTTACTCAGCGGAAATCAATTTATTACTATTAATATTCATAATATTGAAAATGCAGTCAGGCATATTGATTTTTATGATTTTTTAATTAATGGTGTGATCTGTTTTATTTTAACATCTTCTGCATTGAAATTTAAAATATCTGATTTAAGAAATCACTGGAAGCCTATTGGTATTTTAGCAACCATTTCTTTAGTGCTTTGTGCAGTATTATTTGGTGGTATGTTATACGGATTTCAATTTTTAATTGGTAGTCCTGTACCTTTATTGGTGTTGTTACTTTTAGGCTCGGCACTTGGTGCAACAGATCCAATCGGGGTAAAAGGTGTTCTAAGTTCTGTAAGAGCACCGCACCATCTTATTGTTAAATTAGAAGGTGAATCATTATTTAATGATGCAATGTGTATTGCCGTATTTATGACATTGTTAAATGTAATTCAGGGTAATCATTTTACGCTGGCGGGCACATTAGAAACACTACTGTACGAAATTGTTGTTGCTGTCTTAATTGGTTGGGCATTTGGTACAGGAATTTTACGACTTTTACGTGGTAAGCATGAGCACGAATCATTAATTTTAACGACGGCATTATTGGCTTGTGGTTCTTACTTAGTTGCATTGTTTGCACATGCTTCAGCGCCTATTGCTTGTGTGATTGGTGGTTTAATTGTAGGTAATAAATGGGAAGAAATTTTAGGCGAGCGGGAAACGACAGAGATTAATCACTTTTGGCATACAGTTGAAGGTATTATTAACTCATTTCTATTTACGCTCATTGGCTTAGAGCTTTTCATTTTAGACTTAAATGCAGATATGATTTTAGGCGGAATGGTTGCATTTATTATTCTACATATCTCTCGATTTGCAGCAAACTTTTTGTCTTTTGCCTTTATTCCTGCATTTAGAAAAAACAGTTATAACGGAAGTTTAACTATTTTAAGTTGGGGAGGCGTACGTGGTGGTATTTCGCTGGCCTTGATTCTTGCTGTAGCTAACCATCCATCATTAAGTCCTTATAGTAGTATTCTGATTGGCTATACTTTTATTAGTGTATTAATGTCTGGATTGGTATGTGGGCTAGGCTTACCTGCTGTAATGAATGCTTTTTATCACAACCCTAATGAGGAAACGACTGGATTAAAGGGTTGGTATCAGCGTTTATGCCATAAGATGAATCGCACAGGCGTGAAATATATTGTTGGAGAAGATACGGAAGGTAATGAAACCATTAGTATTTATAATCCTGAACAAAATATTGATGTGATTGATGCAGATGGCGTTGCTGCAGTACATGATCCAAATAAAGTGGTTGAGATGAGTAAATTGGAAAATCCAAATAATTTCTAATCGAAGTTAAATAAAAAACCAGCATAAATGCTGGTTTTTTTAAGTCTTCTATTTAAGTTTATTGCATATTCTTTGGAAGCTTATATGCAACGAGAGCATCACTTACACCTGTACGCATGAAGTGATGTCCACCTGCCATAATGACAAGATATTGTTCACCATTAATTGAGTACGTCATAGGTGTTGCTTGACCACCTGCAGGAAGTGTGTCACTCCATAGCTCTTTACCTGTACGTAGGTCTAATGCACGGATTTTATTATCTGTAGTTGCAGCGATAAAGATAATATTTCCTGCTGTAGTAATTGGACCACCATTGTTTGGTGTACCAATATTAATAGGCATGTGTGTCGCCATATTAAATGGACCATTACGTTCAGCACTACCTAGCGGATGTTGCCATAAAATTGATTTATTGTGTAAATCAATAGCAGTGATCATACCGTATGGTGGTTCGCTACATAACATACCTGTTGGACTAAAGAATGCGCTAATTTCAATACCATATGGTGTATCTGCCATTGGTCGACCAATACCACCTACAGGTTTATAGTTTTTAGCATCCATCGATTCTAAGCCATCTTTATTGGCTTGTGCACGTGTAATAAGCTGACCGTACATTGGGTTATTATTCCAGTTCGCAATAATCACACCACGATTGCTGTCATAAGAGTAACTTCCCCAATCGCTACCACCATTATTTCCTGGGTACATGATAAATGGTTTATCTAGACTAGGTGGTGTGTCGATCCCTTGATAGTTGGCTTTACGATATTTGATACGACATATCATTTCATCGATTGGTGAAATACCCCACATTTTCGTTTCATTTAGATCTGGGAAACCTAAGCGTGGAATGTCTACTGAGAAAGGTTGTGTCGGAGAACGAGGATCATCTTTTACACCGCCTGTTGTTGGAACAGGACGTTCTTCCACACGTGACAATGGTTTGCCATTTTCACGATTTAATAAGAATGTTTGGCCAAGTTTTGTTGGTACTAACATTGCTGGAACAGATTTTCCATCTGCATCTGGATAATCAATCAGTGTTGGCTGTGAGCCTAAATCTTGATCCCAAACATCTTTATGTACAGTTTGGAAAGTCCAACGCAAGTCACCAGTTTTTGCATCTAAAGCAACCAATGAAGCATTTACTTTTTCTTCTTCAGGACTACGCATGGCAGTATAGTGGTCTGCAGCAGCGTTACCCATAGGAATATAAACCAATCCTAATTTTTCATCACTAATCATTGGTGCCCAAGAGTTTGGTGTACCACGACTATATTCTTGTCCAGGTTTTGGTTCGCTATGGTCATCTGGACGTTTCATGTCCCATGCCCATTTGAATTTACCTGTTTCCGCATCGTAGCCACGAATTACACCAGATGGTGCCCAACGACGTTGGTTATCACGTACTTCATGGTTTACGATCACAGTATCATCTACAATTGTTGCAGGTGATGTGACTGAAACAAAACCTGGCACTGTATGGCCAAGACCTGTATTTAGATTTGTTGTACCATGATCACCAAAGTTTGCACATGGCTCACCTGTTTCGGTATCTAAAGCAATTAAACGCATATCTAACGTGCCTAATACAATACGTGTATGGCAGGCTTGACCACGAGGAATAACTTTAGATTCGTAATATGTGAGACCACGGCATGCAGCAGTATATGGAATGCTTTCATAAGCAACGTTTGATTTAAACTTCCATACTTCTTTACCTGTTGCTGGGTCTACGCGACTAACATTATTGGTTGCACTACAAACATAAAGACCGTTACCGACTTTAATTGGTGTGTGCTCAGCAGCCCATACATCTTTTTTGCCCGCAGGAGGTAAGTCACCTGTGTGATATACCCATGCACGTTGTAAATTTTTTACATTGTCTGCATTAATTTGTTTTAATGGAGAGTAGCGTGTGCCATCTGCATCACGACCATAATATTTCCAATCAGAGTCGGATTGTGTTGGGTCGCTACTGATGTCTCCGCTTACCAATGGTTGATTTGAAATTTCTTGTCCAGAAC
>NZ_VTDQ01000019.1 GCF_015627175.1 Acinetobacter pollinis | reverse complement strand
TTAAAAGGTTTGCGTGGGCGAGTTCTTTTAACCTCAATTCGTTTTTTCCAGCTCAAAATTGTATTTTTATCAATTTCAAATTGTGTCGATACCGCTCGTATGGAATATCCTTCCTCAAGCTTCGCTATCACTTTTCGTCTAAAATGTTCTGAATAACTCATTTTTAAATTGTCTTATATTTTTGATTGTTTGACTATAAAACGGCTACAGAGGTAAAAGCTATTAAAATAACTGATAGCGTTGTAAAGGCTACTAAGGTTAGTCTTTTTTAATGTAAGAAAACTCTTATTGATCGCCACCAGCTGCAAATTATATAGAACGACTTAAAGAGGATAGAGCAAATAATATGGATTTTAAATTAAAATGTATTCAAGACATATTCCCTTTAAAAGAGTTGGGTAATCATCGTTCATTGCTGGAATGTGATTTTTATGATACTCACTATATATATTTTGATGATATAGATGATGAGTATTTGTCTGCAATAAACCTTTCTGCTGAAGATTTAATTTTAGCATATAATATGGATTACCCTGATTTTTATAAAAAATTTGGTATTGCAGCCAGTATTTCACGTAGTAGACCAAGTGAAAATATAAAAACATGGATAGATGTAAGTTATAAGTATTTATATTATTTTGGTGAATCATGTAGCTATTTAGATTCAGAAGGTTTTAAGTTTTTTCTTCCTTCTGCAATCTATTATGTTTTACTCGAACCAGAAAAAAATAATAGTTTTATAGACTACTTTGTTTACAGACTAGAGTTTCGATGGGATATTGACAGTCATATTTTTAATAGTGACCAAAAAAGATTAATTAGATTATTTATAAGTGAATATATTAAGAGAGATTTCTTGTGGATTGTTTAACCCTACATTTAGTATTGATCTAGTTAACTAGGGTTTATGGATTTTAATAATGAACAAAGAAGACTTACTGGTACAGATCAGTCAAGAGTTTAAAAATGTTACTTTAGGTGATGCTTATACGCTTGTCGAAGAGGATTATTATGATACAGCTCATTGCCATTTTGATGAAGCATGTCCTTTATATTTCATGTCCCAAGAAGAGTGGGATAAAGAAGAAATTGAAGGAATGACAAGACATAGTTGGTGGCTACCTGAAGAAATTGAAGAAGCGATTAAAGCTATTAAAGAAAAAAGGAAAATATCTAATAGATTCCCCAATCCATTAGACATACCCTACAAGTACTTAGAAGCATATGGAATGGGTTTTTTCTTTTTAAAACCTCAGGCGTATTTATTTTATACACCATCTATGATGATTCATATACTATGTAACTCTGAAGGTGTATACCACGGACTTGGTTTTGGTCGGTGGTTAGGTGTGTTGCAATTTGGAAAAGAAGATGAGCTTAATTCTTTATTGAGTCATTTTAGTAAAAAACAGTTCAATCTATTAATTAACTTCTTAGAGCATTTAATAAACTTAGATACTATTGATGAGTTTGATAAAGAGGATACTCAAATAGTTCTGAATAAAATTCAGCCATTCAAATCTAAATAATCCTTTTTAAGAACCAAAACCTTACTTGTGTCATGGATTTGACCGAGTAGGGCTTCTCTTTGTAGTAAAGACCACCTTCGGGTGGTTTTTTATGAGTAAAAATTATGAGAGATAATTTATATTCAAGTCTGACTTAGATGGTAACTCAAATATCCAAATCTGTAACACGCAGTCTAATCTGTTTATGAGCAACATGTTACAGTCGAATTATTAATGGGCTGTGTGAAAAGGTGCAATTTTAGCGATTAAAGCACTCTTTGATGATTATAGGGGGCAGAATCTACCCGTACTGTTGAGTCAAAACACAGATACGAGTTATACACCAAATGGTAAATGTTAACTCTATTTGAACAGCAGTTTTAAAATCAAATCAGAGAATGCATCGACACGTGCTTTTTATAAGCCAACCATTCAAATGATGAAGGCTTTGACGCTCCATAATAATATTTACTTGATCATTAAACATGCGTATTTTTTAAGGCTTGTTTTAAGTAAGGGTCAAGTTCAGATTGCTTAAGTAACCATTGTACGTAATCCTGCGGTAAGTCTTTAATAGCTGTACCTTTATGTTTACCAAAGTTTAGTATTTTAGGTATACGTGCTTCTTCAGAGGCAAAGTAGAGTTCTTCAATATTTTTTACACCAGTATGAGCAATAATATGCATCAAAATATTTGCTGTTAAAATAATATCGGCATCTGCTCTATGTGCACCTTTTAATAATTCTCTTGCTTTTTGACTACCATGACTAATTTGATAAATTAATGCAGAGATATTATGCGCTTCAGCATGTGGCCAAACTGCACGAGCAAGTGCAAGTGTACAAATTGGTTTAATTTGACTGACATCTACACCACAATGCGCGATAGTTTTTATATCGTAGTCTATGTTGTGACCAATAATATAGACTGTTTCTTTAGGGAGTTGGAAGTCTGTATAAAAAGGCTGTCCCTCTAAATCAGCTTCTAAAATATGATGCACTGCCATAGAAGCATAAGAAATGGCTTCACCGACTTGATAGCATTGATCAAAAATTTGATCCTTATGTAAAGTAAGCTTACCCTCATTTAATTCAATAGGTGCATAAGCAATTTCAATAGGTAAGCCGTTTAGGGTGTGGGTTTCGGTATCTAAAATAATACTTTGCATATCATTGAATATTCTAAGTGTATCGGTCGTAAATGCTAACATTTTATAGAAACGTTAAACAGTAACATTTCTATGGGAGATCGAAAATCTTTTGAAAAATAATTACTTTGTTAAAATCAAGCAGGACTTAAAAAAGTGAGTTCTAAATATAAAATATTGTAGATTTTAATAATTTTATTGCATGTTGATGAAAGTTCATGCCAAAAACCACAAAACTTCGTGTTAGAATGTGTTTCGATTTTAGCACGGCTTAAAAGCCCTAATTTATAGGACCCTCGCTAATGTTTGACAACATCTCTATTTCTGCATTTGACCCAGAATTAGCAAAAGCAATTTCTTCTGAAGATGCTCGTCAAGAAGCTCATATTGAACTTATTGCATCTGAAAACTACTGTTCTCCAGCTGTCATGGAAGCACAAGGCAGTAAATTAACAAATAAATATGCGGAAGGTTATCCAGGAAAGCGTTACTACGGTGGCTGTGAGTACGTAGATGTCATTGAACAACTAGCGATTGATCGTGCAAAAGAACTTTTTGGCGCAGACTATGCAAATGTTCAGCCTCATGCTGGTTCACAAGCAAACTCTGCTGTTTACTTAGCACTTTTAAATCCAGGCGATACAGTATTGGGTATGAGTCTGGCTCATGGTGGTCACTTGACACATGGTGCTAAGGTAAGCTTTTCGGGTAAAACATATAATGCTGTACAATATGGTTTAAACCCAGAAACAGGTGAAATTGATTACGAAGAAGTAGAACGTCTTGCGCTAGAACACAAGCCTCGTATGATTGTTGCTGGTTTTTCTGCATATAGCCGTATTGTCGATTGGCAACGTTTCCGTGATATCGCTGATAAAGTAGGTGCTTACTTATTTGTCGATATGGCACATGTTGCAGGTCTAGTTGCTGCTGGTGTTTATCCTAACCCAGTACAAATTGCAGATGTGACAACAACAACGACTCATAAAACACTTCGTGGTCCACGTTCTGGTCTAATTCTTGCAAAAGCAAATGAAGAAATTGAGAAGAAGCTTCAATCTGCTGTATTCCCAGGTAATCAAGGCGGACCGCTTGTTCATGCAATTGCAGGGAAGGCTGTTTGTTTTAAAGAAGCAATGACACCTGAATATAAAGCGTATCAGCAACAAGTTGTAAAAAATGCCCAAGTAATGGGTAATGTGCTTGTTGAACGTGGTTATGATGTTGTATCTGGTGGTACAGACAATCATTTATTATTGGTATCTTTGATTAAACAAGATTTAACAGGAAAAGAAGCAGATGCTTGGTTAGGCGCAGCTCATATTACTGTAAATAAAAACTCTGTTCCAAATGATCCTCGTTCTCCATTTGTCACTTCAGGTATTCGTATTGGAACACCTGCAGTAACGACACGTGGTTTTGGTGAGTCAGAAGTTCGTGAACTTGCACATTGGATTGCTGATATCTTAGATAGCAAAGGTGATGAAAGTGTTATTGCCGCGGTAAAAGATAAAGTCTCAGAAGTTTGTGCAAAATTCCCTGTATATACAAAATAAAATCTTTGTAATATAAAAAAACGGTCTGCTAAGACCGTTTTTTTATGTCATTTTTATGGATGTTGTGGTGTTGGTGGTGTAAAAGCAAGTGCGCATTTACCTACAAATGTTTTACCTGCAATATTTACACTCTTAGATGAAGGTTCACTGCTACATACACTAGATAACTCAGGTTCATTACCCTTTAAGGCTTTAGTTGGTTTTGTTGGAATAAACTGTGTTTGGCAAGTACCATTCCAAAGCGCACCATTTGCGGCGAATGATACTGGAGCTCCTGCTGTTTTACCCTTACATACTTGAGAAAATTTATGAGGGTTATAATTATTATCTTGATGCTCATGTGCTTGAGCAATAGTTGCCATACCTAATCCTAAACTTGCACATAGCATTGTAGTTAAAAATTTATTTTTCATTACTATTCTTCCTTATATGATGTGTTTTAGTTGAATTATCTAAGGTGTGTCATAAGTATAAAAAATAATCAGATGTGTATCATGCTTTTTAGGTAAATTCACGATGCTAGTTTGTGAAGATTTGCTATGGAATGAAACTTTATATCTATTTATGTCAAATGGATAAAATATAGAACAGCAAAAGCAACCTGAGATGTGCATATTTTAAATAATATTTCTGATATAATATTGGGTCTTTTTTATTTCTGACGTAAATATTATGCATTATCCTAAAGTTTACGATGTTATCGTTATTGGTGGTGGTCACGCTGGTACGGAAGCTGCGTTAGCTGCTGCGCGTATGGGACGACAGACGTTGCTACTAACTCATAATATTGAGACTTTAGGGCAGATGAGCTGTAATCCTGCTATTGGTGGAATTGGTAAATCACATTTAGTTCGTGAAATTGATGCTTTAGGCGGCTCAATGGGTTTGGCTGCAGATAAGGCTGGTATTCAATTTAGAATATTAAACTCTAGAAAGGGTGCTGCTGTTCGTGCAACACGTGCACAGGCAGATCGTATTTTATACAAAGCTGCAATTAGAGATACGTTAGAGAATCAGCCAAATTTAGATATTTTTCAGCAAGCAGCTGATGATATTCTTGTAGAAGGCGATACTGTTAAAGGTGTTATTACCCAAATGGGTATTCGTTTTGATACTAAAACGGTCATTTTGACTACAGGTACATTCTTAGGCGGTGTCATCCATATCGGGTTACAAAAATCTAGCGGTGGTCGTGCGGGCGATCCTCCATCAATTGCACTGGCTGATCGCTTAAGAGAGTTACAACTTCCAGTGGGTCGACTCAAAACAGGCACACCGCCACGTATAGATGCGCGTTCAGTCGACTTCTCTGTGATGACAGCTCAGCCTGGGGATTTTCCATCTCCAACCATGTCTTTCATGGGAAATGCTTCAATGCATCCCGAGCAAGTGAATTGCTATATTACGCATACGAATGAACAAACACACGATATTATTCGCAGTGGTTTAGACCGCTCACCAATGTATACAGGTGTAATTGAAGGAGTGGGCCCACGTTATTGTCCATCTATTGAAGATAAGATTCATCGCTTCTCAGATAAAGATTCCCATCAGGTATTTATAGAGCCTGAAGGTTTAACAACACATGAACTTTATCCAAACGGTATTTCGACCTCTTTACCATTCGATGTACAATTTAAGTTAGTTCGTTCCATTCGTGGAATGGAAAATGCGCATATTCTTCGCCCAGGTTACGCAATTGAATATGATTACTTTAATCCACAAGCACTTAAGTTTACTTTAGAAACTAAAGCAATTCATAATTTGTATTTTGCGGGTCAAATTAATGGAACCACAGGATATGAAGAAGCAGGTGCACAAGGATTATTGGCAGGACTAAATGCTGCACGCCGTGCGTGGGAACAAGATGAATGGACTCCAAAACGTGATGAAGCATATATGGGTGTCTTGGTTGATGATTTAATTACACTGGGTACAAAAGAGCCTTATCGTATGTTTACTTCACGTGCAGAATATCGTTTGATGTTGCGTGAAGATAATGCAGACCAACGTTTAACTGCAATTGGTCGTGAACTAGGATTAGTTGACGATGAAAGATGGGCAGCTTACTGTACGAAAATGGAAGCTGTTGAAACAGAAACAGCACGCTTACAGCATCTATGGGCGGCACCTAATAATCCGATGGGCAAAAAATTTGTTGAAATGACGGGTGCGGACTTAAGTAAAGAGTGTAGTGCAATTGATTTGTTAAAGCGTCCACAGGTGAATTTTAAGCATATTGCTGAACTTACAGGTTCAGAAGTAACTGAACAAGTAGGCGAGCAAATTGAAATTGCTGTGAAATATGCAGGCTACATTAATCGTCAGCAAGATGATGTTGCCCAATTAAAACGCCTTGAAGAAACAAAAATCCCTCTTGATTTTGACTACGATATTGTTTCTGGTCTTTCAAGAGAAATTACACAAAAACTTAAAGCAGTGCGTCCAGAAACATTAGCACAGGCAAATCGTATTCCTGGGGTGACGCCTGCGGCGGTTCAGCTAATTATGATTACAGTTCGAAAAAAGAATATGTCCCGTAAAATTGCTTAGTAAAAAGAAACCTGCCTTATAAGCAGGTTTCTTTTTATTCTGTTTCATAAACTTGCTGTGCGAGTACATAAGGTTCAATGTGTAATATTTTTTTCCCAAAGCTTCTTAGCCACCAAACAAGCTGAGAGGTAAAAGGCACAGTTGCTGAAACTTCAACAACATTTTCGTCAATATTTTGAATATCCTGATCTAGGCTTAATTTACTTTCATAAAATGTTTGCGCTGTATTTTCAGTCATCTTAAGCTTAATTTGAATATTTTGAGTGGGTTGGTCATAATCCACTCTAAAACCTAGTGCACCAGATTCTATATAATCATCAATATTAAAATTAGCTGGATGAAGAGCACGGCTATCTAATACAGTCGCCGATTTAAAACGATGTAATGCAAATGTTCTTACATCTGATTTATCATGACGCGTACAAATAAGATAGATAATGGAGCCCTTTTGTACCAATGCTAAAGGATTAAGCGTATACGTTTTATTTTCACCTTGGTTTGTTCTTGCTTTATAAACGCACTCTAACTGCTTATCTTGAAGTAAGCCTTCGTAAATTACTTGTTGTGCCACTTTGTTAACGACAGGTGGAATAAGTGGTTGTGATGCAGGTACAATGCGTACCCTATTAATCCACTGACGTACATTATTTTGTGTAGAAAGGCTATGACGAGCTAAATCGAACCAAGGATTCATTTCCTCAATCAGGCTTTGAGGTAAAAGATGTCTTAAATGTTCTTCTACCATCATGAAAGTCACCGCCTGTGAGCTTGTCATATGGGGTAGGCTTTGAATAGGTGCATTTGCTTGCCAACGCCAACCTTGAGGTGTTTCGCCATTATTCTCAATAGGGAAGCGTTGTGCAATCTGATTTAAGTCACGTTGAATTGTACGTAGACTAATAGAAATACCTTCTCTTTCAAGCGTTTCTTGCAGTTGTCTTGTTCCTGTCCAAGTTCCAGTAGTTAGACGGGACAAAATCTGCCATTGACGATATAGGCTATTCGAGGTTTCTTTTTCTTGTATAGACATAAATAGAAATAAATCAATAAAAGGCAAAGTGAATTGAGCGAATATTACGCTAAAACTTGTGGATGATGCTAGCCTTTTATAGGGTATGGTACCAATTCTATACCATACCTTGTATTGGATTAATCCTATTCTTCATCATCGAATTGGTTGTAATATTCAGGAGATAAATTACTAAATCTTGTATATTGTCCTTCAAAGGCAAGTCTTACAGTACCAATAGGTCCATTACGTTGTTTACCGATAATAATTTCTGCTGTCCCAGCCTCTTTGGATTCTTTATTGTAGACCTCGTCTCGGTAAATAAACATAATTAAATCTGCATCTTGCTCAATTGCTCCAGATTCACGTAAATCTGACATAACAGGTCTTTTATTTGGCCTATTTTCTAAGCTACGGTTTAACTGAGAAAGTGCAACAACAGGACAATTCATTTCTTTTGCCAGTGCTTTTAAACTTCTAGAAATTTCTGAGATTTCACCAACTCGGTTATCTCCCATACCAGGGACTTTCATTAGTTGAAGATAATCGACCATAATACAACCTAGTTTTCCTCCATGCTGTTTTGCAATACGTCTTGCACGCGCTCGAAGTTCTGTAGGTGGTAGAGCAGATGAGTCATCAATATATAAAGATTTTTCTTGTAACTGTAGGATTGTGCCAGTAACTTTTGACCATTCATCGCTGTCGAGTTTACCTGAACGTAAATGTCCTTGATGGACTTTTCCGTAAGAGGAAATTAAACGCATTGCAATTGAATCTGCGGGCATTTCCATAGAGAAAACTAAAGCAGGTAAATCTGAATTAAATAGTACACTCTCAATTAGATTCATTGCGAAAGTTGTTTTCCCCATAGAGGGACGTGCGGCAACGATAATAAGGTCGCCAGCTTGCATGCCCGATGTTTTGTTATCAAGTTCCAAGAAACCTGTAGATAAGCCAGTGATGCTTCCTTCCATTTGAGACAGTTCACTCAACTTATTAAATACATCAGATACCACTGAAGTAATGGGCTGTGGCCCAGCACTTTTTTTATTACTATTATGTTGTTCAGCGATAGAAAAAATATTAGTTTCTGCAAGATCTAAGATATCGGAAACACTGCGTCCTTTTGTATCATATGCATTGAGTAATATTTCATTACTTGCTTTAATCATGCTACGTAAAGTTGCAAACTCTTTAATTTTATGTGCATATGTTTCAAGATTATAGAAGCTAGAAGGCGAGTCTGCCATTAGCTGCATTAAATAATCTTCACCACCAATCGCATCGAGTAAATTTTGTTTCGTGAGCCAGTCATGTACCAGTACAGCATCGTATGGGGAGTTCTCTTTGGCAAGTTTATCAATTGCACGAAAAATATATTTATGACGTGTTGCATAAAAATCATTTTCAGTAAGTGTATCACCAACTTGTTCAAATGACTCTGCGACCGTCATTAATGCGGCAAGTACAGCTTGTTCAATGGATAAGTTATGCGGTGGTGTGCGAAACTCTTTAAGCTGATTTTGCTCAGAAGTGTTTTTACTATCCTGATCTAATGATTTTGGTGCAACTTGGGCATTCGCCTGAGACATAAATAACCTTAGCGTTCAGTTTGATAAAGCAGAGACTTTAATATGGATTTAAGCGAGTTATTCTAACGGTAAACAAAGAAAAATTATAGGACTATAAAAACAAAAAGAGCATGCAAACGCATGCTCTTTTTTATGCAGAGAAATTACTCAGAAACAATAGTTACGAGAACTTCTGCAACAACATCATGGTGCAATTGAATTGCGATGTTGAATTCACCAGTGTGGCGAAGTGCGCCATTTGGTAAACGAACTTCTGCACGGTCAACATTTAGACCTGCATTTGTTAAAGCATCAGCAATATCGCGAGTACCGATAGAACCGAATAGTTTACCTTCGTCACCAGCTTTTGCTGTAATAACGATGTTCACTTCGTTTAATTGGTCAGCACGTGCTTGAGCAGCAGCTAAAACTTCTGCTTCTTCTTTTTCAAGTTCAGCACGACGAGCTTCAAAAGCAGCAGTATTTGCTTCAGTTGCAGCAACTGCTTTACCTTGAGGAATCAAAAAGTTACGACCATAACCAGCTTTAACAGCTACTTTGTCGCCTAGTTTACCAAGGTTTTTAATGCGTTGTAATAAGATAACGTCCACAGCTCACCTCACTTATGGTTGTCAGTGTACGGAATCAAAGCCAAGAAACGAGCTTGTTTAACAGCAAGCGCTAATTGACGTTGATAACGTGCTTTTGTACCAGTGATACGGCTAGGAACGATCTTGCCGTTTTCAGTGATATACTGTTTTAAAGTATCGATATCTTTATAGTCGATGTATGCAACATTCTCAGCTGTAAAGCGGCAGAACTTGCGACGACGGTAAAAACGTGCCATTGATGTTCTCCTTAAGCTTCAGCAGATTCTTGAGTTGCTTGTTGTGCTTCTTCACGTTGAGCTTTACGCGCACGTTTTTCTTCAGCACTTTTAGCAAGTAAAGATTCTTCAGTAATTGCGTTATCACGACGGATAACTAAATTACGAATGATTGCATCATTGTAGCGGAATAATTCGTTTAATTCGTCAAGCGTAGATTGACCACATTCAACATTCATTAAAATGTAGTGCGCTTTATGAATTTTGTTAATTGGGTAAGCCAATTGGCGACGGCCCCAATCTTCTAAACGGTGAATTTGACCTTCAGCTTCTTTGATGTGAGAGATATAGCGTTCAACCATACCTACCACTTGATCGCTTTGGTCTGGGTGTACCAGAATTACGATTTCGTAGTGACGCATTGTCAGCTCCTTACGGTTTATACAGCTTTTAATATGTTTATTCACATTAAAAGCAAGGAGTCATATTGTGATTACAATATGTCGCAAAAGCGAGTTGAGAATTCTATAGAAATTTAAATAGAATTTCAAGGCAAATTTGCTTTAAGAGAGCGTGTTTTAAATTCACCCTATCTTAATTAAAATAGGGGAAGAAATGGTGCTGGAGACTGATAGCTAAAGCTAAAACTAATACTTAATGCTGTAATTAGAATGACAGAATATAAGAAATACCGTTTTGCCCAGTTTTTTTCACCTTCTGGATCCGTTATTTTAAAACCAATCACAGATAGATAAAGCCAGTAAGCACAGAGCGCATTAAATGTAATTAAAAAGAAAATATTTGTATAGTGGAAGCAATACAAACCATTTAATACAGCTGTAAAGAGAATCACATAAATAAGCGATTCTACTTTCGTTCTTAAGATCGAGCGTGCAACAGGCAAAATAGGAATACCTGCGCGTTTATAGTCATCGAAACGATAAATTGCAATACCCCAAGAGTGTGGCATTTGCCATAAGCCATATGCCAAAAAAACAAGGAGGGCAGCAATATCAAACTGATGGGAGACGGCTGTATAACCAATTACTGGTGGGCAAGCACCTGAAATACTACCGATAACAGTCTGATGTATAGATGTTCGTTTAGACCATAAACTATAGAAGAATACGTAAACAACGAAACCAAGTATTGCAAAACTAAATGCATATACGTTTGTGAAATACCAAAGTATTGCAAGTCCGATACTACCTAATATAAACGCAAAACATAAAGCGGTATTCGGTTGAATAACTTTAGTAACCAACGCGCGATTTTGCGTACGTTGCATTCTAGGATCAATATCTTGGTCAATGTAGTTATTTACAACACAGCCAGAAGCAACAACTAGCGTTGTTCCTATGAGTGTGAGTAGAAGTAACAGGATATTCACAGAGCCTTGGGCGGCTAGAAAAAAGCCGCCCAAGGTGGTAACGAAGTTACCAAATAGAATCCCTGGTTTTGTCAGGAATAAGTATTGCTTCAGCATGACAATCAGTTTAGATCATCATGTTGTAATGTAGATAGTTCATTACCCAAACTGAACCAATAAGCAGAATAGCAATGGTTAAGATGGTATAAATAAATGCAATCACATTCCAGCGTTGTTCTTCAGATGAATTCATATGTAAGAAGAAAATCAACTGTACAAGAACCTGAACAATACCAGTAATACCTACTACTGAAAGAAGTAGTGAGCGGCTAAATCCACCTGTCATTACCATTCCAAAAGGAATAACAGTTAAAATGATAGAAAGGATAAAACCAATACTGTACTGTTTTAAGCTGCCGTGTGAACCGCTGTCTGAGTGGTGACCATGACTCATGAGATAGCTCCCATTAAGTAAACAACACTAAATACGCAAATCCAAACGATATCAAGGAAGTGCCAGAACAAACTTAAGCATGCAAGACGACGTGTATTTGGGAGAGTCAAACCATCTTTTTTAATTTGACAAATTAATACGATCATCCACACAAGGCCAGAAGTAACATGGATACCATGTGTTCCAACGAGTGTAAAGAATGCAGATAAGAATGCGCTGTGACTTGGTCCATGTCCTGCCATTACTAGGTGATGGAATTCATTAATTTCCATACCAATAAAAGCAGCACCGAATAACCAAGTAACGACTAACCAAGTAATTACACCATTTGCATTGTTCTTGTAGCGAGCAAGAACAGCAAATCCAAAAGTTACAGATGAAATCAAAAGTGCAAATGTTTCAACAAGAACATAGCTTAATGATTCACTAAATAACTCTGCTGGGCCCGGAGTACCAGCTGGAATATGCGAATGTAAAACAATGTAGGCAATGAAGAGTGTCCCGAATAATACGAGGTCACTCATTAAATATGTCCAAAAACCAAAGACAGTGATGTCAGTATCATCATGGTGGTGATGATCATCGTGTCCATGACCTTGTTGATGAAGTACTTCAGCCATTGTTTTAGTCCTTCTTCAAGTGTTTTTCTAAAATGGCATAACGTTCACTTTCAATACGCTCAACTTCTGCAGCAGGAACGTAGTAGTCAACTTTTTTGGTGTAAGAACTTCGAATTAAAGTAATGATTGTTGCAGCAAAGCTTACAAATACCAACCACCAAATATGCCAGATGAGTGCAAACCCTAACACTGTAATTAGTATTGCCATAACAAAACCAGCCGCACGATTCGTTGGCATATGAATATCTTCATATTTTTCTGGTTTGATATAAGCAACGCCATTTTCTTTATCTAACCAGAAGCGATCGATATGCTCGCCATCTGGAATGTAGGCAAAGTTATAAAATGGAGCAGGAGATGATGTAGCCCATTCAAATGTGCGGCCATCCCATGCGTCGCCAGTATAGTCAATGTTATTGTTACGTTGTAAGAAACCAACTACAACTTGCATAATAAAGCAAAGAATACCGATAGCAACGAGGATTGCACCAACCATAGCAATTGCTAGATATGGCGTCCATTCTGGGTTGTCATATGTATTTAAGCGACGTGTCATACCCATGAAACCAAGGATATAAAGTGGCATAAATGCAAAATAGAAACCGATGAACCAGAACCAGAATGATGCTTTGCCCCATGCTTCATTTAGCTTCCAGCCAAACATTTTTGGCCACCAGAAGGTAATTGCAGCAAAGAGACCGAATACAACACCACCAATAATTACGTTATGGAAGTGAGCAATAAGGAATAACGAGTTATGTACAAGGAAGTCAGCAGGTGGAACCGCCATAAGTACACCTGTTAAACCACCAATACCGAAAGTCACTAGGAAGCCTAATGTCCAAAGCATTGGAGATGTAAAGGTAATACGACCTTTATACATGGTAAATAACCAAGAGAAAATTTTAACCCCAGTAGGAATTGCAATAATCATGGTCATAATACCGAAGAATGCATTTACATTCGCTCCTGCACCCATAGTGAAGAAGTGGTGTAACCAAACGATTAATGAAAGTACTGCAATTGCAACAGTGGCATATACCATAGTTTTATAGCCAAACAGTGCTTTACGTGAGAAAGTAGGAACAATCTCAGAGTAAACACCAAATGCTGGTAATACTAGGATATATACTTCTGGGTGACCCCATGTCCAAATTAGGTTTACGTAGAGCATTGGACTGCCGCCAAGGTCGTTCGTAAAGAAATGGAAGTCAAAGTAACGGTCTAAAGTCAGCATTGCTACAGTAGCAGTTAACACAGGGAATGTTGCTACGATTAATACACATGTACATAAAGCAGTCCATGTAAAAATCGGCATATCCATGAGTTTCATGCCAGGCGCACGCATTTTAATAATTGTTACAAGGAAGTTAACCCCTGTAAGCAGTGTACCTAAACCTGATATCTGTAATGCCCAGATCCAATAGTCAACACCCACGCCAGGAGAGTATTGAATGCCAGAAAGAGGAGGGTATGCTAACCAACCTGTTGCAGCAAACTCACCGAGTACAAGTGAGACCATGATCAAGCCAGCAGAGCCTGCAAATGCCCAGAAGCTAAATTGGTTCAGGAGTGGAAATGCAACGTCACGTGCGCCGATTTGAAGTGGCACGATAACGTTCATTAAACCAACAACAAGACCCATAGCCACAAAGAAGATCATGATTACACCGTGTGCAGTGAAGATCTGATCATAGTGGTCTGGATGTAAGTAACCAGGGTTACCATTGCTTGCAAGGAATAATTGAAGTCGCATCATAAATGCATCTGCAAAGCCACGAAGTAGCATGATTACAGAAACAAGAATATACATGATACCAATTTTTTTATGGTCTACAGATGTAGCCCATTCTTTCCAAAGATATCCCCACTTTTTGAAATAAGTAATACCTGAAAGAACTGCAATAGCACCAAGCGCCATAATAATTGCAGTAACAATTACAATTGGCTCTTTAGGGATGGCGCCCCATCCAATCTTACCTAATAGCATGTCCATATCTTATTCTCCTGCCGAAGCCATATGTTGCATGTTAGCGTGAGAAGAATCAGCTTTTTCTGCACCATGATAATTGCTCATGTACTTGTCGATGACTTTTCTGAACAATTGCGGTTCAACTGAAGAATAGTATGTTACTGGATGTGGCTTTGTAGGGTATGGACCCATACGTTCAGCTTCTTCAGCAATTGCTTTTTCTTTAGGTGTTTTTGCATCAGCAAGCATGCCTTCGATTTGGTGTGTAGAACGTTCACCATCACGTAAGCCTTGTAATGTTGCAAAATCTAAAGTGCTCTTTTGAATCGCAGTAGAATTATCCTCAGTGCCTTTTCCAGCTTTCACATTGCTTACCCATTTGTCAAAATCTGACTGAGTTACGCTATGCGCTTTAAAATGCATTTGAGAGAAGCCATAACCACTATAGTTAGCGGAGAAACCACGGAAGATACCAGTTTCGTCTGCAAGAACGTGTAGGTGGGTTTGCATACCTGCCATTGCATAGATCTGACCTGCTAACTGTGGAATGAAGAACGAGTTCATTGTAAAGTCAGAGGTAATGTGGAAATGCACCGGAGTTTGTTCAGGGAAACGGATTTCATTAACTGTTGCAATTTGTTGCTCTGGATATACAAACACCCATTTGTATGGTTCCGCAATCACTTGAATATCGAGTGTCTTTTTATCAGACTCTGCATTCAATGGACGGTATGGGTCATATTGGTGAGAACCCCACCAAGCAATCCACGCTAAAATAGCAATAATAATGATAGGAATACCCCAAACAACAATTTCAATTGTCGTTGAGTGAGCCCATGTAGGCTTATAGTCTGCATCTTTATTTGACGCGCGATATTTCCAACCAAACCAAAGTGCCATGATGATAGATGGAATCACCACCAATAGCATAAGGTAGATCGCAGTCATCATGAGGCCGCTAAGACCTTCTGCAACTGGACCTTTTGAGTTTAGCAGTACTAAATCACCACCACACCCCGTAAGGAGCGTAGAAATCGCAGATAAAGACAATACAGCTAATATCGTTTGTCTCATTTTACAACCTCGGTGAAGAGTCCCATTTATGTTTTGTGAGAATGGGATAGCGATTATAGTGACGGATGCCCTAATAGTTGTACTAAAAGTCTGTGACACCGCTACTTTATAAGGCATTATGCCCTATATTCGGGAGGTGCGCCACATTTACGAGACTTAAAAAAAGGCAATTTAAACCCAACATAAAAAGTTGGATTTAAATTAAAAATGTTAAAAAAGTGATATAAAATAAAGTGTTATTGTATATTTTTGTGTTTTAAATACTTCTTTTTGTTGGCTCTTTTTTATACGTTTTTATGATTTTTTTATGACTTTTGTTTTTGCTAAACGATCATGTAATGTCTGTCTGTTACGACCAAAGCCAAGTGCATAGTCTAAAATTGTTATTACAGGCATTGCGAACATATTTAATAGGATAAAAACTATACTTCTAATCAGAAATATTCGGGTTAGATTGACACGGCCCTCTGTCTCTAAATCTACAATTTTAATTTTAGTCAGCAATTTACCGATACTTTGTCCTTTTCTGTTCATGAGAATTGCTTGAATGACTAGCATGACAACAATATAAACCATCATTGCTTGCCAAGCTTGTGCAGGAATAATATGAAAAATTTGCTGTTGTAGTTCTGGATTAAATGTCGATCCTTGAAATTTCTCAAGCTGACTGGCTGATTCTTTATCTAAGAAAAAAGAAGGTAACATAAAAGCAGGAAACCATAAAAGTAAATCTATGATTTTGGCTAAAGCACGCGCTTGAATGCTTGCTAGTGTTGTAGAGGGTTTTGATTCCTGAAAAGGTTTTTGTGTAGGTATAGAAGATGGACTTGTATATCCTTCAGGTTCATACTTTAATTTACCCTGAGTGAGCTCACCGAGTGGATGCCATTCATTTAAACCAGTGTGCCAAACCAGATCTGTCAGTAATACTTGCTGATTTGCAAGCATTTGATTCACTTGTTCTAACGTATAAGGCCCAGCCTGTTGGTTGTTACGTGCTAAATAAATTTGCATAAAATGATCATCTCAAAATAAAAAGACCCTATAAAGGGTCTTTTTAACATGTTTTTAAGCTAACTAAAAGTTATTTAGTTTTCTCATCTGATAAGAAGAACCATGTATCTAGTACAGAGTCTGGATTTAATGATACAGACTCAATGCCTTGCTCCATTAACCAACGTGCTAGATCTGGGTGGTCTGATGGGCCTTGACCACAAATACCAACATATTTTCCAGCTTTACGACATGCTTGAATAGCCATTGAAAGTAGTGTTTTTACCGCTTCATCACGTTCATCAAAGAGTTGAGATACGATACCTGAGTCACGATCTAGGCCAAGTGTTAATTGTGTTAAATCGTTTGAGCCAATTGAGAAACCATCAAAGTGTTGTAGGAACTGGTCAGCCAATAATGCATTTGTTGGTAGTTCACACATCATAATGACTTTGAGGCCATTCTCACCACGTTTTAAACCATTTTCTGCAAGTAACTCAATGACACGTTCAGCTTCTTTGACTGTACGTACAAATGGAATCATGATTTGAACATTGGTTAATCCCATTTCATCACGAACTTTTTTCAGTGCGCGACATTCTAGTTCAAAGCAATCACGGAAATTATCTGAAACGTAGCGACTTGCACCACGGAAACCTAACATAGGGTTTTCTTCTTCAGGTTCGTATAATTTACCACCAATAAGGTTAGCATATTCATTTGACTTAAAGTCAGACATACGAACGATTACAGGCTTATCACCAAAAGCAGAGGCAAGGGTAGCAACACCTTCTACGATTTTTTCAACATAAAATTCTACAGGAGAATTATAACCTGCTGTACGTGTTGCAACTGCTGCACGTGTTTCACGTGGTAAGCTGTCAATATTAAGTAAAGCTTTAGGATGCACACCGATCATGCGGTTAATAATGAACTCAAGACGTGCAAGACCAATTCCTTCATTTGGAATTTGTGCAAAGTCAAAAGCACGGTCTGGGTTGCCTACATTCATCATAATTTTGAATGGTAGCTTTGGCATAGACTCAATTGAATTACGTTGGATTTCAAAATCCAACTGACCTTCATAGATAAAGCCTGTATCACCTTCAGCACATGACACGGTTACCGCTTGACCATCTTTGAGTAGTTCAGTTGCATTACCACAGCCAACAATTGCAGGTACGCCAAGTTCACGTGCAATAATTGCAGCATGGCAAGTACGACCACCACGGTTAGTAACAATCGCAGCAGCACGTTTCATTACAGGTTCCCAGTCAGGATCTGTCATGTCTGAAACGAGTACATCACCTGGCTGTACTTTATCCATTTCATCAATAGATGTCACGATACGCACTTTACCTGAACCAATACGTTGACCAATAGAGCGACCTTCTGCAATCACATTACCTTTTTGTTTAAGAAGGTAGCGTTCCATAGTATTTGCATTTTGACGGCTTTTTACTGTCTCTGGACGTGCTTGTACAATATAGAGACGACCATCATCTCCATCTTTTGCCCATTCAATGTCCATTGGTGAGCCGTAATGTGACTCAATGATCATTGCTTGTTTTGCAAGCTCATGTAGTTCTTGGTCTGTTAAGGAAAATTGTTGACGCTCTTGTTTTTCAACTTCGACAATAGATACAGATTTTCCTGCAGAAGCATCTGAACTATAAATCATTTTTTGGTGTTTAGAACCAAGATTACGACGAACGACTGCATGTTTTTCATTTTTTAATAATGGCTTAGATAAATAGAATTCATCTGGGTTTACAGCACCTTGTACAACCATTTCTCCAAGTCCGTATGATGATGTAATAAATACAACATCTCTGAAACCTGATTCTGTATCTAGTGTAAACATAACACCTGCAGCACCAGTTTCTGAACGTACCATACGTTGGATACCTGCTGATAATGCAACAAGTTTATGGTCGAAACCTTGGTGTACACGGTAAGCAATTGCACGATCGTTAAATAAAGAAGCAAATACTTCTTTAATAGCAATTAAAATATTATCTATACCACGAATATTTAAGAAGGTTTCTTGTTGTCCTGCAAATGATGCATCTGGTAAATCTTCAGCAGTTGCAGAAGAGCGTACAGCAACAGCAATATCTGGGTTACCACTAGAAAGTGCAGCGAATGCTTCACGAACATCTTTTTCAAGAGCTTCAGTTAAAGGTGTATCAATGATCCATTGACGAATTTTTGCACCTGTTTCTGCTAAGGCAACGACATTATCAACATCTAGTTGCTCAAGCTCTGCTTGAATTTTTGCATTTAGGCCACTTTGTTCAAGAAATTCACGATATGCTGCAGCAGTTGTGGCAAAACCACCTGGTACAGATACACCTGCATTAGAAAGGTGGCTGATCATTTCCCCTAAAGATGAGTTTTTCCCACCTACGAGTTCAACATCATGCTTTCCTAATTTTTCTAGACCAATTACGCGCGATTCCAAAGTAGTCTCTCCACTGCTGCAGTATGTGATTTGTTATCTGCTCATGTTAATAACATAAAAGAGCTTAGCTTTTTGATGTGAAGCAAGCCATTGTTATGTAAGATGGCTTACTATAAAGAATATAACGGCTTAAGACAAATATTTGAGGAGTTTTTTGATGCCTGAAAGTAAACAAATTGAAAGAAGTGTGTTTTTTATTTCCGATGGCACAGCAATTACAGCAGAAACTCTAGGACATTCACTTTTAGCACAGTTCCCTAATGTCGATTTTGATGTACGTATTATTCCTTATATTTCTTCTGAAGAAGCCGCTTTAAGAGTTGTTGAAGAAATTAATGCTTGTGCACAGGAAAAAGGCAAATTGCCGTTAGTTTTTGATACTTTGGTTGACCCAAACGTTAGAAATATTATTAATACTGCAAATGCGGTTAACTTAGATGTATTTGAAGGTTTAATTAGTAAGCTTGAGCAAGAACTAGAAACCTCGCCAACCACTTTAATTGGTCAGACGCACGCTGTGACGGATACAGAGTATTATAAAGCACGTATAGATGCAGTTCATTTTGCATTAGATAATGATGACGGTGCAAGAACAAGACATTATGACAAAGCTGATATTATTCTGATCGGTGTTTCTCGTTCAGGAAAAACACCGACATCGGTTTATCTATCTTTACAGTTTGGTATTCGTGTTGCAAATTATCCACTTACAGAAGAAGACCTAGACGATAACCGTTTGCCTAAAGTATTAAGAGAGCATAAGCATAAACTGTTTGGTTTAATGATTGATGCAGATCGTTTGGTTGCAATTCGAACAGAGCGTAGAGCAGGAAGTCGTTATGCAAGCTATAACCAATGTCAAATGGAGCTACGCGCCGTAGAAGGGATTTATATTTCTGAGGGAATTCCTTATTTGAATGTTTCAGAAATGTCTATTGAAGAAATCTCAACGCGTATTTTACAAATTACAGGTTTAAAACGCCGTATTAGTTAAGCTTCTTTGAGCGTTATTTCGTCCAAATAGGCGACAGCATTGTGAGAGTGTAGGCTCTCTTGGTGCGTAACTTTGATATTCCATCCTTCATAGTTTTTAGATGCTAACGCATGGCCAATACGTCGTGCGGCATCTTCTACAAACATAAGATTCTCTCCATTTCTTTGGGCAAAAGCCTGTTCATCTGCACGTTTTACAGCCGTTTGAGTTGCTGTTTGTAGAGTTTTTTCAATGAGATCAATGATGGTCATAAAATCTAGATGATTGTTTAATGTAATAGATGCAATACTTCTTTGACTGTGAGGGGTAGCAATAGAGCCATTTTTTTCTAGCCATAATGCAACATCTTGAGGATTTAAGTGCGAGTTTTTTGAAAAATCATTGCAAAATTGTTCTTTGAGTAATTGGCGTGATAAAGATGCAGAACATGGACATGTTGATGAATAATCGATATCTATAGAGGCAGTCATAGAAAAAACATTTGCTTTAAAGAGAGCTGTTAGCTGAATTTTGTAGTATTTCCATCCTGATAAACCCTCTGTTTTTATAGAGATCCGTTGAAGAGGAAGATTAAACTGCATACTTAGGCGAACCTCATTTGTATTGCAGTCTTGATGTGTAGTTTGAATGTCTTGCAATGTTTTTTGTAGGCTGGCTTGATCTAAATGTCGAAGTTTTTGTAACTCCAAATAGAGCCGAGACATATGAATGCCTTTAATCTTGGCCTTTGGTAAATTAATATGAATATCTATAAGACATTCAATAGGTATATCTAAATAAGTTAAAGGTAATGCAATATTTTCCATACCTACCCAAGTCAATGGGTAAGTATGTAGTGCAAGATGGTTTTTAGAAATATCTGGAAGAGACATAAGGCGATATAAATGCTATTGATATGTTATAATATAACACAATTGGTTATGTCGTCATATCTTAAGGAATAATCTCTCCGCATAATGAACTACGCCATGAATGGCTATAACCCCATGTGCGATATCCAATAGTATCAATATGAATTTGACCAGATTCATATACACCTAAGCCCATATTAAAATCTTTACCATATTGTTGCCAAAAGCGACATAATTTCTTTTTGCTTTCTAGAATTGCAAACTCATCTTCTGGTGTGGGTTGTGGTGGCCCAATTCTAAAATCAATAGCAGCATTGCGAACATGGCTAGAAGCTTTTGCACCTCCTGCGCATTTATTTAAAAATGGAGATCTATAGCTAGAGGTCACTTCTATGTTTGAAATAATACCTTGTTGACGTAAATATCTAAGTAATTGCAAAGTAGGTACAGCGTTTTGCCAAACTTCAGGAGGTGGAACCTCATACTCTGTATAGTTGCATTGTTGCCAATCTCTTGCTGAACGAAGCATTTGATAATCTGGAACAATGAAATCTGCTTGATTCCTACTTAAAAATGCTTTGTATGAATTTAAAAGTTGTTGATTATCTGCTTGGTTTAGCCACATGAGATAAGTTTCTGGTGTAGGCTGTCGAATTGACTTTTCTATAGTAAGCGTTGGTATTTTTTCAATTGGCTGAGGAATGAGTGGTACAGATTGTACAGGTGCTTTTTGTACTGTTTTAACAGGAATAGTGGTCTGCTGAGATACACAACCGCCAAGAATGAAAAAACCCAAAAAAAGACTATACGTGTTTAGGTGTTTAATTTTCATTGGACAATCTAAAGTGAAATATTATCAATCATAGATTCGTTATACTATAACGCAAGCAAGTTTGCAGTGTATTTGTGTGTTATTTTTACAAGAAAAGGTATAGAAAAATTAACCAACATAAAAGTACGATAAATATGCACTTTTGATGTCATGTAAATGATATAGTATAATCTCATAAAATAACAAATGATGTTATAATTCATCGCTTTAAAATAAATATATTCATTGCCAACCCAACCCACTTGAATAGGTTGATTACCCTATGCCAGCTTTTAAAATGTTGAATAGAAATTTTTTGTCTAAAACGCCTGTACAGCGTCGGGCAACTCGGCTCAGTTTTTTTAATTTGGGTTTTGCAATGGCCTCATGGGCGCCACTTATTCCTTTTGTAAAACATCGTTTAGGACTTGATCATGAAAGTCTTGGGCTACTGATTTTGTGTATTGGAATTGGTTCTATGTTGGCAATGCCACTCGCTGGTATGATGATCCAACGTGTAGGCTGTCGTTTTATTATTTCACTTGCATCTATTATTTTTGTGCTTTCTTTACCATTAATTGGTGGATTAAATAATATATTTGCAATGGCTGCTGTGCTTACAGTATTTGGTATGGCTTCTGGGGCGACCGGTGTTGCTATTAATTTACAGGCAGTTTTAGTTGAAAAGAAAAGTATTAAACCATTGATGTCAAACTTTCATGGAATGTGTAGTTTAGGTGGACTCGTTTCAGCCTTAACGATGACAGGATTACTGTCTATTCATCTAAGTGCATTACATAGTGCTTATGTATTAAGTGTTTTAGTTGCACTTATTGCTTTATTTTCTGCACCGGCAGGATTGACCCATGTTGCAGACAATAGTGACAAAGACAATGATGAGGTCCCTAAGAAAAAGAAAAAAATTGGTATTCCTCATCCTATAATTTTAGTATTAGGAATGATGTGTTTCATTACGTTTTTAACAGAAGGAGCTGCACTTGATTGGAGTGGTGTTTATTTAACTACCAACTATCAAGTACCACTATCTATTGCAGGCTTAGCATATGGTTTTTTTGCCATTACTATGACAATCGGACGTTTCTCTGGTCATCATATGATGAGATGGTTTGGAGAAAAGAATTTAATTCTATTTAGTTCTATCTGTGCCACTTTAGGAATGACTATTGTGGTTATTGCTCCAGTTTGGCATTTGGTTTTATTGGGATATGCTTTGGTCGGATTAGGTTCTTCAAATGTTGTGCCTGTACTTTTTTCAAGAGTGGGGCGTCAGAACTATATGCCTAAAGCGCAAGCATTGTCTTATGTTTCAAGTATTGCTTATTCAGGTGTGCTTTGCGGGCCAGCACTCATTGGGTTTGTTGGACAGCATGTGGGTCTTACTTTTGTCTTTTCAGGCATTGCGATTTGCTTATTAAGCATCGCAATTTGTAATAAATTTACCATGGTGGAAGAAGCAAAAGCGCATTAAAGCACCATTATTTTTAAATTGAAATGTGGTTGTGAGCCGCTTTCACTGCGTATTTTGATAATTCTATGATTTTTGATGAAGAATCGTTAAACTATGCGCAATGAAATAATGTTTGTGTATGGCTCTCCATCACACTTTGATTTGAGATTGATAGATAATGAAAGACTCGTTACGTCTACGATTAGAACAACTTTCTGATAGACACGAAGAATTAACTGCACTGTTAGCAGATGCTGAAGTCATTTCTGACAATAAGCGTTTTCGTCAATTGTCACGTGAGCATAGTGATTTAACCGAGTTAACTGAGGTTTGGCACAGTTATTGTCAGGCTGAGGCAGATATCAAAACTGCTGAAGAAATGTTATCTGATCCTGACTTTAAAGAAATGGCTCAAGAGGAAATTAAAGAGAATCAAGCAACGATTGCAGAATTGGAAGATCGTCTAAATATTCTCATGATTCCTAAAGATCCAAATGATGCAAATGCTGCCTATTTAGAAATTCGTGCGGGAACAGGTGGTGATGAAGCCGCGATTTTCTCTGGTGATTTATTTCGCATGTATACTAAGTATGCAGAAACCAAAGGCTGGAGAGTTGAAGTTCTTTCAGAAAATGAGGGAGAGCATGGCGGTTATAAAGAGGTCATTTGTCGTGTAAATGGTGATGGAGTTTATGGTCGTTTGAAGTTTGAAAGTGGTGCACACCGTGTTCAACGTGTTCCAGCAACAGAGTCACAAGGCCGTGTACATACTTCTGCATGTACTGTAGCAATTTTACCTGAAGTGGATGTGGATACTACTGTTGAAATTAATCCTTCAGATTTAAGAATTGATACTTATCGTGCATCTGGGGCAGGTGGGCAGCATATTAACAAGACAGACTCAGCTGTGCGTATTACACATATTCCGAGTGGGGTTGTTGTTGAGTGTCAAGAAGAGCGTTCACAACATAAAAATAAAGCAAAAGCTTTGGCTTTATTGGCTTCACGTTTAGAAAATGCGAAACGCCAAGCACAAGAAAATGCAACATCAGAAATGCGCCGTGATTTAGTTGGTTCTGGAGATCGCTCGGAGCGTATTCGTACTTATAATTACCCTCAAGGTCGTATGACGGATCACCGTATCAATTTGACACTCTATAAACTTGAAGCAATTGTAGAGGGCGATTTGAACGAGTTATTAGACAGTTTGCATAGAGAGTATCAGGCAGATCAATTGGCCTTACTTGCACAGCAAAATGGTGGCTAAGTCATGAAGATTGCACAAGCACTTCTACTTTACGGAGAAGCAGATAGTTATGAGCGCCAAGAAGCAAGTTGGTTGCTTGAGCATATCTTAAAGTTGAATGCCTTTGAATTAAAAATCCACTCAGATGACTGTTTAACTGATTCGCAAATCGTCTTATATAAGCAATCATTAAAACGGTTAGCTCAAGGAGAACCTTTAGCTTATATTATAGGTTCTCAACCTTTTTGGACTCTTGATCTAAAAGTCACTCAAGATACTTTGGTTCCAAGACCCGATACTGAAGTTGTTATTGAAACTATATTAAGCTTAAATTTACCTAAGACTGCTTCAATAATAGACATGGGAACTGGATCAGGGGCAATTGCACTATCTTTAGCGTACGAACGACCTGATTGGTTTGTACTGGCAACAGATATATATGCACCCACACTTGAAGTTGCACAAGAAAATTCACAAAAACATGCGCTTAAAAATGTCATATTTTTGTGCAGTGAATGGTATACATCCATTCCTAAACAAAGGTTTGATCTAATTGTTTCAAATCCTCCTTATATTGCTGAAGATGATGAGCATTTAGTGGGTTTAGAAACAGAACCCTATCGCGCACTTGCAAGTAGCGAAAATGGTTTGGCAGATTTGTTTGAAATTATTGCGGGTGCATCATTATGGCTTTATAACGGAGGATGGCTTGTGCTTGAACATGGATATGATCAAGCAAAAGAAGTACAAAGTTATTTTAAAGATGCCAAATTTTCTAATGTTTCCACTGTTAAAGATTACGGTGGTAATGATCGAGTAACGCTTGGGCAGTATTTGGTTTAGAACATGATTTATTAATGATCTTTTAATCAAACCAAATTATATTTAAGTTGTTATTTTTAAATTGAATTTAAAAAACATGAAGAAGAAATTACATGCTTCACAAGTTTTATTTTCTAGACTTATGATATACTTACACAAGTAATACATTTGCCGTTGAATGATCATTAGGCATTTTATCGGAAGAATGAGCTGCATTTTGCAGCTTTTTTTAATGAGACAGTGCGCCTATAAAAATTCATTCTGCCTAAATGGCGTTTACACTTCAGATGGCATCAATTTTGCTATGCAATAAGCAAGTTCGTTTCGTAACTGAATGACAATTCACAGTGTGAAACAAGTAAAATTTAACAGAGGCTTTTTATGGCGACTCCTCAACCTTCCGCCGGTTTACTTGAGCGTTTTTTTAAACTTACCGAGAATAACACATCTGTAAAAACAGAAGCTGTTGCAGGTATCACAACATTCTTAACCATGTGTTATATCATTATTGTGAATCCTCTTATTCTTTCTGCAACAGGTATGGATCATGGAGCCGTATTTGTTGCAACATGTATTGCCGCAGCAACGGGTTGTCTCGTTATGGGCTTACTTGCAAATTATCCAATTGCACTTGCACCAGGCATGGGGCTTAATGCTTATTTTGCTTACTCTGTATGTCTAGGGATGCATATTCCATGGCAAACTGCGCTTGCTGCAGTGTTTATGTCGGGAATCGTATTTATTACAATTAGTTTAGTTCGTGTACGTGAAATTATCGTCAATGCGATTCCTATGTCATTAAAATTTGCAATTGGTGGCGGCATAGGGCTCTTTTTAGCGCTTGTTGCACTGAAAAATGCAGGTATTATTGTTGCTAATCAGGCAACCACTGTAGGTTTAGGAGATGTAAAAGATCCTAAAGCATTACTTGCAATGCTAGGACTCTTTCTTATAGTTGCAATGCACCATTTTCGTGTTCGCGGTGCAATTATTATTAGTATTTTGGTCGTCACGGCAATTTCTACCTTTATGGGCTTAAATCAATTTAAGGGAATTGTAGGTGCGATCCCATCTATTACACCAACATTACTACAAATGGATTTTTCAGGGCTATTTAGTGGCACATTAATTGGCGTTATTTTTGTATTTTTCTTGGTAGATTTATTTGACTCTACAGGGACTCTTGTGGGGGTTGCCCATCGCGCAGGAATTATTAAAGATGATGGTAAAATTCCACGTCTGAAGAAAGTACTTATGGCAGATTCTACAGCGATTGTAGCAGGCGCTGCATTAGGTACATCTTCTACAACACCTTATATTGAATCTGCATCTGGTGTAGCAGCAGGCGGACGTACAGGTTTAACAGCCGTAGTCGTTGCCCTATTATTTTTAGGGTGTCTATTTTTATCTCCACTTGCGCAATCTGTACCTAGCTTTGCAACAGCGCCTGCACTTTTATTTGTGGGTGTTTTGATGATTCAAGGGATTACAAAGATTGAGTGGAATGACGTAACAGAGGCTGTACCTGCCTTTTTAACAATAGTATTTATGCCTTTTGCATATTCAATTGCAGATGGTATTGCAGTCGGTTTTATTAGCTATGCAGTGATTAAACTCTTGACAGGAAAAGCAGCATCTGTACATTGGATGGCATGGATTATTGCTGGCTTGTGGGTATTGAAGTTCGCTTTATTTGGTGGCTAATACTTAGTTGAAGTACGCAATAGGGTGTAATTGTGATTACACCCTTTTTTATTATGAGGGTTTTTAATGAATCAACAAAACTTAATTCAAGCATTACCAAAAGCAGAGTTACATGTACACATTGAGGGAACATTTGAACCTGAATTAATGTTTGAAATTGCTCAGAGAAATGCGGTAAACATTCCTTATAAAACTGTTGATGAAGTTAAACAAGCATATAATTTTCATAATTTACAATCATTTCTAGATATTTATTATGCTGGTGCACAAGCTCTGATTTATGAAAAAGATTTTTATGATTTGACGTGGGCTTATCTTCAGAAATGTAAAGAAGACCATGTAGTACATACAGAAATATTTTTTGACCCTCAAACGCATACCGTGCGTGGTATTTCATTTGAAACTATTTTCAATGGTATTTTTAAAGCATGCCAAGATGCAAAGGAGCAGTTAAATATTTCCTCTGAGCTTATCATGTGTTTTTTAAGACATCTTAGCGAAGAGGATGCTTTTGTTGTCTTAGAACAGGCATTGCCATTTAAAGATCATATTATTGGTGTTGGACTAGACTCGAGTGAGTTAGGACACCCACCTGTAAAATTCGAACGAGTATTTCGTAAAGCAAAAGATGAGGGTTTTTTAATCGTTGCTCATGCGGGAGAAGAGGGGCCTGCAGAGTATATCTGGCAAGCTCTTGATCTACTAAAAGTTAATCGTATTGATCATGGTGTTCGATCTGAAGAAGATCCTCAACTATTAAAGCGTCTTATTGAGGAAAGAATGCCTTTAACAGTTTGTCCTTTAAGTAACTTAAAGCTGTGTGTTATTCAGAATATGAAAGAGCATAATATTAAGAGATTATTGGATTTAGGTCTATGTGTAATGGTGAATTCAGACGATCCAGCTTATTTTGGTGGTTATCTAAATGAAAATTTTTACGCTATTGATGATGCTTTAGATCTTGGTGAAACAAGAATTAAGCAACTCGCAATTAATTCATTCGAAGCGTCATTTTTACCAGAAGCACAGAAGCAAAAATGGATTGAGAAGATTCAATCGCTTTAATATAAAATAGAAAAAAGGCACTCTCAATGAGTGCCTTTCTTTAGTCTTTGGTTTGTTGAGAGGTCATACTTCTAAGGACATTATCCCGATCTACGAAATGATGTTTTAAAGCAGCAAGAATATGTACAACAATCAGCAATCCTGCGAACCACGAAAGATAGACATGGATCGGTTTTACAATTGCAGTAATTTGTGGGTTAGGCTCAATGAGCGTTGGTAAGTTAAATAAGTAAAGTACTGGCGCTGGATGACCTGCAGACCAACTAAATAAACACCCTGTAATAGGAAGTGCTAATAGAATAAGATATAGAATCCAGTGAATGACGTGTGCCATTTTTTTCATTGGTGCAGACATATTTTCTGGAAGAGCAGGAGTTGGGTGCGTATATCGCCAAAATATGCGTATTACAATTAAAAAAAGGATTGGTGTCGCGATGTTTTTATGCAATGTAATTACATTACCTTTGAATGCCCCGTCTGTATCATAGTTTAAAAAATTGCCACTATAGAAACCAATAAACCATGCAGTAATAAAAATTGCGGCCATAAGCCAATGTAAAATTTGTGCCGTACGTGTGTAATATTGCGGTCTGGCAGACATTTGAAATTCTCTAATAAGGAACAGAAATAATGGTCTGTATACAATATAAATGGTGCAATTTAATCACAACATACAAATATACAACGGTGTGTTGCAGAATTTGCAACGATAAAGTTCTCTAGTTTGGCTTAAATATGCTCGAACTACATTGATAAGTGTATTTTATTTTTGTAGATTTCTTCAAAATAGATGATCTGATAATAGGGTAAAACTGATGAATAAAAAATTACTGTGCTTGGTGCCAATGGCTCTTATGTTGAGTGCATGTGTTACGGGTACTGGAGGCTCATCTAGCGGATCAGATACATCGACTGCACAAGGCATGACACAGCAAATTGGTATGACAGCACTTAAAATAGCCATTGACGCAAAATGTGTAAATGAAATGAACAAAATGCAAGCGTGGCAAGTTGCAAGTAAGGTTATGAGTACCTCACAGCAACAAACTGTCCAAAACAATACATGTGGATGTGTAAGCGATCAGGCTCCACAAAGTGTAACGGTTATGGATCTTGCTAATGCGGCCTTAGATCAAAGCGCACGAGCAACACTGGCACATCAAGTCATTGAAAAAACAATCACATCTTGTATGGCAAAAGCCTTAAAATGATGATTATTGCTGGTGTAGATGAAGCGGGTAGAGGTCCATTGGTAGGTTCAGTAGTTGCAGCTGCGGTTATATTAGATCCCAAAAATCCAATTGTGGGCTTGAACGATTCCAAGAAATTAAGTGAAAAGAAACGCGAAAAATTATTTGTTGAAATTCAAGAAAAAGCACTTGCATGGTCAATTGCAGAAGCAACGCATGATGAAATTGATGAAATAAATATTTTACAAGCTACCTTCTTGGCAATGCGTAGAGCAGTTGATGGGCTAACTCATGCTCCTCAACAAGTTTGGGTGGATGGTAATCAGATGATTAAGGGGCTAGATATAGAATGTCACCCAATTGTAGGGGGAGATCTTTTATATCCTGAAATTAGTGCTGCAAGTATTCTTGCAAAAGTGACACGCGATCGGCAGATGGTGGAGTTAGATGAGCAATATCCAGAATATGGGTTTGCTAAACATAAAGGATATCCGACAAAAGCACATTTACTTGCAATTGCGGAACATGGCATTATTGAAGCCCATAGAAAAAGCTATAGCCCAATAAAGAAACTACAAGTTCAACAATAAATAAAACATTAAAAGCGGCTTTCTAAAGTCGCTTTTAATGTTTAGTTAACCGTTGAATATTAGCGATTAAATTTGTCTTGATTATATTCATCGAAGTAGGATGGTTGATAATCTTGATCAATGTGTTGAAGATGTTCATGCATCGCGCGCTCATGTTGAATTCTCTGATAGATTTCCTCACGATGAACAGACACTTCTTTTGGTGCGTTTACACCAATACGTACCTGGTTTCCCTTTACACCAAGCACTGTCACACTGACTTGATCCCCAATCATTAAAGTTTCTCCGACACGTCGAGTCAGAATCAGCATGTTTATCTCCTTGCTAAGCGCTAAACCTGCAGCTATTTCGCCTACGAATATAGGAAAAGAAAACTACAACCTCTAGGACTTATTTTGTCATTCGAATTTATAATGAAATATTATAATTTATGGCAAAATATTTCCAAATATATTTATCTAATATAACAGAGCCACTCTATATAAAATAGAGTGGCTCTAGAAAATTATAACAATTCTTATTACAACGAGATCACTAATTGTTTAGAAATTATGCACGAGCACTACTTTCGCCGTGCTCACGATCTAAACCGAAAGCAGTATGTAAACAACGTACAGCAAGCTCTAAATAGTTTTCTTCTATAAGTACAGACACTTTAATTTCTGAGGTAGAAATCATAAGTATATTGATACGTTCGTCAGCTAAAGCTGTAAACATTTTGCTTGCAACACCTGCATGTGAACGCATGCCAACACCAACAATTGAAACTTTAACAATGTTATCTCGACCAGAAACTTCACGTGCTTTAATATTTTGAGCAATTGTTTCTAAAATATTTTTTGCTTTTGCATAGTCAACGCGGTTTACAGTAAAAGTAAAGTCAGTTGTTCCATCTTCTTCGATGTTTTGAACAATCATATCTACTTCAATATTTGCATTGCTAATAGGTGATAAAATTTTTGAAGCAATTCCAGGTTCATCAGGAACACCTAAAATTGTTAATTTTGCTTCATCACGGTTAAATGCAATACCAGAGATAATAGGTTGTTCCATGTTGTCTTCTGCCTCAGTTGTAATTAATGTACCTACGTTTTGTTTGAATTCATCATCGAAAGCACCATCATTTTCATTATCGAAACTTGATAATACACGTAATGGTACCTGATATTTTCCGGCAAATTCAACAGAGCGAATTTGTAATACTTTTGACCCCAATGATGCCATTTCAAGCATTTCTTCAAATGAAATACGATCAATTTTTTTCGCTTTAGGTGCAACACGAGGATCTGTGGTGTATACACCATCGACATCGGTATAAATTTGACACTCGTCTGCCTTTAAAGCTGCAGCTAGTGCAACACCTGTTGTATCTGAGCCACCACGACCAAGTGTTGTTGTATTGCCATCAGCATCAATGCCTTGGAATCCTGCAACTACAATTACACGCCCTTTATCTAGATCAGCAGATGCTGACTGAGTATCAATAGATTCAATACGTGCTTTTGTGAAGGCATTATCTGTTTTTATACCAACTTGACGGCCTGTATACGATTTAGCTTCAACACCAATAGAGTTAAGTGCCATAGCTAACATGGAAATTGTCACCTGTTCACCGGTAGAGACCATCTGATCTATTTCACGCGGATCAGGTGTTTCGGTAATGGCTTTCGCGAGAGAGAGTAGGCGGTTCGTTTCACCACTCATTGCTGATACGACTACCACCACTTTGTGGCCATGATCGTGCCAACGTTTCACACGACGAGCAACATTTAAAATGCGCTCGGGAGTACCCATTGAAGTACCACCATATTTTTGAACGATTAATGCCATAATGATTCCATATAAGCCATGACCCTGATAGGCATTCAGGGTCAGTTACACAAAAGTAAAGTCTTAACGTTGGTCAAACCATGCAGGTAAGTCTGCAATGACCTGATTAAACTTCTCGTTCAGTGGCGCGCCACCTTGTGCTAAGTCAGGTTTACCACCACCTTTACCACCAAGTTCAGATGCTAAATGTTTGATAATATCGCCTGCTTTTAAGTTAGTCGTGTATTGCTTTGCAACAGATGCGAGTAAGCTTACTTTATCATCTTGTGTACCTGCTAAAACAATAACAGCATTGTCTAACTTAGATTTTACACTGTCATGTAAATGACGAAGTGATTTTGCATCTACATTTTCAAGTGAAGCAATTAAGGTTTGGCGACCTTGAATCTCTTTCACATGTTGTAGAAGTTCTACAGCTTGCAAATTTGCAAGTTTTTGATTGAGTTGTTCAATTTGTTTTTGCAAGCTTGTGGCATGCTCTACAGTTGCTTGAACTTTCTCAATAGTTTGGTCTTTTTGTGCTTTAAGCAGTCCATTAATGTGGTGAATGGTGGTATCTGCTTTTTGCATATTCACAATTGCTTTATTGCCTGTGACTGCTTCAATACGTCGAACACCTGCTGCAACGCCACCTTCAGATGTAATTTTGAATAAACCAATTTGCCCTGTATAGCCAACATGAATACCGCCACATAGCTCAATAGAGAAAGGTTTTTCATCATGTACTGTACCCATAGTAAGTACACGTACAGTTTCACCATACTTTTCGCCAAAAAGCATCATCGCACCTTTCGTTTTAGCTGTTTCAATATCTAAAACTTCAGTAACTACAGGTGTATTGGCAATAATTTCTTGGTTAACAAGGCGTTCAATTTCTTGAAGTTGCTCAAATGTGACAGGTTGATCATTTGAAAAATCAAAACGTAAAATATCGGATGCAACCAATGAGCCTTTTTGCTCTACATGTGTACCTAGAATTTTACGTAATGCTGCATGAAGCAGATGTGTCGCAGAATGATTACGAGAAATGGCTTGACGTAATTTTGTTTCGACATTGGCATTGACTTGCTGATTTACACGTAGATGACCTACAGTAATCACACCTTGATGTATAAAAGCAGTTCCAGATTTTTGTGTGTCTAGGATTTCGAAAATACCTGTATCATTTTTGAAGATACCTGTATCGCCAACTTGACCACCACTTTCTGCATAAAATGGTGTGTTATCTAACACAATAAGTGCTTCATCACCTTCTTGGACTTCATCAACTTGTTGGCCATCTTTATAGATCGCAAGAATTTTCCCTTGACCTTGAGTCGCTTGATAGCCTTCAAATTGAGTAGGTGTATCAACTTTTACAATATTGTTATAGTCTACTTTAAACTTACCAGCATCACGTGCACGTTGACGTTGTGCTGCCATTTCAGTTTCAAAGCCAGATTCATCAATGGTTAAATCACGCTCACGTGCAATATCGGCAGTTAAATCTGCTGGGAAGCCGTATGTGTCGTAAAGTTTAAATACAACTTCACCTGGAATAAGGTTACCTTGAAGTTGTGCAAGTTCACCTTCAAGTACTTTAAGTCCTTGTTCTAGTGTTTTTGCAAATTGCTCTTCTTCTTTAATGAGAGCATTTTCAATGCGGTCACGATTTTCAACTAACTGAGGGTAAGCATCTCCCATGACATCAATAAGTGGTTGAAGCATCTTGTAGAAGAATGTACCCGTTGCACCAAGTTTATGACCGTGGCGAATTGCACGACGTATGATACGACGTAATACATACCCACGACCTTCGTTACCAGGCAATACACCATCTGCAATTAAGAAACTACAAGAACGGGCATGGTCTGCAATGACGCGTAATGAAGGTTGTCCTTCATCTTTAATACCAACAATTTCTGCGGCAGTTTTTAGAAGATGTTGGAAAATATCAATTTCATAGTTTGAATTTACGTGTTGAAGTACTGCAGCCACACGTTCTAAGCCCATGCCAGTATCGACTGATGGCGCAGGAAGGGAGTGTAGTTCACCGTCGGCAGTACGGTTAAACTGCATGAATACAATATTCCAAATTTCAATAAAGCGGTCGCCATCTTCTTCAGGTGTGCCAGGTAAACCACCCCAAATGTGATCGCCATGATCATAGAAAATTTCTGAACATGGTCCACAAGGGCCTGTATCACCCATTGTCCAAAAATTATCAGATGCATATTTTGCACCTTTGTTGTCACCGATACGAATAATTCGGCTGCTTTCTATACCGACTTCTTGGTTCCAAATATCAAATGCTTCATCATCTGTATGATATATAGTGACGTAGAGACGATCTTTTTCTAGTTTTAAAACTGACGTTAAAAATTCCCATGCAAATTGAATTGCATCACGTTTAAAGTAGTCACCAAATGAGAAGTTACCCAGCATTTCAAAGAATGTATGGTGACGTGCGGTATAACCAACATTGTCAAGGTCATTGTGTTTCCCGCCTGCACGTACACATTTTTGTGCAGAGGTAGCGCGTGTATAGCCTCGATCTTCCAGTCCCAATAAACAGTCTTTAAACTGATTCATTCCTGCATTATTGAACAGCAATGTTGGGTCATTGGCGGGAACGAGAGAGCTCGATGCGACACGTGTATGACCTTTTGTTTCAAAGAAATGCAAAAAGGCTTCACGAATTTCAGCAGACGTCATACGTGTACTCACAACAAGTCACTCCATTTAGTTCTATAGTAGAGCCATATCGTTTAAGCAGTTTGCTTGGTGCGATATCGCTGTTAAATTTTTCAAAGGCATAAAAGTATAACTAAAAATACCTATATGACCAATGCTTTTGCAATGAAAGGGTTATAAATATGACAATAAGTAAAATAACTTGATTCATTATAAGAAAAGTTGCTTTAACATAACCCTGTTTTTAAATGATTGAATGATAAGGGTAGGTCATGCAACGAATCGCAATTAATGGGTTTGGACGAATTGGACGTAATGTTGTGAGAGCATGGTTTGAAAATCCAAAGCATTTTACATTTGATATTATTGCGATTAATGATATTGCAGATGTTGAAACATTGGCACATTTGTTTAAATACGATACTACGCATGGGACATTTAAGGGTTGTGTTCGTATTATTCGTGAGCAAGACGCCACATATTTAAACGTAGAATACTTAGATCAATCGTTGTGCATCCGATGCCTAAACATTAAAGAACCTGAAGCTTTACTTTGGAATAGCCTAAGTATTGATGTCGTGTTGGAATGTACTGGCTTATTTCGTTCTCGTGAAGGTGCTCAAAAACATCTCAATGCTGGTGCAAAACGCGTAATTATTGGTGCAGCACCGTTTGATCATGTTGATGCTGCAATTGTATACGGAGTAAATCATCACGATGTGAAAGTTTCTGACCAAGTAATTTCAAGTGTATCTTGTACGACACAAGCTTTAGTTCCACTTGTAAAAATTTTAGACGATGAGTTTGGTATTGAAAGTGCATTGATGACTGAAATACATGCTGTGACAACAGATCAAGCTGTACTCGATCATGCTCACCGTGATTTACGCCGTGCGCGCGCGTCTGGACATAATATTATTCCAACCACTTCAAGTGCGCTCGGTGCACTAAAACAAGTTTTACCTAAAATGGAAAATCGTATAGAAGGGTATTCCATTCGAGTACCAACTTTAAATGTTGCTGCAATTGATTTAACATTTATTGCGCAGTCTGAAATTACTGTAGATGCTTTAAATGAAGCTTTTAAGCATGCAGCATGTGAAAAATATACTGAAATTATGTCTTATACAGAAGATTATTTAGTATCGAGCGATTTTAATCACTTACCTTATTCGCTGGTAGTCGATTTAACACAAACCATGGTGGTTGGGCGTCAGGCCAAAGTTTATGCGTGGTATGACAATGAATGGGGTTATGCAAATCGGTTACTCGATTTATGTGATTCTTTTAATGCGCATTGAAATATGGGGCAGAATAATGCCCCGTAATCTATTTATGAAACTAGGATGAGCCTGAGCAATGCGGTTGAGACCATACTAATAACAACAGTTGGTAAAAGTGAAAAGCGTGTTGCTGCGAAAACAGTAATAATAATAGCAAGCATATCTGAAATATGGCTACTTACGAAATAAGGTGCAATGACAGAAATAAGCACACATCCAGGCACAATGTCTAATACCTTTTTTTGTCTTGGCGTTAATGTACGATTTTTTAAGACTACATAACCAAGAACGCGTGTTAAATAAGTGGTTGCAGCAATCAGGAGAATTGCTATAAGTGTTGTACTATGAATCACTTTTCATCTCCTGTCATAATAATGGCAGCCACAATTCCAGAAATCGCACCTACAGGAACATACCACCCCTGAGGTAAATACATGTAGGCGAAAATAGCACCCACTAAACTAACAAGCCATGGTATGGCATTTCGCACACCTGTCCACATGCCTCGAAGTAGTACCAAGAACACTGCTGGAAATGCCATATCAAATCCCCAGCGAGTAATATCTCCTAATACAGAACCAATGACACCACCAAAAGTAGTGAAGACCACCCACATGATGTATAAAGAAAAACATAAACCAGCATAAAAAGAAAAGTTGAAGGCATCTTCAATACGGCCTCGATGATGCCGCTTGGCATCAGCAATGCTTAAAGCCCAGCTCTCGTCACACATAAAAAATAATGCCGGTAAAACTTTTTTATTTGGAAGGTGCTTTAAATACGGAACCAAGCTTGCACCCATTAAAAGATGCCGGCTATTAACTAAAAAAGTAATAAAAATAAGCATCATAATTTGAGGTGGATTTGTCCACATTTCTAAAATGGCAAACTCTGAACCGCCTGCGAAGTTCAGTCCTGTAAGTAGTGGAATTTCAAGCGTACTGAAACCTTTTTGCGCCGCTTGCGTTCCTAAAACCAGTGCAAAAGGAATAATCCCCAATAAAATAGGGATAGACATTTTTATTCCTCGTTTAAAGGAAACAAAGTCAGAAGTTTCGTAAATGGTTTGACTTGTATTTCTGAATATGAACATGGTGTTTTAGGATGCATGAAAATTTTATTTGAAAATCTATTTTATGTTTTAATTAAAGATATTTGTCGCTTAAATTAGCTTTTAAAAACGCTAAAATGGTATATTATTTTAATAATAATTTAAATTTTAGCATTTTATGCTTAGGGATCAATGTGGATAAAACAGATATCAGAATTTTACGGGTATTACAAGAGGAAGGGAAATTACAAAATAATGAGCTTGCGATAAGAGTTGGCTTGTCAGCATCACCTTGTTTGCGCCGTGTTAAACAGTTAGAAGACGATGGAATAATACAGCGGTATGTTGCATTAATTGAACCTCTAAAAGTAAATTTAGGTTTGACGGTATTTGCAAGAATTTGGTTAAAGGGGCAAGATGAAAAAACTGTAGATCAGTTTGTGGATGCAGTGAAGAATTTACCTGAAGTGGTGGAGTGTCAACTTATGTCTGGAGATTGTGACTTTTTTTTGAGAATCGTTGTGGCAGATTTAGATGCTTATCGTAAGTTTCAAATTCAACATTTAAATAAAATCTCAGGAATTCAGAATGTAAAAACTGAGATTCCATTGCAAAAAATTAAACATACAACGGCATTACCACTTTAGTTCAGGTTAAAATTGTAAAATTCTCAGGTGCATGCTGAAAAGTATCATGTTACACTTGAAAAAATCGGGTGCGTCCCGGTTTTTTTATGTGGATTCGTTCCGCCCTGCACAGAATTTAGGTTTGAAGCATGTCAATTTCAGAGACTTGGTTGCTACCAGATGGGGTAGCAGATGTATTACCAGAACAAGCACAAGTTATTGAGTCACTTCGTCGACATTCATTAGATTTCCTCGCAAGTCGTGGTTATCAGTTGGTCTATACACCATTTATTGAATATATCGAATCTCTTTCTTCTTTATCTGAAGCAAATCAGGACTTAGATCTTGTTAGCTTTAAAGTAATTGACCAGCTTTCCGGGCGTTTATTGGGTGTACGTGCAGATATGACGCCTCAAGTTGCACGCATCGATGCGCACGTACGACCTATTGAGGGAATTGCACGTTACTGTTATTCAGGAACAATTCTACATACAAAGCCTCAAAATTTTAGCGAATCGCGTACACCACTCCAGCTGGGTGCGGAACTTTACGGACATCAAAGCATCGAAGCAGATGTGGAAATGATAGACGTTATGTTAGGGCTATTAGAGACGACATGTGGTTTAGAAAAAGCGCATTTAGATCTAGGTCATGTTGGATTATTTAAAAGTTTAGTAGAATATGCCAAACTTGATAAAAATAATGAACATTTATTGCATGATTTATATCAGCGTAAAGCATTACCTGAATTAGAGGAAGTAACAAAGACACTTCCTTACGGACAAGATTTTTATAACTTAGGAAGATATTCAGGTAACCTGTCTTTATTAGAACAACATCTAAGTAATGATTTACTTAAAGATACGCATTTCCAAGCTGCATTTGATGGTTTAAAAACAACTGTTAAAGAAATTCAAAAGCGTTGGCCAAACTTATCTATTGGTTTAGATGTCGTAGAGTTACGCAGTTATCATTACCATACGGGTTTAATGTATGCTGTATATGCACCAAATCATGCAGCACCACTTGCACAGGGTGGCCGTTATGATGGTATTGGTGAGCATTTTGGTCGAGCACGCCCTGCAACAGGTTTTAGCTGTGACTTATATGCGCTATGTGAAGGCCAGTTTAGTGAAATTGAAACAATTGTTGCACCTAAAGGCATGCAACCAGATTTAGTAAGCGCAATTGCACAGGCACGTCAGCAAGGTTTGAGTGTCGTACAATTGTTAGGTAATGATGATCTAAGTTCTATACCATCTGCAACGCATCAATTTGTATTGCAAGATGGGGTATGGGGCATTGAAAAAATTGAGTCTATTGCAAAATAGATTTGTGATTTTAACAGCATGATGTAATGAGGCTATTATGGGCAAGAATGTTGTGGTACTTGGTACCCAATGGGGCGACGAAGGTAAAGGTAAAATCGTCGACCTGCTCACTGATCAGGCGGCTGCGGTTGTACGTTATCAAGGCGGTCACAACGCAGGACATACTCTTGTGGTAGGTGGTAAAAAAACTGTATTACACCTCATTCCATCAGGGATTTTACGTGAAAACGTTTTATGCCTTATTGGGAATGGTGTTGTACTTTCACCTGCAGCTTTAATTGAAGAAATGGCAATTTTAGAAAAAGAAGGTGTTCCTGTAAAAGAGCGTCTACGTGTTTCTCCGAATTGTCCATTAATTTTACCAAATCATATTGCATTAGACCAAGCACGTGAACATAAACGTGGTAATGCAAAGATTGGTACAACAGGTCGTGGTATTGGTCCTGCTTATGAGGATAAAGTTGCACGTCGTTCTGTTCGTGTAGCCGATGTCGTTCGTGGCGGTGAAGCACTTGAGCAGTTGCTTAAAGAAATGCTTGATCTACATAACTTCCAGTTAACTCAGTACTATGGTGTAGATGCTGTTCAATTTGAAGATGTATTGGCGCTTTGCAAAGAGTGGAAAGAAGTACTTGAGCCACTTGTGATTGATGTGACTGAAACATTGCACCAATTCCGTAAAGCTGGTAAGCCAATTATGTTTGAAGGTGCGCAAGGTTCATTACTCGATATTGACCATGGTACATATCCTTATGTAACAAGCTCAAATACAACAGCGGGTGGAGTAAGTTCTGGTTCTGGTATGGGGCCTTTACACTTAGACTATGTATTGGGTATTACCAAAGCATATACGACTCGTGTTGGAAGTGGGCCATTCCCAACAGAGCTTGTGTATGACGCTGCAAATGATACAGGTGATGCTGTTGGTAAACACCTTGGCGTTGTAGGGCATGAGTTTGGTGCTTCAACAGGTCGACAACGTCGTTGTGGTTGGTTTGATGCAGAAATTTTACGCCGTTCAGTAGATGTAAACTCATTAACAGGTATTTGTCTTACTAAGCTTGATGTTTTAGATGGTCTAAAAGAAATTAAGATTTGTGTAGGTTACGAAGCTGTTGATGGTGGTTGTATTGGTTCATCTGATGCGATCGCATTTGAACAATTAAAACCAATTTATGAAACTTTGCCAGGTTGGGAAGGTTCAACAGTTGGTTTAACCAGCGTAGATCAACTTCCAGAAAATGCTTTGGCTTATGTAAAACGCATTGAAGCACTTGTGGGTTGTCCTGTTGATATTATTTCAACGGGGCCAGACCGTGACGAAACAATTATTTTACGTCATCCATTCTCTGCATAATAAAATATGTCATAAAAAACCGTAGCTGAAGCTACGGTTTTTTATATTTAAAATGAAATTAATTAATGGTATTTTTATCCCAATAGGCATACCTAACTTGAGGCATCGCATTGAGTACTTCAAGTATTTTGAACATATCTTGTTGTTCAATAGATGTTGAAATTAAGGTAGTTTCAATTTCTACATCTTGTTCACCAAAAGGTTCAATTTCAATGTCTTTTGCAGGGTAGTTGTACTGCTTAAGCGCAATGTTAATTTGCTCTATCACTTGTTTGCTACGCAAACGGTCACAAACAACATAAATAACATTTAGTAGTTCAGTTTCTACATCTAATGGACGACGATCCATAAAGTGTACGATAGGTCTAAGCAGTGTGTTTGCTGCAAGAATAAATAGAGTTACAATAATTGATTCTAAAATCAGATCTGATCCTGCTGCTGCACCAATTGCAGCAGAACACCAGAGGGTGGCAGCGGTATTTAAACCTTGAATATTGCCACCCTCACGCATAATGACACCTGCGCCTAAAAAACCAATTCCTGAAACAACATATGAAATTACTCTGACAGCACCCGAGCCATGATCCAATAACATGGCTGTATCAACGAAGGCAGCAGAACCGAGGCAAACAAGTACATTGGTTCTTAATCCTGCTGTTCGTTGTCGGTATTGTCTTTCAAACCCAATAAGCCCACCTAACACAAAAGCAGTAGTTAGGCTAATGAGTGTACTCACTAAATTTTCTGTGTGAAGGTAGCTTGAGTTTTGCATCATAAATTACTGCCATCCATAACGTTTAACATAGAACTTTTTAAGGAGTTGGGTAAGTACCATGTATGCCAATAAAATGATTGGTAGGTAAATGAAATAGCTAAGCGGTAAAGGTTGTAAAGAGAAGTAACTTGCAAGTGGTCCCATTGGTAAGAAGATACCAATCATAATAATAACTGCTGTCATCACCAGTAGTGGTAAGGCTGCACAACTTTGAATAAATGGAATTTTTTGTGTACGAATCATATGCACAATAAGGGTTTGCGTGAGTAATCCTTCAATAAACCAACCAGACTGAAATAGTGTTTGTTGTTCTGGTGTATTTGCTTGAAAAATAAACCACATAAGTAGGAATGTTGTTACATCAAAAATTGAGCTAATTGGACCAAAGAAAATCATAAAGCGCCCTAGTCCGTTAGCCTCCCAGCGTTGCGGTTTTTTAAGTGCTTCTTCATCGACATTATCGAAAGGAACTGCAATTTGTGATACATCATAGAGTAGGTTTTGTACCAGTAAGTGAATTGGAAGCATTGGAAGAAATGGGATAAATGCACTGGCAATAAGAACAGAAAATACATTTCCGAAATTAGAACTTGCTGTAATCTTAATATATTTCAAAATGTTGGCAAAGGTACGACGACCCTCAATAACACCTTCTTCAAGTACCATTAAGCTCTTTTCAAGCAAGATTAAATCTGCAGATTCTTTTGCTATATCAACTGCAGTATCAACAGAAATACCAATATCGGCAGTACGCAGTGCAGCAGCATCATTAATACCATCTCCAAGAAAACCAACCACATGATCATTCTCTTTAAGCTGTGTCACGATGCGTTCTTTATGCATAGGATTAAGCTTTGCAAAGATTTGATATTTTTCTACAGCTTCTTTGAATTCTACAGGTGACATATCATCAATGTCTTCACCAAGTACAATATGTTCGTGAGGTAAACCAATTTCTTGACAAACTTTCTGAGTGACAAACTCATTGTCGCCAGTGAGTACTTTTACTGTTACCCCGTAATCGTGAAGTGCTTTAATTGCTTTTACTGAACTATCTTTTGGAGGATCTAAGAACGTAAGAAAACCTGCAAGTGTTAGACCTTGCTCATCTTTGATGCCATAAGTCTTGTTTTCTTCAATTTCACTGTCTCGATAACCAATAGCAATGACACGTAGACCATCTTTATTATAGTTTTGACTATTCGTCAGAATAGTTTTTGATAGCTCGGAAGTAAGAGGCACAATTTCATGATTAATCTCAACGTGACTACAAATGTTGAGCATTTCTTCGACTGCACCTTTGGTAATAATACGTGCTTGTTTCTTTGGTGTTTTTACGACGACGGACATACGGCGTCTGTTAAAGTCGAATGGAATTTCATCAAGCTTATTATAGCTGAGTTTTTCCATCTTTATTTCAGATGAGGCGTGCTCTAAAATTGCTAAGTCTAATAAGTTTTTTAATCCTGTTTGATGGTAGCTGTTGATATAACCAAGCAATAATACTGGTTCAGAAATTTGCCCCATCACGTCGGTATGTTTAGATAGAATAATTTTATCTTGCGTTAGCGTACCTGTTTTGTCTGTGCATAAAACATCCATGGCACCAAAATTCTGAATAGCATCTAAACGCTTTACAATAACTTTTTTACGAGACAGAAATACTGCACCTTTTGCAAGTGTGGATGTCACAATCATAGGTAACATCTCTGGTGTTAAGCCAACTGCAATTGAAAGTGCAAATAAGCATGCTTCTGTCCAATCTCCCTTGGTAAAACCATTTAAGAGAAGAACAATCGGTGCCATTACCATTGTAAAGCGAATAAGTAACCAACTAACGTTATTTACACCCTTTTGAAAAGAGGTAACTACTTGATCATTATCCGTAACACGTTTTGCAAGCGCACCAAAATAAGTTTGGTTTCCTGTAGTGAGTACAATTGCTGTTGCAGTTCCTGAAACAATACTGGTACCCATAAATACAATATTGTCTAAAGCCATCGTATCGTTTGCATTTTCGCTTTCATGTATAGCGAACTTTTCAACAGGCATAGACTCACCAGTCATTGCTGCTTGAGATACAAAAAGATCTTTTGTTTCAATAAGACGGCAATCGGCTGGAATAAGGTCACCTGCTGAAAGTTTAATAATATCGCCAGGGACAAGATATTTTGTTGGTATATCGACTAGATTTTTATTTTCTTTAGTATTGTAAATAGCATCGTCATTTTTTATAAATTTTGAGCCTGAGTTTCTTCTAAATACAGATGCTTCATTACTCACCATAGATTTAAGGGCATCTGCAGCTTTATTGGATTTTGCTTCTTGCCAAAATCTTAGAATAGTTGAAATGACAACCATTGTAGAAATAACAATTGTACCTTTCATATCATCTGTAGATGCACAGATAATAGCCAAAAGTGTGAGCAAAATATTAAATGGATTTTTATAACAGTACCAAAGGTGTTGCCACCATGCTAAAGGCTTCTCCGATTGTAGTTCATTCAGCCCATAGTGTTTTTGGCGTATTTCAGCTTCTTGCTCATCAAGTCCTTCAATATGTGATTTTTTCTCTAAAACTAGTTCATCAACAGAACACTTTGAAGCATGTTTCAGTGTCGTTGTGAGTTGTTCACCAACCTGCTGTGCATAGCTTGTTTGTTGTAACTCATCAAATGAAGCAGATTTTGAAAAGTAACGTGTAAGATGATATTTTTTCAAAAACCGTGAAAATAGCTGTTCCCAGAGATTACGAATCATATGGGGTCTCCTTATTTTAGACAGCAGCTGTCTGTAAGGCTTAATTTTTTATTTAAGCCCTAAGATAATGTGAAAAGTGTGACGTTTGAATTAAATTGCGAAACTTAAACCGATGCCGAACCAATGAGATACTGATGATCGAATGCTTTGACCATAAGATAAGTACAAACTGGTTTTATCTGGAACAACATCTATGCTCCAAACGGCTTGAATTTTTTCCTGTTCAGGGGGTTGTTTATAATATTCCAAACCAATTTTTTGTCTTTCAGTAATTGGTTTCGTTGCAGCGATTGACCAAGAGAGATCGCCTTGGTGATGATTTTCTTGATACCAACCAATATTTACATCGAGCTGAAGATCGCTATAAACGTGATAAAAAGAAAGAGGAAGATTGACAGTCCAAAGGGATGTCAAATTATATTGAGAGGGTTGGTACATTCCACTCATTGCAATACCGAAAGTATCTGACAAATAAAGTGGATGTTTTAGCTGGGCAGCATAAAGCGTATCTTTCCCGTCATAAGTAATGGGTAAAGATAGTTCAACATTTTTGAGTGTACATGCTGGATTTAAAATAAATTGAGTATCAGAGGTATTGAATAGCTGGTTCATTTCGAACTGGCATGACTTTTCTGATGTGATTTGTGCATCATCTGTATTGTACAAAGGCGTTGCTTGCGCAAAGCGTGTAGCAACTGCAATACCTATAATGCATACATATAGCGATATTGTAAAAATGTAATGAAACATTGCCTAGTCCCCATGACTGAGGCGGAATGTGACCTAAGTGGTTGTGCTTAATTAATTTAAATAT
>NZ_VTDQ01000018.1 GCF_015627175.1 Acinetobacter pollinis | reverse complement strand
TTCAAAGTTTTCTGTGGTTACCGCATAAAATGGAATTAATGCATCATTTGCTTGGTTGGTTACCTCATGATATCCAATGACCGTGAGGGTTGTTGGCTGAATGTGAGGTTTCTTCGCTGCATACAACGACGGAGAAATGCCTAACATGGCTAAACTAACACAGCCGGCAACGACTGAACCTAAAAAACGAGTAAGCATATGAGTTCCATTGAAAATTTTCATAATACTGATGAGGAGATACGCACAAAAATGCGTTTATATATAATGTCGGGATTGGACATGTTTTTTTAATCAGCCATCTTAATATATTGTCAAAAGCTAAACTGAATTTGAGCTTAAAATGGCGATAACCTCCATCTCCAGTTCATGATCGTATGGTAGGCGAGATTGTAACGAATTTATGTGAATAAGCTAGGAAAATATAAACTTTATCTATACTTTTTTTATCTTTAATATCGATTAAAAGTACATAAATTAATCTACCGTTAGATAATATATTTGCGATTAAAATAACTTACAATATGAGATTACACGACTCCACTACTTTGCTTCACTAAAGTAGTGAAAAGTGTATAGAGACTTACATTATACAAACGTATTTTTTCAATCATCTCTTGTTTTTACATCAAATAATTCTATTTCAAACGTTAGATCTGCATGGGCAGGAATAATCTTTCCAATTTTCCTTTCCCCATAAGCTAAATGAGCAGGTACAACCAATTTCCTTTTCCCGCCTACTCTCATTCCCATTATTCCTTGATCCCATCCTTTAATGACACGACCTGTTCCAATCACACATTCAAAATATTGACCACGATCGATAGAGGAATCGAATTTTGTTCCATCTGCTAACCAACCAGTATAATGTGTTGTAATTAAAGCGCCTTTCACAGCTTCTTTACCACCTCCCAACTTAATATCTATAATTTCAAGCATTTACAAATTTACCCAAGTGATTTTCAAGTTGCTATATGATAAAGGAATTCAGATATTTTAGATATCTCATACAAGTAAATTTCTACTTCAGTCTATGGAGTGTAAATTAAATGTAAACCAATTGGTTAAAATTTGCACTAAATATTAACACACCAGATATGCTCTCTTACATCGAAGATATCTTCTTTCACAGCAGAAGTACAAAAGAATCCACTACGTACATTGAAGGTTAATTAACCGTTTTCTTTTGTCAGAAATTCAAAAAAAATCATTTTAATGATTAGTATGAATTATAGATTACGGCTTTAAAGCACGTATTTGTCCGAATAGTTTTGGAGAGATCATATGAAACAAGTAAAAGATATATTTGCAACTCCTTCAACATTTTCAGCCATGAATGCACTCGCACATCAATACTTAACATATCGTACAGAAGTACCTCATCCAATTATATCTACAACCGCTCATGATCATGATTCATCGATCGATTTTCCGCATGTCATTACGCCAGATCCCAAAGCAATACAATATCATCTAAATGGTGCTTCGCATGGAATAGATCCAAGAGGTTATTTACCCAAAACTCAAACAATTCATTATTGATGCATCGCATAATTCAGGCTATTTATACGCTCCTTAATAAATAGCCTCTGTCATACTAGTCTTTATCTTTGTATGTCAGGCTACATGATTTCTTTTTATGATGGTGCAAACGCATTTTCTTGCGTTCTTGAGCCGCCTCAAATCGACAACGCTGCCAATCATTCTCAATATTTAATTGAGGCACAATTTGAGGTTTTCCAGCCTCATCTACAGCAACCATTGTAAAATAACAGCTGTTTGTATGTCGTTGTGCACGTGTACGAATATTTTGAGCTTCAACCCTAATACCTATTTCCATAGAGGTTCTACCCACATGATTTACGGAAGCAAGGAAAGTGACCAACTCACCAACGTGTATAGGTTCTTTAAATGTTACTTGGTCTACTGAAAGAGTAACCACGTAGCTTCCTGAGTATCTGCTTGCACATGCATAAGCAACTTGGTCCAATAGCTTTAAAATTGTTCCACCATGAACGTTTCCAGAAAAGTTAGCCATATCTGGCGTCATTAAAACGGTCATTGTCAGTTCAGACTGATCTTCTGATGAAGGTACAATTTTCTCATCTAATTGGGGCATGCTCTCCATCCTTGACTAAAGTAGCTTCGCTTTTATTATATATGATCTTTTACATAATTAAATGCCTAACCACAGATCGCTTAACCTACAGATCAGTGCAAAAAACACAGATTCAATCTAAGTCTTTCATTTTTTTATTTTATAGAAAATTTCTTCTATACGTTTAGATATATAAATAATTCTTACTCTGTCACAGGTTGGATCACTTTGTCAGCCAGTAACTTAAAGATGACTAACTAAGCCACTACAAAATATATGTAATTTCATCCAATAGAAAATATTATTTATATAGAGAATATGGAATATTCACACACTACTTCTTAAGGAAAAAATATGCTCAGCCTAAAATCTATTGCATTCACAGCATTATTTCTACCATCTTTGGTTCTCGCTGCTCCTACTCAAAATTGTAAAGCAACTTTTCATAACTTTATAGTTGATCGTGAACCAGGTGGATATCCTGTTAACAAAGCTGCTTTAACTGCTGTTAATGCAAAAAGTTGCACTATAAAAAATACAGGTGATAAGGAAATTCTTCTAAGAAATACCAAGATAAACATCTATGACAAGGTAACACATAAACAGCAAAAAGCCATAAGTACCACTGCAATAACTATTGATACCAAACGCCAAATGGCCAATATATTTAACAACTATCTTGGTCTAGATATCGAACTACCTTTTATTAAGAAAGCAAATCAAATTATTATCAAAGTAAATAAACCACCTGTACAAGTATTTGGTCAAGGCGCTGCCCCTTATTACAATTTAAAAAAGGGTGCTGAGTTAATTATTCAGCTACCATCAAATTATAAGTAGAACCTGTTAATGTAGAGCAAACTAGTATTCAGTAGAATAGGATTGCTCTACAAACCTCTTATAGGAGATAAATTTACACTGATTTTTACAATATACTCGACTCTGCGAAGGAGGAGTTAAATTAAACATTTGATAGTGCACTGCAAAGTCAGTGACATAATTTACAGTTATACCCCTATGATGTACATACGGAACTTTAGCATCTTGAACTCTTTTCCAAAGTATTCTATCTCCAACAATGCTTTGACCTTTAGGTTTAAATAACCATGCTGAACATAATTCAAAAGCTGATTTATGAAAAAAATAACAATTGGTATCGACAAAGTGTATGCCGTCAGACTCTTTGCATTGACCTAAATATTGGCCATCGTTTGTATATAAAGCTCGTGATGTTGTCACTACAGGTATTCTATAACGCTTGAAAGTTGAAATCATTGTTTCTAAATGATGAGGTTCATACCAATTATCTGCATCTAAAAAGCAAATTGCATCAAAACCTTGAGCAGATGCAGATGCTGCACCAATACCTCTAGGTGTATCCCCATAATCATTATGATGACTCAATCGAATATGTTCGCAATCCCATTGATCTAATACAGCTTTTGGATAACCATCTGAAACTAAAAAGTGTGTAACATTTGCCTTTTGAATTAATACACTTTGATGACAGCGTATCAATTGTTCCAATGGCTCTTTATAATACGGCGTAATTACAGCAACTCTCATCATTATATTATTGAACGAATTATTGTTTTCGCTCAGCCCTTGCTTTTAATTTCTCCAATTGGTTTATTATTTTAACATCAATGTCTTTTCTTGAATGATATTTTTAAGCAAATTCATCTTAGCTTGGGCAGCAATTAAACCCGCATAGATAGTGCTATCACGTGCTTTAACATCAAAAATATGTGCTTTTTCACGAATATCAGGCTGTATAACAACATCTGCATTTTTTAATTCATTCTGAGATAAGTGCTGTTGCATGATGTTAATATTTTGATTAAAAAGCCCCCACATATTTGTTGTTTCCGTATATTGGGGTTGTTGCAAAATATCCACTGCAATAATTACATCTGCACCTAAATGGCGTGCAACCTCAACCGGTACAGGACTCACTAACCCCCCATCTACATATTCTTTGCCTGCAATTTTAGCAGGGATAAACATACTAGGAATAGCAATTGATGCTTGAACTGCCTGACCTACATTTCCGTAATTAAATACTGTTTTTTGACCTGTTTTCAACTCAGTTGCAACAATATATAAAGGAATTTTCATTTGCTCTAAAGGTAAGTTATCTATTTGCTTATTTACAAAATTGGAAATTTTCTCACCATCTAAAAAACCTTTTTTCGTAAAGGTAATTTCACGTACATCATTCACCTTCATATTTAACGCAATATTTTTAATTTCTTCAGGACTTTTGCCACTTGCATACATTGCACCAACTATACTCCCTGCACTGGTGCCCACAATAAAATCAGGTCGAATTCCCTGATGTTCTAAAGCTTCAATTGCACCAATATGTGCATAGCCTCTAGCCCCACCACTTCCCAAAACAAGGGCAACAACTGGCTTATGCGTCTTCTCTTTTTCATCAAAGAAATTGTAAAAACTCGGTCGATCTTCAGCATTTTCAATCTGTTGAGTATGATCTGTAGGCACCACTTGAGTATAAGCCACTGTAGAAAATAGCAATAAGTACGTCGATATCAGCATCCATATTTTCATATAAAATAACTACAGAACATTCTTTAAAAAATTTGATAAAGTATTCTACTGTTTTCACCGTTTTATGTTTATTCTTTTTCTTTACAAAATTGTTCAAACTAATGAAAATTTTCAAAAAACAATCAAACCTAATCTATAGCCAAATTCCTCTAATGCTTGCAGGTGTTGTATTGGTTACAGCAAATAGCTATCTCCTTTCTCTACAGAAACGAGATCTAAGTATTCTTGCACCATTCATTTTAGGAGTGGTATTTATTATATTAAGTATTGTCTGGGAGCCCATACAAACCTTTCTTGCAAAGCACCCTTATGCAAAAAGAGCATGGCGACTTGCATGGCTTTTCTTTTTCGTTTGGCTTATTACATTAGGTATATTTTTTTGGAAAATACAGCAAAATGTATCGGCAACAAAACATGTACCACATGTAGAAAACATTATGATTTTGGGCTGTGGCGCTATGAATGGTAAACCTACCCCAACATTACAACAACGGTTAGACCGTGCAGCAGCGATTGCCATACAACAGCCTCATACACATATTATCCTCACAGGTGGATACACAACAGATCCAAGTTATAGTGAAGCACAAGTGATGGCTGCGTACTTAAAAGAGAATTATCATATTCCAGATAATCGTATGATCTTAGAAAATGAGAGTACGAGTACTTTTACAAATTTTAAAAATAGTGCGATTGTGATGGAAAAACACCATATTACAAAAGAAATGTCTTTAGCTGTGGTGACTAGCGAGTTTCATGTACCTCGCTCAAAAGCAATTGGAGAAAAACAAGGTTACACGAACCTGTATATGGTCAGTGCCTCAACCCCCTTACTTACAAGATATAACCTTTGGTTTAGAGAGTATTTCGCAACAATTCATGCAAAACTACTTAAAGAGTTTTAAATTCTTTTTTATAGGTGAGGATAGCTAGACTACCCTCACCTAACTATATCCCACTTATTTATTCATTTCTAAAAAGACTTCTTTCGCCATTTTTACTGTAAAGTCGATATCTTCATCTGTGTGGGCAGCAGAAATAAAACCAGCTTCAAATGCCGACGGCGCAAGATTTACACCACGATCTAGCATGCCATGGAAAAATACTTTGAATGCTTCAGCATCACATTTCAGAATATCATCAAAACTTGTAATTTCAGATTGATTGGTGAAGTAAAGTCCAAACATTGCACCCGCCTGTTCAGTCTTAAACGGTATGCCTACTTCATCTGCAACTTGCTGTAAACCTTTTAATAACTGAGTGAGTTTTTCAGTCAAATTTTTATAAAAGTTAGGTTCACGTAGATGCTTAAACATGGTAATTCCTGCACGCATTGCAAGCGGGTTTCCAGAAAGCGTACCTGCTTGGTATACACCACCTAAAGGTGCAATACACTCCATAATTTCACGTTTACCACCAAACGCTCCCACAGGCAGGCCTGCACCAATAATTTTTCCAAGTGTGGTTAAATCTGGTGTTACACCATAATATGCCTGTGCACCTCCTAAAGAGACACGAAAACCTGTCATGACTTCATCAATAATAAATACTGAATGATATGTATCGCATACTTCACGAATGGCTTCTAAGAAGCCCGCAATCGGTTTAACTAAGTTCATGTTTCCTGCAACAGGCTCAACAATAACCCCAGCAATTTCTGAACCATATTCCTTAAAACATGCATGAAGTGCTTCAATATCATTATAAGGTAGTGTAATTGTGTGCTTTGCAAAGTCGGCTGGCACGCCTTTCGATGTTGGCTCGCCCAATGTTAGTAAGCCTGAGCCTGCTTTCACCAATAATGAGTCTGAGTGACCATGATAGCAACCTTCAAATTTTACGATTTTGTCGCGCCCAGTATAGCCACGTGCAAGACGAATTGCAGACATTGTTGCTTCTGTACCAGAGTTTGTCATACGTACCATTTCAATTGAAGGTACGACTTCACAAATGATGTCTGCAAGTGTTGTTTCATGCACTGTCGGTGCACCAAAACTTAAACCATCTTCTGCTGCTGTTTGTACAGCATGAATAATGTCTGGATGTGCATGCCCTAAAATCATTGGTCCCCAAGAACCGATATAGTCGACATATTTTTTACCATCGACATCCCAAAGATATGCACCTTTTGCTTTCTCAATAAATACAGGTGTACCACCCACACCATTAAAAGCACGTACAGGGGAATTTACACCACCTGGAATATGTTTACTTGCTTGTTCAAAGAGTTGTACTTGTTTCGTAGAAAGTCCCATTTTTTGCTCACTTTTCCTCAATATGAAATCGTTTTGTCCATGCATCAATACGTGCAGGAATATCTTGAATATTTCTTCCCAATACATCGCTAATGACAGCGCATAGATCCGCACCTGCATCAATCACAGGTTGTGCATTTTCTACAGTCAAACCACCAATTGCACAAATAGGTATATCAAATATTTTTCGTGCCTGTCTTACAATCTCAATACCAAAATTCCCTGCTTCGGGTTTTGTCGCTGTCGCAAAAATAGCGCCAAAAGCCACATAGGTAGCACCTTCAGCAATTGCAGATTCTGCAAAATCTAAAGAGTTTTTGCACGTTCTACCGATAATTTGATGCTTTGGTAACTGTCGAACAGCATCAACAATTTCTCCATCTCCTTGCCCTAAATGTACGCCTAAATCAAATTTTACAGCGAGGGCAAGATTATCATTAATAACAAATGGGGTTTGATACTGCTCACACAATATTTTAATTCTTTCAACTTCTTCAAGTTGTATTTCAAAACTTACTTTTTTACGTCGATATTGTAAAATTGCAATTTGACCTGTTGCTAAAGCAATTTTTAGTTTTTCAAAAAGAATAGGAAAAGGATCATCATTGGTAATAAGATAAAGTCCTCGCATACATGCCTCAGGTGCAAATGGTAACGAAGTTCGATTTTACGCACTTCAATTTTAAATTTCCAATGTTCTCACTTACCATAATAAACTTTGTTCACTTCACAAGTGAATGTACTATACTCTCTGCTACAACAGGAAAATAACGATCAAAACTAAAGACCTATGACCCTATGCAAAATTTCTATTTCTTAAAATTTATGCCAAAAAATAAAACAGACTTAGGCCACAAGATTTCTAAATATTTTTTATTTGCTTTAGGAGTAACGTATTTACAGCATGGTTTTGCTTATGACTTAAGCTATCAACAAGCTGAACAACAAATATTGCATGAAAGTTATACTACACAAGCAAGCCAGAATTTACAGCACGCTTCGCAACTAAATGCTGAAGCAGTTAAACATGCTGGACTACCAAATATTAACTTCAACGTACGCGCTTATGCTTTTCGTGCTGAACAAAATATTCCTTTGACGACGCTTAAAAACAATATTAATCAAAGTATTTCTCAAAATTTAAATAGCCAAATTTCGACAGTTGGCTCACAACTTGGAATAAATCAAGACGCGATTGCACAAATTAGCCAAACTGCAGACCAGAATATCTCCGATGGAATAAATAACCTCATTCCTGATCAAACCAACCTTGTGGTAAAAGATCATGATATTCGCCCAACCATTTCTATCATTATGCCACTGTATACAGGTGGCCTCATCTCAGCGACTAAGAATTTAGCGGCTTTGCAAGCAACACGTGGGGAGATTACTGTACAACAGCAAGAAGACAATCAACGATTCGAAATTATACAAAATTATTTTAATGTTCAATTACAAGAAAAATTAGTCGATATTGCACAATTTAATGCAGATGCGATGCAAAAACACGTTAACAATGCAATAAAACTTGAGCAGCAAGGGTTTATTAGTAAAGGACAACGCATGCAATTTGAAGTGGCATATAATAATTCATTAAGAACATTAGATAATTTAGAAATTCAACTTAAACAAAGTCATTTTGCATTACAACAACTTCTTCAAAATACACAATCTTTTCATTTAACTACACCACTTTTTATCAATAGTTCAATGAGTCAACCATTAACCGTTTTATATAATCAACTTGAACAGAAATCTACTTTACTCAAAAAAATGCAAATGGATACCCAACTGGCTGATCAAAATATTAAAATTCAACGTGCCTCACAAAAACCAACCCTTTATGCTTTTGGAGAGTACGTTATTGACAATAAAGAAAACTGGGTCGTTGGTATTGCAGCAAAATATAATCTCTTTTCAGGCATAGACCATAAAAAACAAGTTCAAGCAGCAGCGCTGCAAAGAGATGCAAGCACACTTGCAACAGAACGCGCTAAGCAAGAATTACAGAGTTTAATTTTTAAAGCATATACTACCATGGAAGGTGCACAACATACGCACCGTTTAATACAAGAAAACATGCAGGCCGCTCAAGAAAATCTGCGTATTCAAACACTATCTTTTAAAGAAAATATGGGAACTGCTACCCAAGTGGTCGATGCAGAAAATATCTATCATGCCATGCAAGCAGAATCTGCAATGAATGCTTATAAATATATTTTGGCACTTGCGGCACTTTTACAAGCGAATGGCTCTATTCAGCAGTTTCCCCAATATATCAATCAATCAAATACGATGTTTATTCATTAATATATTTAAGAGAATTTCATGAGCCAACAATACAATGAGAAGAATGCTCCGACTGAGCACAGGTCAGAAGAGAAACCTGCAAAAGAAACAAAGCAATCTAAAAAATTACTCAAGATATTTATTTTAATTATTATTATCTTACTCCTTTTAATACTTATTGGCTTTGGTTTATGGAAAGCTTATCAACCTGAACAGGTTTCCGTTCAAGGTCGTGTACAAGCAGAAGTGATTCATGTCAGTACAAAATTAATTAGCCGTATTGATGAGATTTATGTTTCTGAAGGTCAAGTCGTAGAAAAAGACCAACCTCTTGCCCGTTTACATAGTCCAGAAATTGATGCAAAAAAACAGCAAGCAATGGCATCTTTACAATCTGCTTTGGCCTTACAGGCCACTACAAATCGTGGCACACGCGAAGAAAATCTAGCTAGCCTATATGCAAACTGGCAAAGTTTAAAAGCTCAACAACAACTTGCACACACGACTTATGAACGTGGTGCAAACCTTTATAAAGAAGGTGTTATTTCTAGACAGCGTCGAGATGAAATGTATGCTGCACAGCAATCATCTGCACAAATGACTGAAGCTGCCTATCAACAATATAAGCGTGCAAAAGACGGCAGTACAACTGAACAGAAATCAATGGCAGATGCACAAGTTGAAATTGCTCAAGCTGCTGTCAATGAAGTTAATGCGTTAGAATCTGAAACTCAGTTACGCTCTCCCATTCGTGGAACAATTTCAAATATTTATGGCAATGCCTCTGAACTTGTTGCTACAGGTGTCCCTGTCATTGATATCATAGATACTGCTCACCTTTGGGTAAGTTTAAATATCCGTGAAGATCAATATTCAAATATTTATAAAAAAAATAATATTGAAGGATATGTACCCGCTCTTAACCAAAACATGAGCTTTAAAATTGAAAATATAGATCCTCAAGGTAACTTTGCAACGATTAAGACAACGCGCCAAACAGGTGGGTACGATATTCGTAGCTTTAAACTTCATCTCATCCCTGAAAATCGTGATATTCCTCTCAAAGAAGGCATGAGTGTAATCTTTAAAGTACAAGAGGGTCACTAATGTTTAAAGCAATTTGGAGAGAGCTGTTTTATCTAAAGACCCACCCGTGGGATCTCTCAATGCTAACCATTGCACCCCTGCTTATTATTATCATTTTTAGCAGTATGCTTATGGAAGGTAAGCCAGAGCACCTCCCTATTGCAATTATTGATCAAGATCATAGTCAACTGAGCAGAAAAATTACAGATTATTTAGCATTAAATCATTCACTGCATATACAACTAGAAACAAACGACCAAAATGAAGCTGAAGATGCACTAAATAAAACACAGGTGTGGGGCTATGTTCTTATTCCAGATGGTGCAGAAAAGCGTTTAGTACAAGGACAAGATGCCCAGATTGCCATCACTTATAATCAGTCTTTTTTTAGTATTGGAAATACTATATCATCGGCAATGCTTCAATCTACAGCTGAGGCAAGCCTAGATTTTCTTAAAAATAATCATCTTAGAAACAATATTCCTTACTTAGATATTTCTGCACCTCATATTAAAATTTCTCCCCTATTTAACCCAACATTAAATTATGAGTTGTTTTTAGAACCTTTTCTTATTCCTGCACTTCTTCACCTTATTATCTGTTGCTCTATTGCATTTTCTGTAGGACAAGAGATGAAGTTTAAAACCATAAAACAATGGTTAGATCAAACCTCACTGAGCCAAGCCATTTTTGCTAAATCTCTTGTCCATACCATCATTTTATTTGCTTGGTCACTCGTTTGGTTATTCTGGCTTACCGTTATTCGTGGCTGGTTTATTGCTGGTAATGTATTACTTTTATTATGTGCTTTATTTGAGTTATGCACTCGTTATTACTGCAGTAACACTCATCTTAAAAGATTTAACACGCACATTTGGCCTGATTGCAATTTATGGAGGATCTTCTTTAAGTTTTGCTGGTGTTACCCTCCCTCTAAATAATGCACCACTCTTTACGCAATTTTGGTCAAATTTAATTCCCTATACACCATACGTAAAATTACAAACCGAACAATGGGTTGTTGGTAGCCCTATACAAGTGTCCATCCCTCCCTTTTTACTACTTATTCTTTTTTGTCTTATCGGCTATATACTCTCTTTATTCTGCTTAAAAAAAATAAGCAAGCAGGCTGAAATATGAAGTCATTTATTTTTTACTTTTTTAAAACGTTTAAAGATATAAAAGGCTTCTCTGCCGTGTTTACAACATTGGTGCTTGGTTCAATATTATACGGTTTCTTCTATCCAACAGCATATAAAGCGCAACAGGCTGAAAATTTACCGATTATCGTTGTAGATCAAGATCAGAGTGTCTTAACAAATCAAATTATTAGTACGATCCGCTCTAATCCTAATATTCAAATTACTGAAGTGACCTCCAACTTTTTAGAAGCACAGCAACATGTTCAAGCTCAAAAAGCAGATGCAATTTTACTTCTTCCAGAAAAGCTATCTTCCGATTTATTGGCAAATCCTAAAAGTACTGGCATCGGCCTATATCTTAGTTCGGCATATTTAATTCGTGTAAAGCAAATTGCATCAGGATTAGCTGTCTCTTTAGAAGATGTCATACAAAACCATATAGAACAGTTTGGCAAAATTAGTCATTTCCGCCTTGAATTGCCTATCCATCAAATTCCGTTATTTAATACACTTTCAGGTTATGGAAGTTATATTTTTCCTTCGGTAGCGCCTTTAATTATCCATCAAACTATTTTACTCGGTGTAGGTATGCTTATAGCAGGCTACAGAGAAAAGTTTATTTGGAAACCCCGACCAAGTGAGTTTTTTGGTTTCTTTACAGCAATTTTCACGATTGGTTGTTTGGCATGCTTTTATTTATTTGGTTTTATATTTTGGCTATACGACTATCCAAGAGGTGGTAATTTTTTAGGTATGCTGATTGCTGTACCTATATTTATAACGTGTGTCATTGGGTTAAGCATGTTTATTGCCACGTTTTTCGATATGCCTGAGCGTGTTGGTCATGTGCTTGTTCCTACATCTATTGTACTTTTTTTATTAAGTGGTACATCTTGGCCACTTCAATCTATGCCACTCTTTTTGCAATGGTTTAGTCTTTGCCTACCTTCAACACATGCGATTCAAATGTTTGTTCAACTCAATCAAATGGGGGTACCTGTTGCAATTGTAATCCCTAAGCTTTTATTTTTAAGTGTAACGGGTGTTTTATTATTAATACTGGCCTATATTAGACTGCATAAAAGATAATATACGATGCAAAAATTGCATAAATGATGCAGAAAAATAACGTTAAAGCATGCCTCTATAGTATTTCGGTGTATAAACTATTTTTAGCTATGCCTAATACAAATATATTATCTATTTTTTGCATTTCGTAGACTTAAAACTTACCCATACTAAATCATCTTTTACAGTTTAGAGGATTTAGTAATGAAACCAGCTATTGGAATTCTTGGCGGTATGGGCCCTCAAGCGACTGTCGATACAATCAATAAAATCATTAAAAATACTTCTGCTCATTGTGACCAAGAGCATATTCCTACAATTACAGTATCAATTCCCGATATTCCAGATCGTACAGAATCTATCTTTTTAAAAAACAATAAGCCTTTAGAAAAAATGATTTCTTATCTAAAAATTTTAGAAGCCACGCATGTAGGTTGTATTATTATTCCGTGTAATACTGCACACTTTTGGTTTGACGATCTTCAAAAACAAACACTTATTAAAATGATTAGTATTATAGAAGCCACGATTACTCATTTAAAAAATACCAACACCAAGAAAGTATATATTTTGGCAACTTCAGCAACCATTCACGCGCAGCTCTATCAGAAAAAATTGGCCGAACAGCACATTGAATATGAAGTTCCTTCGGAAGAAGTTCAGCAAAAAATTATGAAAAATATTTACCAATATAAGTCAGGACAGCATGATCTCGTTAAGCAAAATATGAAGGAAATTATCCAGCATTACGCAATATCAGAAGGTGAAAAGTTTTTACTGGCTTGCACAGAGATACCTCTTATATTAGAAGAAATCATGTTAGAAAAACCAAAATCTTTTGTCGACACTACAGACATATTAGTTAAAAATGCAATTCAATTCTATCAAAATCAATAATCCGTAATGGTTAAAACATGATACAAAATATTGAATTAAAGTGGTTATATGACGTATTGACGCTAGAAAAACATCGCAACTTTACGCTTGCAGCAGATCTTAGACATGTCTCACAATCATCGCTGAGTAGACGAATTCAGACATTAGAAAAATCGTTGGGTTTTCATATCTTTGATAGGCAGACTTCTCCTCTACAACTTACTGAAGAAGGTAAATTATTTATTTTAAATGTAAGAAATTTACTCAGTGATTTTGAATACAATATTGAGAAAATTAAAGGAACCAGTGACCTTCGAAGTAAAATTAAAATTGCTTCAGCACATTCGTTATCGGGTCATTTATTTCCCAAGATATTGAAAAATTTAAAGAACTATACAGATAAAACATTTTATGTAGAAGCGATTGATGTGAATCAAACAGTGGATTATTTAAAAAATGGAACGTGTGATTTTATTATGTCATTTTATGACCCGAGTTTAATGAACTCAAACTTTTTATGTCATCAATTATTTTCTGCAAAGCTCTACCTCGTTACAGGTACAGATACATCTGGTTTTCCCAAATTTTCTTTAGAAGACGAAAGTTTTCCTTTTATGAGTTATACAGATGAGAGTTACATGGGCAAGCAAGTTAATCAGTTTTTACAAACACAGCAAACTCATCACTTCGACACCAATTTTGTATCGTCCATGAGTACCTTACTCAAAGACATGATAAAACATGGATACGGCGTAGGTTGGTTACCCAATTATAGTATTCAAGAGGAATTAAAACATCACACCCTCTCAATTCTTCCACTAAAAAATGCTGTACTTCCTGTAGAGATTTACCTCTATCGGCATAATACGAGACTAAATATAGAGCTAGAAAATTTTTGGAATTTTATAAAACTGATAGACTGGGACATTGAATAAAATCAACTGCTTTTTAAAAAGCAGTTGATGCATAGAGCTGAATTATTTAACGAAATGATTCAATTAGGACTTGCTGAGCATTATGTGGAAGCTCATTTTCAGGTCTCTGTACGCGTGTCCAAGATCCATCCCCACTTAACACCCAAGCACGCTCATTGTCCTTGAGATAATTTAACAGACCTTGTTGATAAATATATTTTCTTAAAGTCGGGTCTTCAATTGGAAAACATGCTTCAACACGATTAAATAGATTACGATTCATCCAGTCCGCACTAGACCCATATACCCGTGGATGACCGTCGTTGCTGAAATAAAATACACGTGTATGCTCCAAGAAACGACCAACAATAGAACGTACGTTAATATTTTCAGATAAACCTGGTAATCCTGGGCGTAAGCAACAGATCGAACGAATAATTAAATCAATTTTTACACCTGCTTGAGATGCTTCATATAACTTATTAATAAGTTGAACTTCGGTCAGTGCATTCACTTTAACAATAATATGCGCATCTTTGCCTGCTCGAGCATGTGCAATTTCATCGTCAATAAAGCCAAGTAAATGACTATGCAAGGTAAACGGTGCATGCAATAACTTTTTAAGCTTTGCCATTTTCCCCATACCTGTCAGCTCTTGGAATATACGATGTACATCTTCACATAACTCTTTGCCTGTTGTTAACAGACCATAGTCTGTATACATACGTGCATTACCTGCATGGTAATTTCCCGTACCTAAGTGTGCATAACGTGCAAGTTTATTATTCTCACGGCGGATCACTAAAATCATTTTGGCATGTGTCTTATAACCCACAATACCATACACCACCACAGCACCCGCTTCTTGTAAAACATTTGCTACCGCAATATTCGACTCTTCGTCAAAGCGTGCTCTTAACTCAATAACAGCCGTTACTTCTTTACCATTTCTAGCGGCTTCAGCGAGCAACTGTACAATTTCAGAATCAGGACCACTTCGATATAATGTTTGCTTAATAGCCAATACTTTTGGATCACGTGCAGCTTCTCGAAGCAATGTAATTACAGGTGCAAAAGACTCAAAAGGATGATGAAGTAAAATATCTTGCTTCTTCATAGCAGAAAAAATATTTTCCGACTTGCGAAGAACTTTTGGGATCACTGGTGTATATGCCGCATATTTCAAATGAGGGCGTTTAAAGTTTGAAACCAAGCGTGCCAAGTTTACAGGACCATCAACTTTATATAATTGCTCTTCATGTAGCTCAAATTCATTCAGTAAATACTGATAAATATGCTTTGGACAGCTTTGTGTTACTTCTAAACGTACAGCACGACCAAAGCGACGAGAACTAAGCTCGCCTTTTAATGCAATTGCGAGGTCTTCAACATCTTCATTAAGCTCTAAATCGGCATTTCGTGTAACTCTGAATTGATAGCAACCGGTTGCCGTCATACCAGGAAATAAATCAGAAACATGCTCATGAATAATCGCAGACAGCATCACATGATGCTCTTTTCCATCTGTCAATTCATCAGGTAATCGTACGACACGTGGTAAAGACCTTGGTGCAGGAACAACAGCTAAATCAATTTGCCGACCAAAAGCATCTTTGCCTTCTAATGTCACAATAAAGTTTAAGCTTTTGTTCACCAATCGTGGAAATGGATGTGCAGGATCTAAACTAATCGGTGTTAAAACAGGTGCAACTTGATCATGGAAATATTTCTTTACCCATGCAGTTTGTGCAGGTGACAACTCTCCACGGCGTAAAAAACAAATATCCTCTTCTCTAAGTTTAGGTAAGATTTCCTGATTTAGAATTCTATACTGACGCTCAATCGCTTCATGCGCTGTCTTAGAAATTTGTTCTAAGACTTGTTTTGGTGTAAGACCATCTGGTGTATAGCTGTCATTTCCTAAGGTTAACTGCTCCATCACACCTGCAACACGAATTTCGAAAAATTCATCCATATTGCGAGAAAAAATAAGTAAGAAATTTAATCTTTCTAAAAGCGGATGAAGCGGATCAACAGCCTGTTCTAAGACCCGTAAATGAAAATCTAAAATGGATAATTCACGATTAATATATCGTTCATTATACGTATATTCAGGGAGATTCGTATCTTCTGCGTGACCGTCCACTGCATGCGCCTCTATATTCATACATTATTCCATAACAAACATTATGCGATGTTCTTATTCAATTGTCCTTTATAATTATGGCAATTTGATAAATAAATGCATAATTCCTAAACAAATAATACATCTATTTTATTTATTATGGTATTGGACTTGAGTCAATATATTTTCGAATAAAACGTTCTCTAAAATGTAGTCTTGGATGGTTTGGATGATTTTGAAAATATTTTGGATTAGGTAATAAAGCTGCTAGAAAAATTGCTTGCTGTTTCGTTAAATTACGACTGTTTTTATGAAAATAATATTGTGATGCAGCTTCAATACCATATATATTTTCACCAAACTCTACAGAGTTCAAATATACTTCTAATATACGTTGCTTTGACCAAAGGCTTTCCATCATTACTGTAATAATAGCTTCTTCAAATTTTCTCACATAAGAACGCTGATTAAATAAAAATAAATTCTTTGCCAACTGCTGAGAAATCGTTGAACCACCTGCAACAATAGTTTCATTCTTTTCATTGCGCTCAAGCGCATATTGCATACCGTCCCAATCAAAACCATGATGTTCAAGAAATTTACCATCTTCACCCGCGATGACAGCTTGCTTTATATAAGGGCTCATATTTTTATAATTCACCCATTCATGTTGTGCTTCTTCAGTATTTTGCCAAGAATTTACAATCATTAACATCGTGGTTTCTACAGGATTGAATTTCCACCAAAATAATGCAGCAAACACACAAATCTGTATTAAAAAGAAAAGAACAAACAAGAGTTTAAGCATACGCGATAAGATACGTTTCATGAATGTAACTTTCTCCAAACCACAGGTTCTGTTAAGCTGATATTGAAAAATTTTCCAAGAATAGCACGTCTAAAATGCAACAACCTTTATTTTACAAAAGTAAATTAGATCTACAACTTTGGTGGGCAACCGCATTTATCATTATCGTCAATGTCGGTTTATATCTTCTACAAATTACAGCAGGTGTAAATAGTAGCAACCCAAGTTTGTTAGATGCGATTAGATGGGGTGCTGATTATCCACCGCTAACCTTAATTTATGAACCCTATCGCCTATTTACATGCATGTTTTTTCATTTTGGCTTCATTCATTTGGCTTTAAACATGTGGTCGCTTTATATTTTTGGAAAAATTGCAGAACAAATTTATGGTCGTTTTTATTATATTTGTTTATATCTTCTTGCTGGGCTGACAGGCAGTTTACTAAGTAACTGGATAACTATAGAAAATAGCTACCATCTGCTACATGTGTTCTCTGTCGATTTATTACCTACAGTTAATGGTGGTGCATCGGGTGCAATTATGGGTCTTGGAGGCGCACTTACTATTCTTTCTTTTTTTCCTCCTGCTCCTCAGCAACCATTTATTCTGAGTAAAAAAGTATTACTTTGGGTCATGCTCATTAATTTATCGGTAGGTTTTATTACCCCAAATATTAACAACATGGCACATATTGGTGGAATTCTTATGGGGGTTATACTCAGTCTCATCTGGTATTTTTCTCAGAGAAAAAACACCTCATTAAAACTTATTATAGGTATTATATTTGGAATATTACTTAATTTAATGATTTATTTATATTGTGAATATAAGTTAAAGGATATCTATTTATTATGGATGGATATTTTAAATAACCACCCATTTCAATAAATTATAAAATTTAGTGATTTAATTTACTAAAAATCAAAGAATGTGACTTCACCCGTCTCTAAAGAATACTCTGCACCAATAACTTTTAATTTACCTTGGGCAATTAAATGCTCTAGTACTGAAGAACCATGGCGCAATTGATTAACCGATGCAAATACATTAGAACGCACGGCATGTTCGCATAGCTTTGGTAAATCATCTTTTAATTCTGTTTGCATCAAAATTTCAACAGATGGACGAACACGATTTACAATAGACATTAAGTTATTAGATGGTGGCTGATTTGGATTACGTAAAGTATCAATCGTTGCTTTAATTGCACCACAATGACTATGACCTAAAACAACAACCACTGCACAGTCGTAACGTTCTGCTGCAAACTCTACGCTGCCTACCTGAGATGGCGCTACAATATTTCCTGCAACACGAATTACAAAAAGATCTCCTAACCCTTGGTCAAAAATGATTTCTGCAGGTACTCGTGAGTCAGAACAGCCAAGTACAATTGCAAATGGATTTTGGTCTGCTGTTAATTGAGAGCGATGTTCTTGAGAAATTAAATCTGGAATAGATGACTTACCATTTGCAAAACGCTGATTCCCTTGTCTTAAACGGTCCAATGCTTCTTGAGCTGTAAGCATGATTTTTCCTATTTCGTTATCAAAATAATTAATGATTTGTATTCTAGGGCGCACTATGAAACTTGTCACTGACTAAAAACGTCGCCATAGTAAATTCAATTAAAAAAATATTTTCTTGCCTCATGTATACTTCTATACATGGTCTTTACAACAAAATAGCGATATGAAGCAATCTCCTAAACATCCTATGATTGAACAGCTTATTCAATCGCAAATTCTTTTTTTAGAGCAATTCTGTAAAAATCACAGTTCAATTCAAACAGAAGGTGAACACTTATATCAATGGTTGTCACAAAAGCAACTGCAAGATTTTTTAACTGATGAGCAAATTATTCGTTATATTCGAGAGTGTTTTTTAAAAAATCCTATTCCTCATAATCTGTTAATGCATTTTGCAAAGCAAATGCAATTATGTGCAACACATACACTCAATGAAGAGTCTCAAATCCAAGAAGTTATTCAAGTCATGGCTATTGACCGTTTAGCGTCTTTTATTGCAGAACAAACACACCTAAGATCATCCATTATTCACTTTATGGTTCATCATCAGTCATTTTCAACAATTATGTCTGAGCTTCTCAACCACGCCATTCAAAATTATTTTGAAGAAACATTGGCTTCAAAAGCCCCTTCTCATGTAAATCGGTTTATGAAAATGGGGAAATCTATGTTTGAAAATATGACCGATGCAACTTTCGAAAAAACGATTACGCAATATATAGAAAAAAATATTCCTAAAATTAGGCAATTAAGTGAATACGTACTTGTTAACCACTTGACGAATGAACGTGTTTATCATTTACAAGCTGAATTATGGCACCAAATAAAAGAAAAAAAATTAGTTGAGTTAAATGAATTCTTAAATTCGAACGATTATCCTGAACTGATTTCTATCATCAATGATTTTTGGAATGGTCTACGCGAAACAAACTATTTCAATACAGTCATCTCTGATCATATCTACCAATGGTATGAACTACATAAAACACAAAAATTAGAGTATTTTTTTAACCTTTTAGGGTTAAACCATCAAGCTATACAGACCGAAATAATCATGCTTTTTACACCAGTCATCGGAAAATTAATTAACGATGGCTATTTAAAATCACGCCTCTACCCTATTTTGGAGGCTTTTTATGCACAAGATGATGTACAAGCATGTCTAAAACAAATTCAATAAAAAAGGCGCTTTATGCGCCTTTTTCTTATTTATAGTATGCACCTTCAGCTTGTGAATGGTCAGTCTCATCAATCACACGTTGCAATTCTGGAATATATTCACGTAGTGTCGTTTCAACACCTTGCTTCAAAGTGACATCAATTGCCGAACATCCTTGACAACCGCCACCAAATTTCAAGATTGCAGTTAGACCATGTGTTTCATCGTCTTTAACAGCTACGAGACTACAATTACCCCCATGACTTGCCAAACCTGGATTAATTTCCGATTGTAGTACGTAAGTAATACGCTCTTCCATTGAAGCATCTGGCCCAACACGAGGCACTTTAGAGTTCGGTGCGCGAAAGGTAAGTTGCCCACCAAAACGGTCTTTATTATAGTCAATGACCGCATCTCTTAAATATGGAATAGATGGCGAATCAATAAATGCTGGAAAATCTGGGTATTCTTGTCGATAATCCGTTTCTACAACTTCATCAGGAGCACTATATGCCATACAACATTCAGCGCGCGGTGTTCCTGCATTTTCTACAAATACACGAACCCCAATACCAGGCGTATTTTGCTTAGCCAATAATTCACCCAAGTACTCTTGCGCAGACGGAGTGATTAAGAGATTCGGCATCTCTTCATTTGCTGTCTGAGTCATGTTGTCGTTTTCCATAGACATCGTATCTTTCCTCAACCTGAAGTACCTAGTTTAACTGAAGATATGGGGTAATTGCCAAAAATCAACTTATTTTGTCAGATTTATTTATTTTTCTATCTTCTTCATTTTATGTCATGATAAAGTTTATTTTTTATTACTTTGTCATATTATGCTAGACCTGCCATTTAATCATAGTATTACACTTATTATTATTACTGTTATTGTTTCACTCATTGCTTTTTCAAATCAAAAAGTAATGAATCGCTTAATCTTTTGGCCACCAGCCATGCAAAAAGGGCAATTCGACCGTTTTATTACCCACGGATTTGTGCATGCAGATGGTGCTCATCTTCTATTTAATATGATCACGTTGTTCTTCTTCGGGAGTGCGATTGAGACTTTTTATAGACAATATGCGTTCAATATGGGATTTGTTCTATTTTACTTAGGCGGCCTCATTATTTCTATTTTACCAAGTTATCTAAAACATAAAAATGACTTTCAATGGGCAAGCCTAGGCGCGTCCGGTGCTGTATCGGCTGTGCTATTTGCTTATATTCTCTTTAAACCGTGGAATCTTATCTTCGTTTTCTTTATACCCGTACCTGCCATTATTTTTGCAATTCTCTATATTGGATACACCATTTGGTCAAATAAACGTAGCGTAGGCAATATTAATCATAGTGCCCATCTGTGGGGTGCAGCTTATGGTATTTTAATGACTATTATTGTGGAACCTAAAATTATTCCTCACTTTTTAAATCAGTTAACTAAATTACCTTTTTAATTTTATTCACTCTTAGTAAATACATTACATCTGTCATAGAGATTATATCTATTTCAGTTTAAAACCACGAAAGGATATTCTCTATGTCAGATATCATTAAAGGTATACAGTTTCCGATCGTAGCATCTACAAAAAAAATAAGTACCACAGCAAGTGCGAAGTATATCTTAAGCAGTGCCATTCAATCGATAGACCCTCATTGTGCAGAGATCATGCGTAATGAAACCACTTGGCGAAAAAACTACCCTATCCATATTAAAAAGACACTTGAGTTAAGTTTAAAAAATACAAAGGATACGATTACTATTGCCCAAAGTGGTCTTAAAACTGCCCATGAACATTTTAGATTTTATCGTCATGGTTTAAGTACTTCTTTTAAAAATGCAATTTCACAGCCTTTTGAGAAGCTACAAACCCATCAAATTATTGGGAAAAGTAATAGCCTTCCAGAGTGGTATATCCCTTATAAAGGTAAACAATTAAAAGGCCAAAGCTTACTTAACCAAATTCAGCTATGGCAAGAAAAAAAGATTATAGAACCTTCGCATGCCGAGGCTTTACGGAAGGTTTATGAGCACCCAGAATGGCTTGATCTCTCAGATAGAACAATGGTGCTTTTAGGTGCGGGTGCAGAGATTGGACCACTTTCTTGGCTTGCCAAGTGGAAGGCAAACATTATTGCCATCGATATCGCTCATCTGCCTAAATGGACACTGATTCGTCAAACCATTGAAAAAGGTAATGCGACGTTATATGCACCCTTTTTAGAAAATAATAAAGAATTAGGTGCAGACTTACTAACGCAAACACCAGAAATTGTGAAGTGGCTAAATCAGTTTAATCAAAACCTAGATATTGCTGCACTGGCTTATTTAGATGGAGAAAAACATGTACGAGTTGCACTTGCCATGGATGCAATTATGCAATCCGTCAGCGAGAAGAATAAAAATACATCTCTCATGTTTATGAGCACACCAACAGATATATACGCACTGCCTATATCATTTAAAAAAGAAATAGAACAACAACAACGCCAACGCTCATTTTTAGAAAAATCAATGACTCAACTTATTAGCCAATTTTCATGTAAAAAAATACTACACAAGACAATTTTTACAGATTATTCAGAAAAATATACGATTTATGACGGATTAGTACTACAGCAAGGCCCTAACTACGCCTTGGCAAAAAGGCTTCAACAATGGCGTGCTTTGGTGGCAAGACACCAAGGGCAATGTGTTTCTATTAATGTTTCTCCATCAACGACAACACAATCTGTAATTAAAAATCCCCTACTCCAATCTGCTTTCAATGGTGCTTCTTTGTTTGGCGTAGAGGCTTTTGCACCAGAAACAACAAATGCAATTATGGCAGCAATGTGGGTACATGATTTACGCTACCCTAAGGCTGTCTCTCAACCAAATATTACACTGACTCATCCATTAGATTTAATCTCATCAGGAGCAAATCATGGTGGGTTATGGCGTACTAACTATACAACACGTACCGTATTACCTATGGCTGCCCTTTATGGCAATTTCAAAAATAAAAAAAGGGCTATTTATTAAGCCCTTTTTTGTTTAATTTATAATTAAAATATATGTAAGAACAGCCAATACAACCCACCCGAAAGAGCAATTGTCACTGGAAGTGTGAGCACCCAAGCCGAGATAATGCTTTTAATTGTTGACCACTGTAACCCAGACTTATTGGCAACCATTGTCCCTGCCACTGCACTATTTAAAACATGTGTAGTTGATACTGGCATTCCAAGTCCATCGGCTGCAGCAATGGTTGTCATTGCAACAAGCTCGGCAGATAAGCCTTGACCATACGTCATATGATCTTTACCAATTCGTTCACCTACAGTCACAACAATACGCTTCCAACCAACCATAGTACCTAGGCCTAATGCCAATGCAACAGCAACTTTCACCCAGTTTGGAATATATTGTAAGAAACCATCTAAACCTTTTTGATAAGATTTAATCGTTTTTTGTTCAGCTTCATTCCAAGTCGGTAATGCTTTTTGCTTACCTAATGCTTTAAATGTCGCTGTACTTAAATACATTTCATTTCGAATATCACTAACACTTTGTTCAGGAATATTTTTCAAAGAAGAATACGGTGCCAATTCTTGGCTTAAACCATATGTCATACTAGCTAATGCAGGAAGTACTTCTGGGGTTACTTTCTTCTCTTGAATGTAACGCGTTAAAATCTCTTTAGCTTCTACACGATTATATTTTTGTGTATTTTCTGCAGAAATTACTACAGCTGCTTCTTGCGACAAACCTTTGAAAGACTGTAATTGATTACTGTCTATATTCTTGTTAAGTGAATATGCTAAAGGAACAAGACCAATCAGAATAAGCATAATTAGCCCCATTCCTTTTTGACCATCATTCGAACCATGTGCAAAGCTTACACCTGTACATGTAAAAATAAGCAAGGCACGAATCACCAATGGCGGTGGTTTATTTCCTTCAGGTGCTTTAAAGAGCTCGAGTTGCTTTCTAAATAAAAATTTCACCAATAAGAATACAACGGCAGCAAATGCAAAACCAATAAGTGGGGAAAACAGTAATGCTTTACCAACTTTAATGACTTGCTCCATATCAATACCACTGGTTCCCGCTTCAGCAGCAGTATTTAAGATATGGTTCATAATACCAATACCTAAAATAGAACCAATCATAGTATGTGAACTTGAAGCAGGAATACCAAAGAACCATGTGCCTAAGTTCCATAGAATGGCTGCAATGAGCAATGCAAATACCATTGCAAAACCTGCACTGCTTCCTACATTCATAATCATTTCTACAGGTAATAATGCAATAATGCCGTATGCAACAGCACCACTTGCTAATAGTACACCGAGAAAATTACAAAAACCTGCCCACATGACTGCAATAGGTGCTGGAAGTGCATTGGTATAAATAACCGTTGCAACTGCATTTGCTGTGTCATGAAAACCATTCACAAATTCAAAACCTAAAGCAATGAATAGTGCTGTAGAAAGCAAAATTACTGAATAAAGGCTTAAAGGTGGAACATTCGCAAGATCAGCATTTAGCTGGAATCCAATATAAACAAGTGTAGAAATAATAATTGTAAGAAACACCGGCATAAAAAATTTCGGTGTAGGAACATTTACATTTTTACCTTCTACGGCACCAGGAGGTATTGGCTCTTGTTTAGAAGATGTATTCATTTTCATGCTGCCATCTATGATGATACTTTTAGGTGTCCATATTGTTTAATTTAATTATGACAGTTATATGACACAACATTTATTATGCGAAAAAAAGCCCACCTTTTGCTTCTTTTTAGAGCAAAAAGTGCACTACAATAAGTACAGCTTTAAAATTTAACATTCATTTATTTAAAGAAAATATTTTAGCTAGACCAATTCATTCCACTTATTTAAAACATATCGCTTAATTTGCATGAGAAATATTTCAGAATCATTAAAAAACTATAAATAACTCACAAATAGGATTCCGTTTAAATGGTCTATTTCATGTTGAACAATTCTGGCAGGAAAACCAACAAACGTTTGCTGAATTCGCTCTCCCATCACTGTGTAGTACTCTACAACAATTTTTTGCGCACGCAGCACTCGTCCTCGCTCACCTTTTACACTCAAACAGCCTTCTTCACCTAAACATTTTTCATTAGATGCCGTTAAAATTTCTGGGTTGACCATGACAATCTCAGGCATATCTGGAGCATCTGGGTATCGTGGATTAGGACGAGATGCAACAATAATAATTCTTTTAGAAACATAAACTTGTGGTGCTGCAATACCTACACCATGATGATATTTCATCGTCGTTTGCATCGCTTGAGAAAGCTGATGTAGCCATAAAGAGCCAAATTCTCTTGGACTGACTTTCGTAGCGACTAAATTTAAAACTTCTTCACCTTTCTGAGCAACTGGCAACACCACATCTTCCATTAGAATTTTACCTTTTTGTTATATATGAATATCTGCAACCATATAGAGTTTAGCTTGGCCTGAAATTTCTATACGATCATTCGGTAATATTTCACCGTATAACCAACCACCTCTTGAAGAAGCCTGATAAGCCGTAATCAGATCCTTCTCTAGTCTTTCTGACCAAAGTGGAATCACTGCTGTATGAATAGAGCCTGTTACAGGATCCTCATTTACACCAATAGCAGGGGCAAAATAACGACTAATACAATCGTAGTGATCTTTTCCTGGCGCAGTAATCACAATATCTCGGGTTTTGCCATAGATTCTTTTTGAATCAATACTCACTTCTTTCAGCTTAAAAAAATCAGGTTGTACATCTAAAACCTGTTGTGCGTTTTCATATTCAACGACATAAGCCTGATCATTTAAATAAACCGCTTTAAATGGAATATTAAAGGCACTTTCCAATGTTTTAGGATAATCTAAAAGAGGATGTGCTTTTAATATTGGGAAATTCATGACAATCTTTTCATTTTTTTGTCGAATATAAAATGTACCCAATTGCTGTGTTTCAAATTCAATATATTCCAAGCCTTCAATCTGCTGAAATAAAATAAACGCACTCGCTAGCGTTGCATGCCCACAAAATGGCACTTCATCTGTTGGTGTAAACCAACGAATATCATAATTATTGAGTGTATTTTTCTTTACAAAGGCAGTTTCAGAAAGATTATTTTCTAATGCAATATGTTGCATTAGCGCTTCATCTAACCAGTCTTCTAAAATAATAACTGCAGCAGGATTTCCTTTAAATAATTGTGTTGTGAATGCATCAACTTGGTACATCTTCATTATTATTTCCTCAAAAAAAAGAGCACATGCTTTAGCATATGCTCTTTTAATATACTTCAATTGATCAGCTATTTACGAGATCTTTGTCATTTTCTTGCTCAAATTTACTTTTGTCGGTAAGACCCATGACCTGACTAGTAAATGTTCCTGCTGTCATAGAGCCATTTACATTTAGTGCGGTTCTTCCCATATCAATTAAAGGCTCAATAGAAATAAGAAGTGCAGCTAATGTAATTGGAAAACCTAAAGCAGGTAGTACAATTAATGCTGCAAACGTTGCACCACCACCTACACCAGCGACACCAATAGAACTCATTGTGACAATGCCAGCTAATGTTAAAATCCATAGAGGATCTAGAGGATTTACCCCCATTGTTGGTGCAACCATTACCGCAAGCATAGCAGGATACAAACCTGCACAGCCATTTTGTCCAATTGTTGTACCAAAAGAAGCTGAAAAACTTGCAATTGATTCTGGTACACCAATACGATTTGTTTGTGCTTCAATATTCATAGGAATACTTGCCGCACTAGATCGACTCGTGAAAGCAAAGGTAATAACAGGCCATACTTTTTTAAAGAAGCGTATTGGATTAATACCTGAACCTGCCAAAATAATGGCATGAACAATAAACATAATCGCAATACCTACATAAGAAGCCGCCAAAAAACCACCTAACTTTAGAATATCTGCCATATTCGAGCTTGCAACGACTTTTGTCATTAAGGCAAAAACACCATACGGCGTCAATGTCATTACAAGGCGTACAAGTTTCATTACCCATAACTGAGCAGTATCAATCGCAGTTAAAACATACTTCCCTTTTACTTCATCATCTTTAAGCAATTTAAGTGCAGCAACACCCAAAAATGCTGCAAAGATAACCACACTAATAATTGCCGTTGGTTTTGCACCAGTTAAATCAGCAAAAGGATTCGTTGGAATGAAAGACAAAATAAATTGAGGAACACTTAAATCTGTGACTTTTCCTACATAATCAGACTGAAGGGCACTCAATCTAGCCGTTTCAGCAGCACCTTGCACCAGACCATCTGCAGTCAAACCAAAAAGTCGTGTTACAAAAACTGCAACTAAAGCTGCAATAAATGTAGTAACCAATAACGTCCCTATGCTCAGAAAGCTAATTTTTCCTAACGACGAAGTTGCCGAATGCAGTTTTGCTACTGCACTTAAAATAGAAATAAAAACCAATGGCATAACAACCATTTGTAAAAGTTTTACATAACCATTTCCGACAATATTAAACCAGCTAATTGAATCATTCAGAACTTGATCGCCTGTGTTGTATACTAAGTGCAAACCTAGCCCAAACACCACACCAAGAACCAAACCAGAAAGTACTTTTTTGGATAGGCTCCAATTTGTTTTACGAGTTTGTGCAAGTACAAGTAGTAGAACCACAAACACGATAATGTTTATGATAAGTGGCATGCTCATTGCAACTCCTAGCCCAAAGGCTATTCTAAAAATAAGATATAATTAACGTTTATTATAAAGTAAATAGATAACCAACAAGACCCATTCTCTTCTTCATTTTTTCGATAACCATAGCACTGCTTTTCATATTGTTATTTTTACAATAAAAATCATATAATTACTAAAAAAATATAGTGTATTCTTTTTTCTGAATAAGCTTAGTTTAAATTCTAATAAAGCAATAAAAAGCCCCATCATATGATGAGGCTTTTCAACTATTTATAACTTATTTAAGCGTCCATATTCTTTACAATCGCTTTACCAAACGCTGAACAACTAAGAAGTTCTGCTCCGTCCATCAAACGTTCAAAGTCATATGTCACTGTCTTATGAGAAATCGCACCAGATACACCTTTAATAATTAAATCAGCGGCTTCTGTCCATCCCATATCACGTAACATCATTTCAGCAGATAAAATAATTGAACCTGGGTTTACTTTATCTTGACCTGCATATTTTGGTGCTGTGCCGTGTGTTGCTTCATACACAGATACTGCATCGCCAATGTTTGCACCTGGTGCAATACCAATACCGCCTACTTGCGCAGCCAATGCATCTGAAACATAGTCACCATTTAGATTTAATGTTGCGATCACTGAATACTCTGCAGGACGCATTAAAATCTGTTGTAAGAAAGCATCTGCAATTACATCTTTAATGATGATCTCTTTTCCAGTTTTTGGATTTTTAATGCTTACCCATGGGCCACCGTCAATCAGCTCACCACCAAACTCTTGTTGTGCAAGCTCATAACCCCACTCTTTGAAAGCACCTTCTGTATATTTCATGATATTGCCTTTGTGTACTAATGTCACAGATGGCTTATCATTATCAATTGCAAATTGGATTGCTTTACGTACAAGGCGTTGCGTACCTTCTTTTGATACAGGTTTAACACCAATACCACAGCCCTCTGGGAAACGGATTTTTTTCACACCCATTTCTTCTTGTAGGAACTTAATTACTTTTTTTGCTTCGTCAGAATCTGCTTTCCATTCAATCCCTGCATAAATATCTTCAGAGTTCTCACGGAAAATAACCATATCTGTTTGTTCTGGATGCTTCACTGGTGAAGGAACACCTTCAAACCAACGTACTGGACGAGAACAAACATATAAATCAAGTTCTTGGCGTAATGCAACGTTTAATGAACGAATACCACCACCGACTGGTGTAGTTAATGGGCCTTTAATTGCAACAACAAAATCACGAATTGCATCGAAGGTTTCTTCTGGCATATACGTGCCGTAGCTAGCATTTGCTTTCTCGCCACAGTATACTTCCATCCATTCAATAGAGCGTTCGCCACCATAAGCCTTTTCTACCGCGGCATCGACTACCTCTTTCATGGCAGGTGTAATATCTACACCAATACCATCACCTTCAATAAAGGGAATGATTGGATGATTCGGAACATTCCATGAACGGTCTGCATTTACGGTAATCTTGTCACCACTGGTTGGTACAACAATCTTTTCATAACCCATTTGCCAGGCTCCCTTTTATATTTGGCGAACTACGTTATTGTCTTTCAGACAATTTTTCATTTTTTTAAATGTGTAGCTATTCTAAAGTAAATATACACTATATGTTATTTAGCTTAGAAATAATCTACATTTAAGAAATCAATACAATACGTCACATTTGTTAAAGCAGATCTTCCCATGAAACTTACTGTATTAAATAAACCATTTAATGTTCTCTCGCAGTTTAGAGAGGATGAAAAACACCCTACATTAGCTGAGTTTATTACGGATCCCGATTTACGTGTATCTGGCCGTCTCGATCATGACTCAGAAGGTCTACTATTGCTTACTGACCAAGGTGGCCTAAATCAGCTAATTACACATCCAAAAAATAAACAGCATAAAACATATTTAGCACAAGTTGAAGGTGAAATAAGCCAAGAAGCTATTGAAAAACTAAAAGCAGGTGTTGTCCTTAAAGATGGTCCTACACGACCTGCCGAAGTTAGGGTAGTCGAAGAGCCAACATGGTTATGGGAAAGAAATCCACCTATTCGCTATCGTGCAAGTATTCCAACTACATGGGTAGAAATTAAAATTTCTGAAGGACGTAATCGACAAGTACGTCGAATGACTGCCGCTGTTGGATTTCCAACATTACGCCTTATTCGCACTCAAATTGGTTCGATTGATCTCATTCAATTGGGCTTAATGCCGGGCGAAAAACGTGCTATAGAACCACTGTTCTATCCTGAATATAAGGCAGTCGTAGAGAAGCTCAAGGCACCTAAAAAAACCTCAGGTAAACGTGAAGATCCTAAAAAGAGAAAACAAAATAAAAAACGTGAAGAAGTTCTTGTTGCAATTTTTAAAACAGATGCGCAAAGACCACGTCGTATTACCAATGGAACCACTCGACCTAATCTAAAAAAAGGTAGATCAAGAAAATAGTTTCTCTTGGCACCATCATATAAGCGACTTGAATCTCTGTATATTTTCTTCAAAATATATAACGAATCAAGTCGTACAATAAAGAGGATAACAATGAAAAAACAAATTACTTTAGTTACAGGATTAATCTGTTCTCATATTGCCTTTGCTATCGCACCTATTGGTGTTCAAGTTACAAATCTCGAGACAGGTACACCTGCAACCCAAATGAGTGTTGAATTAGAAGCACAACAAAACAACGCATGGGTTAAAATTGGAGAAGGAACAACAGATGAAAAAGGACGTTTAGATACACTTTATCCGAATACAAAACCAAGTCTAGATAAAGGAATTTATAAAGTTACCTTTAAAACAGGTGATTGGTTTAAAAACAAAAATCAGCGTGCTTTTTATGCAGAAATTCCTGTTATATTTGTGATTGATGGCAGTACAGACCACTATCAAATTCCATTAAATATTAGCCAATATGGCTATTCAACGTATAAAGCTATAGATTAAAAAAAGAGGCATATTCATGCCTCTTTTTCCTTATGACAGCCAATTCTTTATTTTTTGTTCATCTATAACTTTAAGCTCTACCGTATCGAGTGCAACATTTATACTTTTTAAAGAAAGTGTAAGAAGCTCATCTCTTCTAAATAGATGTATGTCTACATCACTCTCTTTCTGAGCATAACGTGTTAATTGCTGATCCGTCGCTTTAATACCATCAATCGCAATAATCACATCATGTGCAGACAAACCCGCTTGAGCAGCAGCGCTTTCTCGACGAACTTGCTGAATGAGTAGTCCTTCAGGTTTCTCGACTGTTTTCAGACCAAAAGGTAAGTTTTTCTCTGACTTTAATTGATAAGAACCCCCCATACTAGAGAGTAATTCCTCTATAGGCAGCTCTTCAGTCGTATGAATTAGAAAACTTAAGCGCTCAGTCCAGTCCTCTCCTGTCAATTTCTGACATAACTCAAAAATTGTTTTTTCATTGACTTGTTTACCTTGTTGCGCATTTTCATAAAGACAGCGCATTAAAGCATCTAAACTAGAACCATGATTTCTCAAACTTAAGTCCAAACACAGTGCAACCAAAGCACCTTTGTTATAGTAACTCGTGCCTGCATTGTTTGTATTTTCATCAGGTCTATAAAATTTAATCCATGTATCAAAGCTTGATTCAGTTACCGATTGAATACGGCGACCTGGATTTTGTAAATATCGATCAATCTGTGCTTTAAGCAGACTAAGATAACTTGCCTTAGAGATAACACCACTACGTAACAAAATTAGGTCGTCATAATACGAGGTAAAGCCCTCAAAAACCCAAAGTAGTGACGTATAACCTTCTTTATTCAAATCGTAATGAGCAAAATTTTCAGGTCGAATATATTTAACTAACCACGAGTGAAAATACTCATGACTACAAAGCCCTAAAAAGCGTTGATATGCTGACGATGGTTCTTCAGGTTCATTGAGTTGGGGCAAATCATCTCGCGGTGTAATTAAACTGGTTGAATTAGGATGCTCTAATCCACCATAACTACTACCTGTTGCAATCGTCATAAATACATAATTTGAAAATGGTGCTGAACCGAACATTTGAATTTCAGTTCGACAAATTTTTTCAATATCTTGTTGCAAGCGAGTTAAATTGGTTGTGTGCTTTCCTGAAATTACAAACTCATGTGGAATATTCTCGACATTAAATGTAAAACGATCTTGCACTGCAAGTTCAAAAGGACTATCAATAAACTGCATATAATCTTTTGCATAGAGCGTATACCGCCCTGCCACTAGACTTTTGGTTTTCAAGCCCGTCGCTATTGAAAAATGCTGTAATGCTTCAGGCACAAAAACTTCAGCTTCACAAGCAATATTTTCTTGTTGCTCTAGACCTAAACATACACACGCAGGATTCACATACAAACGTTGCTGATCTACATATGCACCACGCACAGATAAATCATAGGCATAGACATCGTATTCAACTGTAATAAGTTCATGATCTGTATTGTGTAAACGCCATTTATTTTTTTCAAATTTTGTTATTGTTAGAAGACGACCCGCTTCATCATATGCTTTTACCGACTCGATATGCTTTGCAAACTCGCGAACCAAATAACTTCCCGGAATCCAAGTCGGCAACCATAGTACTTGTGAAGGATTCGCAAGAAAACGTAAGGTTACATGAATAAGGTGCTGTTGGTAATCGTCAAACTCTATTTGATAGTGCAACATAAGTCAGAATTCTAATCCTAATCTCGCTTAGCAAGGGTTTAGCTTAGCACTTTTTTATTCTAAGATCGCATACTTCGCTCCGATTCTATATACATCCTTAAATTTTAGTTCATTTTAAGTTTTATATAGTATTTTTCGACCTCTAGCTTATCCTTAAGGCGGCTCTTTTGAAACGTTTCACCCTAGTCCTCACAAGTTTCTTGGCATTACTATGTACAACAATTACACATGCCAGTGTCCTAACAATTAATCCAGACTCTGTTGAGGCCGCTTCATGGATCATTTACGATCCTCAGTCCAAACAAACCATCGCAGAATATAATAGTCATGCTCAGCGTGCTCCAGCATCATTAACAAAAATGATGGTTGCCTATCTCACATTAAAAGCCATTCAAGAAGGCAAGCTTAAAACAACAGATACCATTACCGCATCCGATATTGTACATGTAGTACAACCCGATGAATCTCAGATGTTTCTTAGACAAGGTCAGCAAATTACTGTAGACCAACTTTTAAGCGGGCTTATTGTCATGTCCGCCAATGATGCTGCTGTTACACTTGCACAAAAACTTGGTGGAGATATCCCTCATTTTGTAGAAATGATGAATAGCGAAGCCAAAGCACTCGGTATGACAGATACTCATTTTATGAATCCAGCAGGAATCACTATGGATGGCCATTATGCGTCAGCTGCAGATCTTGCCAAACTTGCTAACACACTCATTCAACAATACCCACAGTACCTTTCTTACTCCAAACAAACGAGTTATTCATGGAATGGTCGTACGCACCATGCAACGAATATTCTACTAAAACAAGATCCTACCGTAGATGGACTAAAAACAGGCTATACTGCAGCAGCAGGTTATAATCTTGCCCTCACCGCAAATAGACCAGCAATGAATCCAGATTTCCCTGAGCGTCGCCTTATTGTCGTTGTCATGGGTACAAAAAGTGCTTACAAACGTGCCCAAGTCGCTTACGAACTCATGAACATGGCTTTTAACTACACACGTGATGAAGTGGCTATTAAAGCGAATCAAATGATCGCTCAGCTTCCTGTCATTAATGGCAAGCAAAATGTTTTTAATCTTAAAGCCAATCAATCGAGGATTATCACGACATCATTATATGACTCAAACACACCTATTAATATGAAAAACTTTAGCAATACCAGTGGCTTAATTACAATTGATGGTCAGACAATTACACCTTCACAAGAAACAAAAACTCAGTTATCTGTCCAACTTGATCAAAAACAACTCACTGCGCCATTAAATCAAGAAATGAACCTTGCAAATGTTAAAGTTTTCCAAAATAATCAACTAATTGAAGATTTTTCATTGTCAGCAAAAGTTGAGCTAGAACGTGCAAGTTTATTTGAACGTTTTATTCATTGGTTAAAGCATATTTTGCCATTTTTCTCTGATAATGCGACGGAAGCTATCGTTTATCCAATAAAATAAACGGTAATCGTTTACATTTATTAAAAGATGACATATTAATAAACATGAGATGTCATCTTTTATCATTCAAGCATAAAGGCGAACGTAAGTTATGAGTAAGTCGCTACACCGTATTGTTATCGTTGGTGGCGGAGCTGGGGGCTTAGAGTTAGCAACACAACTCGGAAATACTCTTGGTAAACACCAAAAAGCACAGATCACTTTAATTGATCGATCTTTATCTCATATTTGGAAGCCTCTTCTTCATGAAATTGCGGCGGGTACGCTCAATCCACATGCTGAAGAAACGAACTATTTCGCTCATGCAAAAAAACATCATTATCAATTCATTCTAGGTCAATTTGAAACAATTGATCGGGAAAAGAAAAATATTCAAATAAGCACGCCACAACTTTCTGAAAAATACTGCAAAGATGGCTATACAGATATTGAGTACGATACTCTCGTTATGGCAATCGGATCTCGCTGTAATGACTTCAATACTAAAGGTGTCAGAGATAACTGTTACTTCTTAGATAACAGAGAACAAGCTGAAGTTTTTCAACAAGACCTCTTCCATCTTTATTTAAATGCACAAAATAATCAAACCGTCTCTGCTTTAAATATTGCCATTATTGGTGCTGGAGCAACAGGTGTAGAGCTTGCCGCAGAACTTATTGATGCCAAAGAGAATTTTCATCAATATGGTTTAAATAAAATAGACCCTAAATTGGTTAAAATTACACTCATTGAAGCTACACCACGCATACTTCCTGCACTTTCAGAATCTATTTCTGCACAAACCCAAAAAACATTAGAAAAAATGGGGATTGAAGTACTAACCAATCATAAAGTAAGTGAAGTTACCTCCGATTCTATTGTTTTTGCAGATGGTAAAATTATCCCTGCAACAATGAAAGTATGGGCTGCTGGCGTGAAAGCACCAGAGGTACTTGAGCAGTTTACAGACTTTGAAAAAGATCGTATTAATCGTCTGAAAGTCTATGCAACATTACAAACCATGACTGATCCTAATATTTTTGCTTTTGGTGATTGTGCGCATTGCCAACCCGATGCAAAAGAACCACCGTTAGGGCCAAGAGCACAAGTTGCAAGTCAACAGGCGACTTTCCTAACCCAAGCCCTTGCTGCACGATTACGTGGCTCTCAATTGCCTATGTTCACTTTTACCGACAAAGGTTCTTTAGTTTCATTAAGTCGCCATAAAGCAATTGGTCAAATTTTAGGACAGGTTAAAGTACATGGTGCGCTTGCACGTTCAATGTATGCTTCTTTATACCGTATCCATCAAGCCAATATTCATGGCTATACGCAAGCTGGATTAATGATGACCAAAGATTTTGTGACGCGCCGTGTAGGTCCTAAGATTAAGCTTTACTAAAATAATTGATGAAAAAGCAACCTATGCTCTTAATATTGCTTTAAAAAACATAGGTTGTACACTTTTAAAGCATTGTTTCATTGATTTTTTATGAATCAGCCCCATACTATTATATTAAATGAGCAATACAAACTCATCAAAGAAAAGGCAGACAAACCTTGTACTGCCTCACTTTTTATGATGAAGTATTTACTTAAAACACAAATTGGATAGACAATATGACTGCTATTGCAAATAACCACGTGGTTTCATTCCACTACACACTAACAAATGCTGAGGGTGAAACACTTGATAAATCTCAAGGTGAGCCACTTACATATTTGCACGGTGCAGGTAACATCATTCCTGGTCTAGAAAAAGCTTTAGAAGGCAAAACAGCTGGCGATAAATTCAAAATTACTGTTCCTGCTTCTGAAGGTTATGGCGAATACAACCCAGATTTAGTACAACAAGTTCCTGCTCAAATGTTCCAAGGTGTAGAAAACATCGAGCCAGGTATGCAATTCCAAGCACAAACAGATGACGGCGTACAAATCGTAACTGTAAAAGGTGTTGAAGGCGATACAGTACTTGTAGATGCAAACTTCCCTCTAGCAGGTCAAGATCTTACTTTTGATGTTGAAGTTGCAGACGTACGTGACGCAACTCAAGAAGAAATTGACCACGGCCATGTACACGGTGCAGGCGGTCACCAACACTAAGTTGGTTTCTTGTTAAAAAGCAAAGCGAAAGCTTTGCTTTTTTTTTATGAGTAGGCATAAACTGACAGCATTCTTTTTAAAAATAATTATACTCAAATGGCTAGAAATTTATTTTGGTTTCGTCAGGACTTAAGATTAGAAGATAATGTGGGGCTATGGCATGCCACCCAACACAATGAAGAGTGTGTTGCTTTAGTTATTATCTCTCCAGAACAGTGGAAACATCACCATGATGCACCTAGTAAAATATTTTTTTATTTAAGACAGCTTCAAGAAATTCAAGAAGATCTAAAGCACCTAAATATTCCACTTATTATAAAAACGATTCAGTCTTGGAGTAATGTTCCTGAATACATTACTTCACTATGTAAAAAGCTCGAAATTGAAGATATTTATGCAAATGTAGAATTAGCAACGAATGAGAAACGTAGAGACGATCAAGTCAAAGAAGCTCTCTCTAAATATAAAAAAAATATTCATCTTTTCGAAGATCGCACACTTTTTCCAACACAAAGTATTCGTAATAAATCAGGTGAGGCATACAAAGTATTTACTGCGTTTAAAAAAACATGTTACGAACGCTTGAGTATATCTATTCCTAGAGCTTACCCTTCTCCATCAAAACAAAAATCAATTGTGATCAAAGATATAGAAAACGAATCTCTGAACGATCTTATTTCTCAGTTTGAATATGACACATCAAATTCGGCCTTCAAAATTGAAGTGGGTGAAAAAACTGCTCAGGACAAACTCAAAGATTTTGTTAAATCTAAAATGAACAACTATGATCAAACAAGAGATATACCAAATACAGATGGAACAAGCCAACTCTCGCCTTATTTAAATATCGGTATCATTTCAGTACGTCAATGTTTAGAGGAAGTACTCAAAGACAATGACTATATCTTTTCTATTCAGAGTAAAGGACAACAAACATGGATAGATGAATTACTCTGGAGAGAGTTTTATCAACACGTGATGGTCGATTTTCCACATATTTGCAAACATCTTCCTTTTAAAAAAGAAACGCAAAAGATTCAATGGCGTAATAGTGAAGAAGACCTTAAGAAGTGGCAAACTGGACAAACTGGTATTCCTATTGTGGATGCAGGTATGCGCCAATTGCAACAGACAGGTTGGATGCATAATCGCGTCCGCATGATTTGTGCGATGTTTCTCAGTAAAAACCTACTGATTGACTGGCGGCTTGGTGAAAAGTGGTTTATGCAACACCTATTGGATGGGGATCTGGCAGCAAACAATGGTGGATGGCAGTGGTCAGCTTCCACAGGAACAGATGCTGTTCCTTATTTCAGAATATTTAACCCTGTTACCCAATCACAACGCTTTGATCCTCAAGGTGAATATATTCGAACATGGGTACCTGAGCTAAAACAGCTAGATCATAAACAAATTCATGCGCCAAAAGAACATATAGAAAATTATCCGCGACCTATTGTAGATTTAAAGTCTAGTCGAGCACGCGCACTCGCTGCATTTAAAAATATTTAAAATATTGCGTGAGTAAAGCGTTTGCCCTACTCACGCACTTTACTATTTCTGCTCATCTCTTTTAAATACAAGTTCATGCTGATTCGAGTTCACTGCATCGAAATAATAACCATCGACATTAAATGATTTTAAACCTTCTGCTTGATCTATTTTATTCTCTAACATAAAACGTGTAATTAAACCTCTGGCTTTTTTAGCATAAAAGCTAATTACTTTATATTGACCATTTTTTTGATCTAGAAATACAGGTTTAATAATTTCTGCATTTATTTTTTCTGTTTTTACTGCTTTAAAATACTCATCCGATGCAGCATTTAATAAAAGCTTTGAATTAGATTCTTCAAGATCGTGATTAATCAATTGCGTAATATGATCGCCCCAAAATTGATACAAGTTAGAACCACGTGTATTTTTGAGTCGTGTCCCCATTTCTAAGCGATAAGGCATCATTAAATCAAATGGACGTAATAAGCCATACAGCCCCGAAAGCATTCTAAAATTCGTTTGTGCAAAGTTAAGATCGGCTTCAGATAAGTGATAAGCATCTAACCCAGTATAAACATCACCCTTAAATGCAAAAATAGCCTGACGTGCATTTGAAAAATCGAAGTGAGTTTGCCAATCATTAAAACGTGCAACATTTAATTGAGCAATTTTCTCACTCACTCCCATTAAACTTGCAATTTGCGATGCAGAAAGCTGACGACATACTTCAATCAATTGCTCAGACTGATCTATTAATCTAGGTTGAGTGAACTGATCTGTTGGTAATGGAGTTTCATAGTCTAATGTTTTTGCAGGTGAAACGAGCGCTAACATAGTATACCTTAATGATTATTTTCTCTTATATAACTATAACAGTACGTTATTTTGAAAGCTAATTTGTGTTTTTAATGACAATTATCGGTATCATAAGCGTTTACTTTCAAACACACATACAAAGTTTATGACAGATACAATCTTTTTAGATGGCCCCATAGGTAAAATCGAAGTATTTGTAGACTATCCAGAAGGTACTGCAAAAGGATTTGCCGTTGTATGTCATCCTCACCCTTTACAAGGTGGTACACCACATCACAAAGTTCCTGCCCTTATGGCACAAATTTTAAAAGAACGTGGTTGTGTTGTCTATCGTCCAAGCTTTCGAGGTTCAGGACAAAGTGAAGGCACTCACAATGAAGGGTTTGGTGAAACAGAAGATATTTTGTCAGTGATTGAATATGCTCGCCAACAATACTCTAATCTACGCTTCTTTGCGGGTGGATTTAGTTTTGGCGCACATGTTATGGCAAAAGCATACCATGCATTAGAATTACCTCTAAAACCTGAACAGCTTATTTTATGCGGTCTACCAACAGCAACCGTTCAAGGCTTAAGACATTATAAAACACCAGAAATTAGTGGAGATATTCTGCTCATTCATGGTGAGGCAGATGAAGTAACCTTACTTTCAGATGCAATTGTATGGGCGAAACCGCAAAAACATGCAATTACGATTTTCCCAGGTGCCAACCACTTTTTTACAGGCTACCTAAAACAAATACGTACAGCAATGCAACGCTACATTCAGCTTTAATTTAAATATAAAAAGACCAATCTAAAGATTGGTCTTTTTTGTGTTTTAATCATGATTCGTTGTATGAATAATTGCTTCTTTTGAAACGCTTTTCTGCTTTTTCTCTTTTATTATATATGCAATAGATAATACAACCAGCCATATTGGTAGCATAATTACTGCTGTACGCATTCCATCAGAAAATAGCATAATGGCTAATATTCCTACCATAAAAGCAATTGTTAAATAGTTCGTAAATGGATAACCCCAGCTCTGAAACTTACATGTATAGTTTTGTGCAGCCTTTGCTTTACGAAATTTAATATGAATTAGAGAAATCATCATCCAATTAATCATAATCGCAACCACAACCAATAGCATCAGTAAAGAAAAAGCCTGATCAGGAACAAAATAATTAATTGCAACACAGCCCACTGTACATAGCGATGAGAAAACCAAAGCTTGTACTGGAATACCACGACGATTAATCTTTCCTAATATTTTAGGGGCATTTCCTTGTTTCGCCAATCCTAACAGCATACGGCTATTGCTATATACACAGCTGTTGTAAACAGATACTGCTGCTGTAAGTACGACAAAATTTAATATGCCTGCCACTAGATCACTATTTAGTGAATGGAAGATCATAACAAACGGACTACCACCCTCTGCAACTTTATTCCAAGGGTACAAGCTTAATAAAACAGCGATAGAACCAACGTAAAAAATAAGTACACGATAGACAATTTGATTAATTGCTTTTGGTAATGTCTTTTCAGGTGAAGCCGTTTCTGCTGCTGAAATACCTAATAACTCTAACCCACCAAATGCGAACATAATGGCTGCCATTGCCATAATCAGACCATGCATACCATTTGGGAAGAACCCACCCAATGCCCACAAGTTTGTTACTGTTGCGTGCTCGCCTCCTGCACCACTTACCAATAAGTAGATTCCAAAGACAATCATACAAAGAATAGCAACAATTTTAATGAGAGAAAAAATAAACTCCATCTCACCGAAGAATTTAACGCTCACAAAATTAATGACATTAATGAGTGTAAAGAAAATAAGTGCAGAAGCCCATTTAGGAAAATCTGGCCACCAGAAATTCATAAATACGCCAATGGCACTTAGCTCGGCCATTCCAACCAGAATATATAAAATCCAATAATTCCAGCCCGAAATAAATCCAGGAAGTTTACCCCAATAGTCAAAAGCAAACTGACTAAAAGATCCACTCACAGGATTTTCTACTATCATTTCACCCAGTTGGCGCATGATTAAAAAAGCAATGAAGCCTGCAATGGCATAACCAAGAATGACAGATGGGCCTGCCAATTGAATGGTTTGACCAATTCCAAGAAAAAGACCAGTACCAATTGCACCACCTAAAGCAATTAGTTGAATATGCCGATTAGCTAGCCGTTTTTTTAAATGATGTTCAGTACTTTTCATCATATTCGCCCACATATTTAATTTACTTAACAAATACAATAACCATGCCAAAAATGACAAAAAATGATCATTTATTGCTTGAAGTGGCTAAAAAATAGGATTAAAAAGCATTTTTTGATTATTTTACAAACAGAATCGTAAATAAGTATATCTTTTTGGATCAAATCATTTGCTAAGAGGTTTTTAAATCTTCTAGAATGCAATTTTTCGCTATATTACAAATAGGTTTTCGATGAGCATCAATCTTGACCAATATGATTGTAAAATAGTCCACCATCTGCAAAAAAATGGCCGACTAACCAATCAAGAATTAGCTGAGCTTATTGGTCTATCTACATCTCAATGCTCTCGTAGACGAATATTACTAGAACAAAAAAATATTATTGCAGGATACTATGCACAAATATCCCCAGTAGCAGATCCAACGCCTATTACGGGTATTATTGAAGTCAAAATTACAAACTATAACCATGAGAATTATGAAAATTTCATTAATTTTGCACAAAAAACATCTAGCATCAAAGATATATACAAATTAACAGGTCACTACGATTTTATTTTTAAAGTTGCTGTTAAAGACTTTAATGAAATGAGTCAATTAATCGCAAAACTCTCTTCGAATGAGTTCTGTGTTTGTGATCTAAATACATCTATTGTATTAGAAAAATTAAAAGAAAATTCTATTCGCTATGAAACTATGCACAATCACAATACATAAGTTAAAAACCACCATATTGCACTATAATAGTTCAAAATAATCTAATATGCACCAAAATAAATCATGATCATCGCTTAATTTTAATATTTTCTATAAAATTTACAGATTTCCAGCTCTAAGGACACTTAATCAAATACTATTATAAAATGAATAACTATCCCTAAATGGCATTACTTTTGCATGAAATATGCAAAATTATATTTACCTATTATTCAAAGTGGGCTGATTATGAGTAATGAAATTCATCCAAATCAAAATATTCCATCTACAGATGCACCATTATCAACCATTGATGAGCATACAAAGTTTGAAGATATTCTTGCCATGCTTATGGGAACATTTGTTTTATCATTTGCTTTAAACCTATTACAGTTTTCAGGAATTATGACAGGTGGTACAGCGGGTTTGTCTCTACTCATTCACTATATTACGGGTTTAAAATTTGGAACCGTATTTTTCTTAATTAATATTCCATTTTATTATTTTGCATATAAAAAAATGGGAGTGGCTCTTGTTGTTAAAACATTTATTGCCGTAGGTCTACTCTCTTTATTCTCTGAAGTTACTCCTCAGTTTTTTCATATTAAAGACTTAAATCCATTTTATGCCACAATCGTTGCAAATATTCTTATGGGTATTAGCTTTCTGATGCTATTTCGCCATCGCTCTAGCTTAGGAGGAATTAATCTTTTGGCTCTTTTTATACAAAATCAGTATAAAATTGCAGCAGGCAAAGTACAAATGGGTATCGATATTTCTATTCTTGCTGCATCAGCTTTCTTCGTAGACTGGCATCTTCTTGGAATTTCAATTATTGGTGCAATTGTTTTGAACTTTATCATTGCAATGAACCATAAACCTTCTCGTTATATTGCTTAGTTTACATTCAATCCTTACAACTAACTTATAGTAATACAACCTATAAATTAGTTGTAAGTATGACCTATTTTGCATAAATTAACAGATTCGTTGTATAAAAATACGCCTCAAATATGTTTATATAAAGTCGACAATACATATTTAAAAACCGATCATAATAAATTTGCTGGCCGTATAGAACTATGAAAAAAATGATTCATATCTTTGGTGCTCGCCAAAATAACTTAAAAAATATTTCACTTAATATTCCTAAACATCAAATTGTTGTTTTTACAGGTGTTTCTGGTTCAGGAAAGTCTTCACTTGTTTTTGAAACAATTGGTGCCGAGGCACAGCGTCAGATTAACGAGACACAAGACAGTTTTACTAGAAATCGTTTAAAGCATATGGGACATGCCGATGTCGATAAAATTGAAAATCTAAATGTTCCTGTCATTATTGATCAGAAGCCTCTCTCTGGAAGTATCCGTTCAACAGTAGGAACTGCAACAGATATTTATGCCAGTTTAAGATTACTTTTTTCTCGTTTGGGAGAGCCATTTGTTGGTTACTCTCAAGTGTTTTCTTTTAATCATCCAGATGGAATGTGTCCTCAATGCGAAGGAACTGGTTTAGAAAATACCCTAGATATCTATAAAATTTTAGACCAAGAAAAATCACTCAATGAATATGCCATCTTGTTTCCAACCTATCAACCTCAAGCTTGGCGGTGGCAAAGATATGCCTATTCTGGTTATTTTGACTTAAATAAAAAACTTAAAGATTATACAAAAAATGAATGGGATTTACTTTTATATGCGCCACAACACAAACCCAAAAATCCGACAAAAGACTGGAAAAAAACGGCACTTTATGAAGGGTTAGTCACGCGTTTTGAACGTAACTTTATGAGGGGTCAAGCACAAGAAAAAAACAGATATAAGGCAAGACTCGATAAAATTATAGACACTAAAACCTGCTCATTGTGTCATGGCCAAAGATTAAAACAACAGACTTTAAAATGTAAAATTCATCATAAAAATATTGCCGAATGTACCTCGCTTTCAATTCAAGAGTTAATTCAATTTATAGATGATATTCACGCACCTAAATACGATGTTTTACTTCATGAAATTAAACAAAAACTTCAGCATTTACTTTTGGTGGGCTTAAGTTATCTCAGTCTAGATAGAGTCACCACAACTTTGTCAGGTGGTGAAAACCAGCGCATGAAAATGGTCAAACATTTAGGAAATAGCTTGGTCGATCTCATGTATATTTTTGACGAGCCAAGTGTTGGACTTCACCCCCACGACTTAGAAAATATTATTCAGATTATTAAGCAGTTAAGAGATAAAGGAAATACAATTTTACTGGTAGAACATGATCCAGATTTAATTAAAATTGCTGACCATATTATTGATGTAGGGCCAAAATCTGGAATACATGGTGGAGAAATTGTTTATGAAGGTAGTTTTAAAAAACTCAAATATGCCAATACCCTCACTGGTCAATTTTTTGCACAAGAGAAAGCTTTAAAAGCACACCCAAGAGTTTCTAAAGATGTCATTTCTATTCAACATGCCAATATGTTTAATTTAAAAGATATTTCCGTCAATATCCCTAAAAATGTACTGACTGTTGTTACAGGTGTTGCAGGTTCAGGGAAAAGTACACTTATTGGTAAAGTCCTCTTGGCACAATATCCCGAAGCAAAATTAATTAATCAATCCGCGATCATGGCAAGTATTCGTTCAAATTTACTCACCTATCTCGATTTATCCGATCATATTAGACATCAGTTTGCACAAGCCAACCATGTAAGCATGAAACTCTTTAGTTATAATAGCGAAGGTGCATGCCCTCATTGTAAAGGTCTAGGTATAGAAAAAGTTGAACTCGCTTTTTTAGATGACATCGAAATTGTTTGTGAAGTTTGCCATGGAACAGGTTACAAACCTGAGGTGCTCAAATACCAGTATCAAAATAAGAATATTACTGAAGTTATGAAAATGACTGTTGAAGAAGCATCCCATTTTTTCCAAGAAACAAAAATTCAAGACAAACTACAGCTTTTAATTGATTTAGGTCTAGATTACCTTTCACTTGGGCAACGTCTGAGTACATTATCTGGTGGTGAAAGACAACGTTTAAAGCTTACCAAAGAATTAAAACAAAATGGTCATATTATTATTCTCGATGAACCAAGTACGGGGCTTCACCCTTCAGATACGTTTAAACTTATTGAACTTCTTAACTATATGGTCGATCAGGGCAATACCGTAATTACGATTGAACATAATTTAGATATTATGACACAAGCAGACTGGATTATAGATATTGGCCCATTTGCTGGCCGTGAAGGTGGAGAGCTCATTTTCTCAGGATATCCTAAAGATCTTATTCGTACAGCGAAATCTTTAACAGGACAATATCTCGCTCAATATCTGAAGTACACCTAAACTATTTTGGTGATTTCGCTCGCATTGGATTGTTAAGCAAAATAAGTAAAAGTATGGTGGGTGTCGCAAAAACCCACCAACTCACAAAAGCCACAGAAATACCATACCGTAATACAAGTAAATAAAAAGAGAGAAGAAATAAGGTAATCGAAATAAGTTTAAATCCCTTAGGATACTTATATACCCAAGCAAATGATGGTTTTTGTTTTTTATGATTTAATAAAAAGAGAAAATAAAAACCAATATATATTCCTAAAAATACAATAAGTATAGTCATATAATTTTCTTTCCTATTTTGCGTACTTTTTAAAAACTTGATGCTTAATTAATTTAATTTTCATTAAAAGAAATAATGCAAAAAATCCTATCAATACCACCACTAAATCTAGTCCAACGTAATGACTATAATCAGACCATCCACTGATATAACTTGCATGCACTAATGATGCAATATTTACAATAGGAAGAAACATGGCAAGGACGATAAAAACAGTGAGGTATACCTGCCACAAATATTTCTCAGATACAATACATGCACTGATCAACGTTATTGCCCAGACATAAAAGAACGTAGATATTTCTAAATTTGGAGCACTCATATGAGACAATGTATAAAGACGATTACTATAAAAATAAGCCAGTATGGCAACAGGCAAACCAACCAACGCACTCACATTGAAACGATTTACCATGTAGTGTCCAAAATGAAAGGTATTGTGCTTGTTTTTTAACTGGCGTTTTAAACTCCAAAGTAATAAGCCCGATGCAATCATCAGACAACCCAAGATTCCTGAAATAAATAATGCAATACGTACCAAGGGCTGAGCAAAAGGCGCCATATGTAAACTATAGATACCACCATAAATTTTTTGTACGCTACTCTTTTGGATCGTCTGTGAAAGTACGTCACCGTTCACACCAGATAAAACGATTTGTGCAGGTGTTAAAGTAATACTTTTATCTTCTTTTTGCTTAATAATAATCTGACTGACTATCGTGTAGGGTTGCTTTACTTCAATACTTGCAATAGGAGGACGCTCAGACCAGATCTGATTAATTTTAGACTGAATCTCTTCTATACCTATCATATTTGAAGGCTTAGGATTTTCCTTACTTACAATGAGACTTGTCGGTGTATTCAACTCATTAAAGAAATCTAACTTTTTCTTTCCATAATATTTTTCAATACCTGACGGTAAGTATAAATAGAAAAATATCGCTAACCCTGTAAAAGTAATCATAAGGAAAAATGGTAAGGCAATGACGGAAACCACATTATGAAAATCTAACCAAGAACGCTGAGATTTGAAGGTACGTAATGTAAAGAAGTCGGTAAATATTTTCTTATGCGTAATTACACCTGAAATAAGGGCAATAAGCATAATAAATGCAGCAAAACAGACAATAAATCGCCCAATAATAATGGGAATACCAAATAACTGAAAATGAAAATTATAGAGAAACTCGCCACCTTGTGTAGATGCAAGTTGTACTTCCTCTCCTGTCTTGGGATGAAGTGTTTTAAAGATAAAACCATCTACTTTTTTTCGAATAAATATTTGGTTAACAGGATGATCATCCGATGCCACTTGAATATACCAAGACTGGTTTTCGCTACCCTGTGCTATGGCATATTGTAATCCTGTATGTATGGCTTGTTCTTGCGTAAACTGAGCCTGATTAAACTCAGGTTGCATCCATAAATTTATATTATCTTTATAATATGACAATGTTCCTAAAAGAAAAATTGTAAAAAGCAACCAACCGAGGAGTAATCCAACCCAAGAGTGTAACCAAGCCATTGATTGACGTACTGATTTATACATACTGCATCACACAATAATTTGAGCAAGCCCATAGAGTATGCATGTAATAACAACACTACATAATATGGTCTTCTTAACTGACTGAAAAATGAAAATACTTAGAAAAAAAATAATAAAAAATAAAATGCCAAACATTGCAGCTAAAAAAATAGACTCAGCATGTGGCATAACATTAACTAAAGCGACTGTAATAAGTAATGTGGCGTAACGTGTACACACATAACCCAAGATACATGCAATAAATATACGACATGTGATACTTAGCCTATACATCATTGCATGTTCCTTCATACCCACTTACCTCACATTAAAACTTGAAGTTCACCGACAAGTTATAATTCGTCGGTTCACCATAATAGCCTTGACCATCTTTCAAGCCCGTCAGGTACTTTTCATTCGTAATGTTATTCACATTTAATTGCAGTCTGAGATTTTTATTGACGTCATAGCTGGTCATTAACCCAATCAGTGCATAAGCATCTTGCGTAATTAAGCCTGCATGTGAAACCGATTCAGGATCATGAATCGCACTTTGCCATTTTACACTGCCACCAACTTTGAGTTTTGGATACTGCGGAATAGTATAAGTTGCTAGAATATTGAATGTTTGTGTCGGATTATATTGACGTGGATTCACTCCATTCGCTAGATTTTTCAAACTAAATTTGGTGTAACCGCCAGATAGTTCAAGTGCATCCGTGACTTTCCCTGCTAGCCCTATATCTACACCCTGAGAACGCACCGTACCAAGTTGTGAATGGTACAAATTGTCTGACAAATCAAATGTTGGTGAAAGAGCAAAATTAGTCTGTTCGGTTCTAAAAATAGATAAATAACCCGTCAGTTTATTGTTTAACCATGCACTTTTAACTCCCATTTCATAGCTTTTTCCTTCTACAGGTACAGCTGTTTTTCCTGTAGAAGAATCAATAACTGTTTGTGGTCTAAAAATAGAGCTATAGCTTACGTATCCTGTATAAGTTGGTGTAAAGTTATAAGTAATACCTGCATAAGGAAGTGTTTTATTTTTTGTATAATTACCTCGGGAATTAATTTCGGCATAATTCACACCTAATAGAACTTTGAGATCATCCGTTAAATGTAAACGTGTTGCACCATATAAAGAGCGTAAAATTAAAGCCGTTGTTGGTGCAGTAAAGCTATTGCCCCATGTCTGCGCAGATGGTGACCAACTTGCAAGATCTGTCGTATATTCACCTAGACTACTGCCATAAGCATAATTGCTTTGCGTGACGTTTTGCGACCATGAATAACCAATATTGGCTTCATGTCTACGACCAAACAAACTATATGTACCCGTGGTATTTAAATTAAAAGTGCGATCTCTAAACTTCTGATTATAAATTTCAGGATAAAGATAAATACCAGATGTATTGTCTGTTGAACTTGGATTGCCACTCAAATACAGCATTTGGTTTTGAAGGTTAGAAATACGCTCATCATAATTAAACTTAGCAACCCAATCTCCAGCAATTTTTTGTTCTATACTGGCAAAATAGTTGTTAATTGACCAATCATAATAAGTCCATGAAGGAGCATAGTTATAGCTACGTGCATAGCTTAATTGTTGCCCCGCAGAGTTAGTCAGTGGTAGCGCACCCCACTGTGAACCATTGGTTAATTGATTTGTTCTTGAATAACCTAGAGAAGCAGTTGTTGAATCTGTAAGATCAGCATCTACAATCAGTTGTACGCCATTTTTTTCTTCTGAGTATTTATCTAAATACGAATTTCCTGCTTTTTCATACCCGACCAAACGCGCACGTACACGACCATCTTGGGTAAGTGACCCAGAAATATCAGCTTCATAGCGTTGAGTATCCCATGAGCCATAACTTATTCCACCAGAGGCCTGAAATTCTTTGGTTGGTTTTTTACGTACATAATTAATTGTTGCACCCGGATCGCCTAATCCATTCGTGAGTGCATCTGCGCCTTTAATAATTTCAACACGATCAAATAAATAACTATCTGGATCAGAGTTATTATAGTTATAGCTATCGACCTGAGGAATTCCCATACCATCGTATAAAATATTAGAAATATCAAAACCATGAACGGTATAGGTTGTTCTATTAGTTTCGAGGCCTGTAACCGTAACACCCGGTGTATTATTTAAAATATCGCGAGTTGTTCTTAAACTAAAGTCATCTAATTGTTGTCTTGTAACCACATTTATTGTTTGTGGTGTTTCTTTTACAGATAAATTTAAATGGGTTGCACTACTCGTATTTTCAATTGTATATGCTTTTGTCTTTTCCGAACTGTCTTGTGCCGATGTTTTATTGGCTTTTACCGCCAATGTTGGCAAAAGTACATCTGTAGAAGATGCATCATTTGCATGAGACAATGGAATATATAAGATTCCAACTATTGCAACACACAGTTGCTTCTTCATAAATTGCATCAGAAAATTACCCAAAATTATAACAAATGAAAATAATTATCATTATATCTAGATTTTTTGTTTAAATTATGGATTTTCAAGACACATTCGGGAATAAAAATAAAAAAAATCTACTCATAAATTTTATCAAATCATATATTTAATAAAAATTGAGGTTTAAATCACAATTAAAAAAATCTGCTTCCAATATGGAAACAGGTATTATAGTTTAAAATTTATACGTTAGAGATCCCGTGTAGCTTGTTGGGTCCCCATACGTATTCGCCCAGTAATTTAGGCGATATTTTGTATTTGTTAAATTACCCACATTTAGAGTAAAAGAAAGATCGGGAGTCATTTGATATTTTGCCATTAGATCTAACACTGTATACGCTTTTTGTGTATATAATTTGCTTTGTAAGTCATTAATACCGACAGAATAAAATTTGCTTTGCCAACGTATACTTGAACCCACAGTAAATTTATCAAGCATACCTGAGAACTGATAAGTTGAAGATAATTTAAACTGATCTACTGGCAACTGTGTATTTACGCGCTGTCCACTTTTTTTACTTGATGCATGTGAATACCCTGCTTGAACGTTTAGGTTGGGTAAAACTTCTCCTCCTAGCTCTATCTCAAATCCTTGAGTTTTTATGCCATTTGAAGAAGCATAATAATTAGATCCTGCTGTTATTAATCCTTCAACAACTGGCGCATCAGAAGCTACATATTTACCAGATTGTAAAGCAACATGATCCATTTTAGATTGAAAATATGCACCACTTATATTGAGTCTATTGTCATAAAAGGCGGCTTTCAAACCTGCCTCATAGCTCTTTCCTTCTTGAGGAGCTAATAGTTTATAAGCATAGTCTCTTTGTGACTGTGGCAAGAATATTTCAGTATAACTGGCGTATGCTGTTAAATCATCTGTAAGATCATAAGTTAAACCAGCATAAGGCATAATTTTATGATAAGTACTGGTTTTATTATAACCAGCGGATGTTGTATAAGATTCTGCAATATAATCAGAAAGTCTTGTTCCTACAATAATATGTAGATGATCTAAAGGATTTAGCCTTGTGGCTACATAATAACCTGTCTGCTTATAGTTTAAATTCTGTACGCCATTTTTTATAAATTGAGGTGCTGCAATATATCCATCCCATAAAGATGGTTTTACCGAAGTAACTGCTCCTACCGCCTTATATGTATTTGCATCATTTTCAATATTCTGATAGCTAGCCCCAAACATTAACTCATGCTGGCGTCCAAATAATTGATATGAACCGATTAATGCTAAATCTATAGAGCTTTCTTCAGGATTCGATTGAGTATGATTAGATACAAAATTAGCATAGTCAGCTTTATATTTAGGAGATGTTCCAATAACTCCATAAATTGCATCTATCTTCTGTTTTAAATAGTCATAATGTAAATTTATTTTCCAGTTTTCACTAAAATGATGCTCTAATTCAGAAAATATATTAAACGTATCAATCTGATTGTATGCCCAACGTGGAGCTGCATTAAAACTAGGTGAATATGGATTAGATGAATAATCATAACCATACATATCCAAACCATGGACACTTAAACCATCACTACGATTTCGACTGACTAAACCACCTATGGAAAAATGTGTTTGATCACTAATATCACCATCAATTACACCATATAAATTTGCTTTTTTATAATTCCCCCAAGATTTCCAAGAATCTCCTTCCTCATAAGCTGCAACGGCTCTACCTCTAATATTACCTTCTTTATTTAATGCGCTTTGTACATCAAACTCTGATCTTACAT
>NZ_VTDQ01000017.1 GCF_015627175.1 Acinetobacter pollinis | reverse complement strand
AACAGAGGCAATAATTAAGACCTCAATGTTCTCCATAAAAGTTATGCTGGCGACAATAGCGAGAGTGAACCACCTGATCCCTTCCCGAACTCAGAAGTGAAACCTCTTAGCGCTGATGGTAGTGTGGGGTTACCCATGTGAGAGTAAGTCATCGCCAGCATCTAATTCCTAAAAAGCCTCCGTAAGGAGGCTTTTTTTTGCTTGTAGAATATAAACATATATTTATTCAAATTAATAATTTCCGTATAATTTATACATAATGTTTTATAGTTTCAAAACTATAATATTTTCTAGTGAGAAATAAATAGATAACCTCCTACTATTTGATTAACCTATCCTCTTAAATGAATGGCGGTAAGTAAGAAGTGAACATTGATCATGGATAAAAAAACTCCTGCCATAAAAACTCAGAATTTTATTGAAGTTAAAGGTCTTAGCTTTAACCGAAATGAGAGAGTTATTTATGACAATATCGATCTCTGTATTCGTAAAGGTCAAGTCACTGCAATTATGGGACCTTCTGGTACAGGGAAAACGACACTTTTACGTCTTATAGGTGGTCAATTAATACCACAAAAGGGAATGATACTATTAGAAGGTAAAAATATTTCAAAAATGAGTCGCCATGAACTTTTTGCTGCTCGTGCAAAAATGGGAATGCTCTTCCAAAGTGGTGCTTTATTCACTGATATGTCTGTATATGAAAATATTGCTTTTCCAATACGTGCGCATACGAAATTGCCTGAGAATCTTATTGGTGAGCTTGTTTCATTAAAGTTAGAATCTGTTGGCCTAAGTGGAGCTGAGTTTCTTATGCCCTCTGAATTATCAGGTGGTATGAATAGGCGAGTGGCTTTAGCAAGAGCAATTGCTTTAGATCCTGAATTAATTATGTATGACGAGCCTTTTGCAGGTCAAGACCCTATCGTCATGGGAGTGCTCACAAGGCTTATTCGCTCTTTAAGAGATGCTTTAGATTTAACAACGATTATTGTGTCGCATGATGTAGATGAGACGATGTCTATAGCAGATTATGTTTATATTGTTGCGGATGGAAAAATCCAAGGTGAAGGAACACCTGAAGAGCTAAGAACACATCATTCTGAATTTGTTCAGCAGTTTTTAAATGGCTCTGTCGAAGGTCCTGTTGATTTTCAATTTAGCCAAAAAAAATACCTAAACCACGAGGTGGGTACATGAATGCGATAGCCTTATTAGGCAGAAGAGTAATCGATAGTGTCCATGGTATCGGTATTGCGACAATCTTATTGATACAAATTATTTGTTCTTTACCTACACGTTTAGGATTTAAATTATTTATTTACCAAATGTATAGAGTCGGTGTTTTATCATTATTGATTGTTGCTGTTTCTGGATTATTTATTGGTTTAGTAATTGGCTTACAAGGTTATACAATCCTTGTTAATGTTGGTAGTGAGTCAATGCTTGGTACTATGGTTGCATTGACTTTATTAAGAGAACTGGCACCTGTAGTAGCTGCACTTTTATTTGCTGGCCGTGCTGGATCTGCTTTAGCTGCTGAAATTGGTTTGATGAAAGCCACAGAACAGTTATCTAGTATGGAAATGATAGGTGTCGATCCTTTAAAACGTATTGTTTCTCCACGTCTTTGGGCAGGTATTATTAGTTTACCTATGCTGACAGTCATTTTTGCGGCAATTGGTATTTTTGGCGGCAAACTGGTGGGTGTAGATTTCTTAGGTGTGGATGAAGGGTCTTTTTGGAGTGGAATGCAAAGTGCCGTTCAATTTAGACATGATGTAATAAATGGTATTTTAAAAAGTGTTTGTTTTGCTGTGATTTGTACATGGATTGCTGTCTATCAAGGATATGCTTGTAATCCAACATCAGAAGGTATTGCAACTGCAACAACAAGAACAGTTGTTTATTCATCTTTATGTGTTTTAGGTTTTGATTTTGTGTTGACTGCGGTCATGTTTGGAGGCGTTTGATGAAATCACGTGCAAGTGAGTTGACCGTAGGAATTTTCGTAATAATTTTCGGTGCAGCACTATTTTTTTTAGCAATGAAAGTAAGCGGACTATCTGGAAATAATTTAAGCGCAGGTTATCAAATGTCAGCAACATTTGATAATGTAAATGGATTAAAACCCCGTGCTAAAGTAACCATGAGTGGTGTAACAATAGGACGTGTTGACTCAATTACATTGGATCCAATTTCTAGATTGGCAAAAGTAACATTTGATTTGGATGGAAAGTTAACAACATTTACACCTGCTGAGTTACAAACTGTTCAAAAAGATTCCTTAGAAGAGCTGAAATATAGCGATGATTATCAGCAAGCCGATGATGCGAAACGAAAAGTAATGGAACAACAACTATTAGACAATATGAAATCCATTACAAATATAGATTCAGATGCTTATATTATGGTAGCAACGAATGGATTATTGGGCGAGAAGTATTTGAAAATTGTACCTGGCGGTGGCATTAGTTACTTAAAGCGTGGTGCAAGTATTACCAATACTCAAGGAACAATGGATTTAGAAGATTTGATTAGCAAATTTGTGACAGGTATGGGAAGTGGTAATAAATCTTCTACGTCTCAATCTTCAAGTACAGCTCAGAGTAATAGCTCAACTCAACCATCATTTACAGAATAAACCTCAAGTAGGAGCGTCATATGAAAACATCATTAAAACAAACAATGATGGCAGGTGTTCTAGCAACAATGGTAGGCTCAGCAATTGCTGCACCTGCTCAGGCACCTTCTGATTTTATTAAAACAGTAGCAGACAGTTTAATTGGTAAGTTAAAAGCAGAGCATGATCATTTGAATAATCCTGCAACAATCAATGCAATTGTAAAACAGAACTTAGAACCTTATGTTGATGCGCAAGCATTTACACGTATTGTTATGGGAACATATGCGTCTCCTCAAAGTAGTACACCTCAACAACGTGCTGCATTTGAATCTAATTTACGCCAAAGTTTAATTCAAAATTATGGTTCTGCTTTAGCGAAGTATTCAAATCAGGGTTACGCTATTCGTCCATATAAACCATCTGCAGGTGCTTATCAAGTCGTGACATTAGACTTTATTAGTCAAGGTCAAAAAACACCAGTAGCATTCCAATTGGCAGACCATGGTTCTCAATGGAAAATTCGTAATATGAATGTTGCAGGGATTGATTTGGGTTTACAGTTTAGAAATCAATTCGCTTCTACGGTACAGCGTAATGGTGGCAATCTAGATAAAGCCATTGCAACGTTTAAACCAGATGCTAATGCAGCAACAAGCAAATAATTTCAAAGGAATAAGCTCAATGGATATACAGTTTAAACAGCAGAATTTAATATTGGTTGGTACAATAGACTTTAAAAATGCAGAAACTGTATATCAGCAAGGGTTATCTTTAATATTGCAAAATAAACAAGATAAAATTTTTGTTGATTTATCTCAGTTAGAACATGGAAATACTTTAGCGCTTGCGGTATTTGTGCAGTGGTTACGCCATACACCTGAGTTAAATGGACTCATTTTTAAGGCTGTTCCAGATAAAATGCTCAAGATTATTCAATCGTGCCATCTTGAAAAAGAACTTCAGATGGTAAGCTAAATAAAAAAGCATCTGTAAAGATGCTTTTTTTTAAATCCATTTTTTCCATTTAAAATAAAAGTATGGACCAATAAAAGATGCGCCTAAGAAACTACCTACGATAATTAAACTAACAGGGCTATGTGCATAAGGTAACTCTTCAATATTCATCCCATATACGCTTGAAATGAGCATGGGTGGCGCAAGCATACTTGGTAAAATAGAGAAGCGACGGATCGTATCGTTTTGTTCAGTATTAATAAAACCTGAGGTTGTATCCATTAGAAAATGGACTTTTTGAAATAAGAATGCATTGTGTTCAATTAAAGAGCGAACATCTTCACTCATTTCGCGAATTTCTGCATCATAAATATGACTACCTAATGCACGAGGGCGTGATAAGAAGCTGAGTAGACGACGTAAATCAATTAAACAAAGCTGTGCTTTACCGAGCATATCTTCTTGTTGTGCTAGACGTGTAATCATGTCATCGAGATCGAGGTTATTCTCTCGATTATGATTGTTAAGTACTTCGGTAGAGTATTTTTCTAGGTCTTTATGAATGTCTTCTAGAATGTCTGCGAGTTCATCAAGTTTTGCTTCGAATAAGCCCAACAAAGTCCAAATAGGATCTTGATAGTTAATATCATAGTCATTTCTACGTGCACGCGAACGAAAAGCGCGAAAAGCCAAGAGTTTTTCACCACGTAGAGTGATTAATCTGTCTTTTTTTAAAATAAAAGCAACTGTTTGAACAGTGGCTAGCATGCTTTCATCTTCATGTTCACTATCGGCTTGGTAATTCTTATTTTTTGTGAGGAAGTAGGTACTAATATGTAAGATACCATCATCATCTCTATAAAAACGTGCAGATGAAGAAATATCCTCTAGTGATTTAAGTGTAGGTAAGTTTTGATGATAGGCATCAATAACCCATTGCTGTTCCTCTTGTGAGGGTGCAATTAAGTCAATCCAAACTAAGTCTTGATGTAAGTCGAAACCACCATTAATGGTTGCATCTTCTAAACTGCCACGTGTTGTAGCATAAAAAGCTTCGAGCATTGAAGTCTTTCTCCCTTAGGTCGGACAGGGTTAAAACAATGTGTGTATTTTAGAGAAGCTGTACATTAAAAACACGACTAACTTTCGTTTTTTAATAAAAAAAAGTATTTTAGACTATATTAGGGACATTATGATTAAAAAAAAGGACAATAGTATGAATACAGTAGCAATTTTTTGTGGTTCTAAGGCAGGAAATAACCCGATATTTGTCGAGCATGCACAAAAAGTTGGCCAATATTTGGCAGAGCAGGGTAAGACGGTGATTTACGGGGGCGGTAGAACAGGTTTAATGGGTGTTATCGCTGATAGTACATTACAGGCTGGTGGTAAGGTGATTGGCGTAATCCCTACAACATTGGTTGATCGAGAGCTTGCGCATCCTCAACTTACGGAGTTACATATAGTGAGTACGATGCATGAGCGTAAAGCAAAAATGGCAGAACTTGCCGATGGCTTTATTGCTTTACCCGGTGGAGCTGGAACATTAGAAGAAATATTTGAACAATGGACATGGGCACAATTAGGCATCCACTTAAAACCATGTGCTTTTTTAAATATTAATGACTTTTATACACCACTATTGGACATGATTTCTAAAACTGTAGATACAGGCTTTACACAAGCACGATTTGCAGATCATTTGTTTCATTCAGAGTCTATTGAAGAGATTTTAGAAAAGTTTGAAAACTATCAAGCTCCCGAACCAAAATGGGGCGTACAATAAGTTATTTAGGCAGCTGCAATGCAAAAAGCCTCTACATGATTACACCCTAATGTATGTAACTTATTTTTGAGCGCAAAAATTGAACTACCTGTCGTGATGACATCATCAACAATGAGAACTTTTCTATAGCGTAGCGGACTAGAGGGTACAATTTCAAATTGATCTTCAATATGTGTTAGCCGTTCTACGCGAGAAAGGCCTTTTTGACTATGCTCATGTTTTCTTTTTATGGGTGTCCAAAGGGGAATATTATATTTTTGAGATAGATGCTTTGCAATTAAATGGGCTTGGTTGTAACCCCTTTGATGTAAACGTGATGTTGAAATAGGCATTGGAACAATCGCCTGAAAGTCTTGAGATAGGTTTATTTCGCTGCAAATTTGTTTAAATATATCGATATACTGGAGTTCTTGATTGTACTTGAACTTCTGAATAACTCGATTGAGTGGAAATTGGTAGGATGCAGCAATAAGAACGGATACTTCTTGCTTTTGAATATATCTTGGTTTGATTTTTAGCTGTTGCCAACAGTCTATGCATAAACTTTGCGTATTATGGATATTGAACTCACCACAGAGATAGCAAGGTTTGAGGCGATTGAGCAAGTTAAACATAAGCATATCTTGGTGCGTGTGGAAGCCAACGGTTCAGCAAGGCTTCTGCTTTGTCCTTTTCGTTTTTAATAATTTCTTGCGCAACATAATGTGCTTGATGCAGAAGATGTCCATCTCTTTCTAAATTGGCGACACGAAACCCCATATCACCTGTTTGTTTTGTACCAAGAAGTTCTCCCGGCCCGCGAATTTCTAGATCTTTTTCTGCAATCACGAACCCATCATTACTTTCTCTTAAAATAGATAAACGCTCATGTCCATTTTGAGAGAGTGGTGTTTTATAGAGTAATGCACAAAAGCTTGCTTGAGCACCACGGCCTACACGACCACGCAATTGGTGTAATTGAGAAAGGCCGAGTCTTTCCGCATTTTCAATAACTATAATGGTTGAGTTTGGTACATCTACACCGACTTCAATGACCGTGGTGGCAATAAGAAGTTGCAGTTCATTGTTTTTAAAAGCTTGCATGACATTCTGTTTCTCTGAGGCTTTCATTTTTCCATGAACTAAACCAATTGCAAGCTGTGGGAATTTTTCTTGAATCTCTGCATATGTTGCTTCTGCAGCTTGAGCATCTAGCGTTTCAGATTGTTCAACAAGAGTACAGACCCAATAAGCTTGTTTACCTGCTAAGCAATTGTTTGCAATACGTTGTAAGACTTCTTCGCGTCGCTCGAGAGGAATGGTTACGGTTTGAATGGGAGTACGTCCGGGTGGTAATTCATCAATAATAGATGTATCTAAGTCACCATAAGCACTCATCGCAAGTGTACGAGGGATTGGTGTCGCAGTCATGACCAATTGATGTGGTGTTGTGCCTGCATAACCTTTGTCTCTTAGGGCGAGGCGTTGGTTTACGCCAAAACGATGTTGCTCATCGATAATAACTAAACCTAATTGCGCAAACTGGACACTTTCTTGAAATATAGCATGTGTACCGACAATGATATGTGCTTCGCCATTGGCAATACTTTCTTCTGTGGTTGAACGTTTCTTACCCTTTTGTTTACCTGAAAGCCATGCGACTTTCTTACCTAAAGGTTCAAACCATTTCTGAAAATTAAGGTAGTGTTGTTCTGCTAAAATTTCAGTGGGTGCCATAAGTGCAATTTGCCAATGAGACTCTAAAGCATGGCATGCAGCGATTGCGGCTATAAGTGTTTTTCCTGCACCGACATCACCTTGTACAAGACGTAGCATCGGTTTGTTCTTTGAAAGGTCTTGAAGTATTTCTTTAGACACACGTTGCTGTGCGCCTGTGAGTTGGAAAGGTAAGGCTGACAAAAGTTGAGGTGCTAAATCGATACTTTCGTCAAAACAAGGTGCTTGAATATGTTGAATATATGCACGTCGTGTGAGTAAGCTAACTTGATGTGCGACTAATTCTTCAAAGATAAGTCTTTGTTGTGCAGGATGAGTACCTTGCGTAAGTTGTTGCATATTGGCACTTAAAGGTGGTTCATGAATGTAGTCAAGTGCATCTTTAAGTGAATAGTTGTGGGTAAATTTGGAAGGCAATAACTCGGGAAGCTGGTGGCTATGGTATGCTCGAGCTTGCTGAATATATTCTCTAAGTTTGGGCTGAGTTAAACCATCTGTACTTGGATAAATAGCAGTAAGACGAATATTTTGTGGTGGCTCATAATGGTCAGCTTTTTGTATTTCTGGGTGATAAAGCTCTAAGCCACGAGCACCAAGACGAACCTCTCCAAAAATACGTACGCGTTGATGTGGTTGTAATCGATCTATTAGTGATTTGTAGATATGATAAAAGCGTAGAGTTACTTTTCCAGATGAGTCGGCAAGTGACACAGCCATAGATTTTCGTTTGCCTGGGGGGAAATCGACAGATTGAACTTCCCCTTCAAGCAAATAGCTTCGACCTACATGAATTTGATTCATGGGTACAATAGTCGTACGATCTTCATAGTCTCGAGGCAGATGAAATAACAGATCATCTGTCGTAAAAATATGAAGTTTTTCGAGTAACACACTGGCAGCACGACCAATGCCTTTGATTTCATGAATTAAAGCCATTTCAACTCAGGTAATAGCATGCATATTTTATTTATTGGTTATGGTAAAACATCGAAGCGTATTGCAAAACAATTATTTGCACAAGGCTATCAAATTACAGCCATAAGCACGACAAACAAGACAGATACAGAGATTTGTCATCTACAGCAAGATGTTAAAGCACTCGATTTAAATGGTTTAAAGCCGATTGATCTGGCATATGTTTTACTTAGTCCTAAAGAAAGTAGTATTGAAGGATATCGGCAGACTTATGTTGATACAGTCGCGCCTATCGTAAAAGCTTTACAGATGCATCCTATTAAAAGGATTTTTATTGTTTCTTCAACACGTGTGTATGGTGCAGATGAAGGGCAAGAAGTAAGTGATTTAACACATCTTCAACCTAATGATGAACAAGGCAAGTTGCTACAAAAAATGGAACAGCTTTATCAAAGTGCTTATCCTAAAGAGGCCACTATTATTCGCCCTTCTGGAATTTACGGTGAAAGTGTTGCACGTATGATTGCTTTAGCAAATAAAACAACAAGTTATAGCAAGTGTCATTGGAGCAATCGTATTCATATTGACGATTTGGCGAGTTTTTTAGTTTTTTTAGCAACAAAAGAATGTGTAGAAAGTAGCTATATTGTTAGCAATTCAAAACCATACCCTTTACATGAGGTAATCCAATGGTTTCAAAAGCAACTGAACTTACCCTTACTTAAGTACGAACCTAATCATGTGTCAGGTAAAAAAATCTATGCGACCGCATTGCAGGCCTCAGGCTTTAAGCTTTCACATCAAGATTTTTTTCAGGATTATGAGCATTTATTAAAAAAATAGGTATGTCTATGCATACCTATTTTCATATTTCTAGTAAAAGCCAATTATTTTTTGGCTTTACGCTTTAAGCGTCTTTTTGCATTTTGCGCGGCTAAAGCATCAAGTGCTTCTTTTAACTCTTCATCGCTAAATTGTGTAATATGCTGAAGCATTTGCAATGTGACATCATCAAGAACAAGGTTGGCATATTGAGCGACATTAGTTAGATATTCATCAAACTCAATGAAGCCTTTTTCATTGGTGCGAATATAGTCTTTTTGGCTCAGAACTTTTAAGAAGCCTTGGAAAAGTGATTTGTCAAAGAATTCAGGTGAGTTGTATTCATATAATACTGAGAAACGTTGACCAAGCAGATAACTCAAATCTTCAGCCTGTTTGGCTGAAATGTTACCTGAACCACGTTGCGTAATAATAGCCAATGTCATGTAGTAGCGTTCTAGGCTTTGTTTAACAGATGCACCTAAAATGACAAGTTGATTATGTGCAATGGTATTTGGTTGCGGACTGTAGAGCACATTGTCTTCATTGATAATAAGTTGAGCATCAGTAAGGGCATCGATATATTGCTCAATCGCAGGTTTAAGCGTATCGCCTTCCCATTTCATAAATAATTCAGCTTTTAAGAAAGGGTAGAGCATACTAATGACGTTCACTAAGTCTTTACGACCAATTTTTCCATTTAGTTCGACCAATGATGCAATGAGCGATGGCAAAATGAACGCATGTAAAATGTTATTTCGGAAGTACGTGAGTAATACAGCTTGGTTGTCTTCAATTGCAATAATGTCGCCAAGCGCATGTTGCACACGTTTAAGTAACTTTAACTTAATACCATGACGAATAATTTCTTTGCCTGAAAGTGAAGTCACTTCTGTACGAGTATCATAAGGCAATTGAGTTGCTAAGTTACGGTACGTGTCGAGCTGTTTAATAAATAGCTCTTCATCAAGTGTATGTTTTTCTGTTGCAAGTAGAATAAGGGAAATAAGAGAAACTGGATTGATTACGGCTGCATTATTAATTTTTTCTAAGATTTCATATGCTGAGCTTGTAATTGCTGTTGAAACCTCAGGTGGAATAGGGTCATCATTCTTTGCAATTGTAATTTCATCGGCTTTATGGGCTTTGAGTACGTCATCTAAAAAAACAGGTTCACCAAAGTTCAAGTGAACTTTACCAAAAATACGCTCAATTTTACGAAGCGTTTTAACTAAACCTAAAATAGATTCAGCTTCTTTAGGGTTTCCTTGCAATTCACCAATATATGTAGAACCCTCCATGAGGCGCTCATAACCAATATAGGTAGGAATAAATACAATTGGTTTATTTTTGCCTTTATTGCGCAAGTGGCTATGCACAGTCATGGCAAGCATACCTGTTTTTGGTGGCAATAAACGTCCTGTACGTGAGCGACCACCTTCAATAAAGTATTCTAAGGGTGTATTTCTTGAAACAATGCTATACAGATATTCTTTAAATACAGATGTATAAAGACCATTACCACGGAAAGAGCGACGAATAAAAAATGCACCACCACCACGAAGAAATTGTCCGACTAGAGGTAGATTTAAATTATCGCCCGCAGCAATATATGGCACCATTAAACCGCGTCGATGAATAATATAAGAAAGAAGTAGATAGTCGATATGACTACGATGACATGGGGTATAGACCACCTCATAATCTTTAGCAAGTTCACGTACAGTATTAAAATTATGTACTTCTACGCCGTCATAGAGTTGTGTCCATAGACGCGTGAGTGCCATATCAGCAAAACGTACTGTAGAGTAAGAGTAGTCCGAAACGATTTCATTGATATACCCAACTGCGCGTCTTTCTGCTTCAAATAAACTAATTTTACTTCTTAAGCTTTCACGACGAATTGCATCTTGAATATTGGTCGACTTAATAATGGATTGAATAACATTACGACGATCTGATAAATCTGGCCCTAGAACAGCTTCACGCTGACGATCTAAATATTGGTTTAGGTGATTAAGAATATAGGTACTTGGTGCTAGATTTGTATTTTGTTCTTTTGCTGTTTGAATAAGTGTTCTGAGTGACTGTTCTGGATGAAACTCTAAGAATGATTGACGACCGTGGACACCAATATTGACCAGTTGCTTAAATTTACTTGGGGTTGCCCATGTATCTGTAAATAAAAGCTTAAGTAAAGAGTCTTCTTTATCTGGTGCACGTCCCCATAATACCGTGACAGGAATAAGTTGAATATCTGCTTCTGGGTTTTTTTCTAAGAATTCGACAAAATGAACAAGCTTTGGTGGGAGAGAATGCTTACTTTCTGTTGCATAGCTTGTTTCTTTTTGTTGTAAGAAAAATACAGAGGTTTTCTCACTAAATTCGTTAATTTCTAAGGGTTCTAAAGCTGGATGCAAACCTAAGCGACGTGTTTCGCCATCAATAACAAGTGCATTGCTACGAGAGTAGGTTTGCAAAACATAGCATACAGCATGTGCAGATTGCTGTTGATCTACCACTGTTTCGACTGATTTTTTTAATGGAACTTCGCCAAGAACACGTGGCTTCACCACAAGATCAAGTACTTTACTTGATAATCTGCGATAGACCTGACCAAAGCTATTCTTGGACATAAAGACTCCTAGTTAAAACGCCACTTGGTGACAGCTATATTTTAAAGTGACGAATTTTATCGTATAGAAAATTCGGATGTGCAATTTTAACCAAAAATTGGCATTTTAGGACAACTAAAGTTGAAAAAAGCAGTTTTTATTCAGTAAAACGATGATTTAGGCCATTTGATATGGGTAAATATCTCAATAACAAGTCCTTATTTGTGGCAAAATAACGAAAAATGATCATAGCAATGCCATATTGTCTTTCAAATATTCTATATAAAATTAAGGTTAATGATGACAAAACTGACTCAAGAGCTCGTTGAATTACTCACTTTAGAAAAGTTAGATGAAAATATTTATCGTGGGCAGAGCCGTAATATTGTAGGTAAACGTGTATTTGGTGGTCAAATATTAGGACAGGCTTTACGTGCGGCATCGTATACAACAGATCGACCTGCACATTCATTGCATGCATACTTTTTATTTGGAGGTGATATTAATGCACCTATTATTTATGAAGTTGATCGTTTAAGAGATGGAAAAAGCTTTGTAAGTAGACAAGTACGGGCAATTCAAAATGGGCGTATGATTTTTACGGCAATGATTTCATTCGCCGTACCAGAGCAAGGTTTAGAATTTCAAAAAGAAGCACCCAATTATCCTGCACCAAATGATTTACAGACTGAACAACAATTAAAAGAAAGTTTAGTTCGATTTATTCCAAAGAGTTTACAAGACAGCTTTATGAAAGAGCGACATATTGAACTTAGACCCATTCACGATGTCAGAAATTTTTTTAACCCTCAGCCTGAACCTCCATTTTATGCTCACTATGTCAAAACGCATGAAAAGCTAAAAGATGAACAAGATACTATTGGTCTACATCAGGCTATTATTGCATTTTATTCAGACTTTACATTAATGACTACAGCATTACGTCCTCATGGTTTAAGCTATTTGTCACCACATTTGCAGTGTGCAAGTATTGACCACAGTCTTTATTTTCATAAACCTGTACGTGCAGATGAATGGATGCTTTACGATATGGAAGCCACCATTACATCGAATTCTAGAGGTTTGAACTATGGCTATATGTGGCAGAATGGGCAATTGGTTTGTAGTAGTACACAAGAAGGTTTAATGCGACTCCGCGAAAGCGATATACAATAAACCTCTTGAAATAAGCCACTTCTATGTGGCTTTTATATACTTATGTAAAAAAAAGAAATAGAAAATGTTGAGCATGTCGTATGATGGCCGATAAGAAAAAGACAAAATGGATAAAGATGAGCTTAAATACTCAAATTTTTATTGCGGCAATACTAGGTATCTGCCTTGGTTTTGTATTGCGTTTATACCCAGACACCAGCTTTTTTACAAGTGGTGTATATGGTTTAAGCATTCTAAGCAGTATATTTATTGGCTTCCTAAAAATGCTTTTAGTGCCATTAATTTTTACCTCTATTGTGGTAGGTGTTGCAAGTTTAGAATCTGGGCAACAACTTGGGAAAGTTTGGAAAGTCACGTTGTTATGTAGTTTTACAACAGTAAGCCTTTCCCTTTTGCTAGGTTTAGGATGTGCACATTTCTTCGAAGTAGGAAAAGGTGTCGATATTGCTTTGTTCAAAAATTCTATGGATCAATATCATTCTTCTGCACCTCATTTAGACGCTTCTTCTTTTATTACGAATTTTATTCAACATACATTAATTAATCCATTTCAAGCATTTAGTGAAGGAAATGTTTTAGCTGTTGTTGTGTTTGCAATGCTGATCGGCTTGGCATTGGTTTACGGTGGTCAGCGCTTTCAAAGAATTAGAGAGGTGAACGAAGAGTTTTTTCATCTTGTGATGATGCTGGTATCGTGGGTCATGAAACTTGCGCCTATTGGTATTTTTGCATTGATGGCAAAACTCATTGCAAAAGAAGACCTAACAGTACTAAGTCGTCTTGCAGAGTTTGCCACTGTTGTGACAGGAACAACAATTTTCCATGGTCTGGTTGTTTTGCCAACCTTACTTTGGATTTTTGGGAAAATGTCGCCGTTAAAGTTCTTTAAAGGTACAAGACTTGCGCTGATTACAGCATTTGCAACAAGCTCAAGTTCTGCAACGATGCCTTTAAGTATGAAGTGTGTACAAGAAAATCTTGGAGTACGTCCACAAATCTCTGGTTTTGTTATTCCATTAGGTTCTCATCTAAATATGGATGGTACAGCCTTATATGAGGCTGCAGCTGCATTATTTATTGCAAATCTTATCGGATTAGATTTAAGTCTAGGGCAGCAACTTATTGTTTGTTTAACTGCCATGATTTCCTCTTTAGGTGCACCCGGTATTCCAAGTGCAGGTATGGTTACCATGATTATGGTTCTGCAATCTGTGGGATTGCCTGCGGAAGCGATCGCAATTTTATTACCTATCGATCGTATTTTAGATACCGTACGTACGGTAGTGAATGTGCAAGGCGATATGATGATTAGTGTTGTAGTGGATCGATTTACTAAAAATGATGATGAAACTTTGGTTGATCATCAACAAGATTTAAAAACATAAGTAATATGTTGAATAAATAAATATTTCAATGCATTTAAATGTGGTATTTCTATAAGATATATTTAAATGCAATTGAAAATTATTTAGGATAACTCTATAAAAATACGACTATTTTTGTTATGTTATAACTACACATTTTACTGAATTTTATAAATTGGTGTAACTTTTTGAGAAGAAATAGATTTCTTAAAAGAGGTTGCAAATAAAAACTATTCTCATTTATTATATTGAGAATCACTATTTAATTCGAAACGTATAATACTTTATATCTGTATAAACCGTATTGTATGCCACAGGTCATCATTGTGCTATGAGTCATTCTTCCGTACTAAATGCGAATCCTCCTCCTAATAATATGAAGAAAAAAGTGATTATTGCTATTACAGCAGTAGTTATAGGGCACATTGGTGTTTTATTGGCTTTAAGTCAGATGAAACCCGCTGAGTTAAAGCCAATTCATAAAGATCCAATGCAAGTTCACTTCGTTAAGATTCAGCAACCACCGAAACCACTTCCGCCTGAGCCAAAGGAAAAACCTAAACCGAAGAAAGAAGTGAAAGAAGTTAAAATTGTTAAAGATCCACCGCCACCACCTAAAAAAGTGGAAAAAATTCAGCATGTGAAAAAAGAAGAACCGAAAAAGGTAGTACAACAGGTAGAAAAACCTCAACCTACGCCTGTTCCCCCCGTAATTTCACATGTAGAAACTAAACCACAGCCTGAACCTGCACCAACTCCTGCACCAAAACCTGAGCCAGCGCCCGCACCTCAAGCACCTGCTGAGCCTGCCGAGAAAACAGCTAAAGATGTTGCAATTGGTGGTAACGGTGTGCAATGGAGTCGCTCTCCGAAGCCATCTTATGAACAGAGTGACTTAAAAGGTTCTCCGAGATCGATAGTTGTACTCATTCAGGCCGATGAAAAAGGGAAGATCGTCAATGTGACGATTGTTAAAAGTAGTGGCTTACCTGCACTAGATGAGAAAATCTTACGTGCTGTACGTGGTGCGAAATTTAAACCATACATGGAAAATGGTGTTGCTTACCCAATTAAAGCACAACAACCATTTGACTTAACTTAATTTAAAATTACGGCTAATTTAAAATCAGGAAATCTAATAATGAACTTTTCAGTTTACTGGCAGAGTGCAGATGCAGTAAGTAAAACGCTTTATTTTATTCTTATTGCAATGTCTATCATTACATGGACATTATTTATTGTACGTTTGATGGGCACGCGCCAACTTAAACAACATGCTTTTGATAAACTAGAGCAATCTCTGGCGGCATTTAAAACAAAGTTTACGCATTTAGATTTAGATCAGCGTAAAGCGGTTGCTGAACAGGCGTTGTTACGTGAGATTTCAGAGCAAAAATCTGCAGCAGAAAAGGGTGTTCCTGTGTTAGGAACAATCGCATCTCTTGCGCCATTCGTTGGTTTGTTTGGTACGGTTTGGGGAATTTTCCATGCATTGGTTGCTGTAGGTAGCAGTGGTCAGGCTGGGCTTGCACAAGTTGCAACGCCTGTAGGTGAATCACTCATTATGACAGGGTTAGGTCTTGCAGTTGCAATTCCTGCGGTACTTGCATACAACATCTGTTTACGTGCAAACCGTTCTCTTGCACATGGTTTACAAGACAAAGCGCATCACTTACTCATTGACGCTATGTTATCTCCAGAGAGTAATCCTCAAAAACATACTGGAGGTCATGCATAATGGGCTTTCAATTGGGTGAAGATCAAGATTCTGGCATGAATGAGATGAACCTCATTCCATTGATTGATATTATGCTGGTATTGATGATCATTTTCTTAGTAACTGCAACTGTTGCGAATCCATCAATTCCGCTGACTTTACCCAAAACGACAGCGGAAATAACGACTCCGCCACCCAAAGCAATTACAGTAAGTATCGATGCTAAGGGGCAGGTCGCTTGGAATGACCAAATGATCTCATTAGATGAGTTGGCGAAACGATTTCATGAGGCAGGTACAGCAGAACAAAAACCAACTGTACAGCTTCGTGCGGATAAAGAATCTCGTTATGATACTGTAGCACAAGTCATGTCACGTGCGAGCGAAGCAGGATTGAGCGATATTTCCTTTGTAAGTGAAAACTAAATAAAAAAAGACTGGTTAAAACCAGTCTTTTTTTTACTTCATTAGATTTTGGAATTTTTTACGAAGTTTTAAAAGTTTTGGTGGAATGGAAAAATTACAGTAGCCTTGCTCGGGATTTTTTGCATAAAAATTTTGATGATATTCTTCAGCTCGATAAAAAGTAGGCACTGTTTCTAGTTGTGTAACCACATCAATACCATCTGCTTTTAATGTGTTTATCATTTCTTTAGCAGTCTGTTTTTGTTCGTGGTTATAATAGAAAATAACTGAACGATATTGTGTACCAATATCATTACCTTGACGATTCAGTGTTGTCGGATCATGCATACCAAAGAATACATTGAGTAAATCTTGGTAGGTGATTTGGGTCTCATCATATTCTACATAAACAACCTCAGCATGTTCAGTTGTACCTTCACATACAGACTTGTAGGTTGGATTTGTTGTTATTCCACCTGCATATCCATTTTCTACTTTAGTTACACCTTTTAGCTCACGTATAACGGCTTCGATACACCAAAAACAACCGCCTCCGAACAATGCTTGTTGCATGAGATATTCTCTTTCATATGAATTTATTCATTATCATATAAATTTTAAAATAAAATAGAAATGATGTTTTGTTGAAAAATAGCGTAATTTTTAATGCCTATTGTTAGATGTACTTATTGATTGAAGAAATAAATATCGTAGTTTCTAAAATGCAGAATACGGTATGAATATTTGCTTGAAGAAAGATTGAGGCTACCTGATTTTGCAAATACGGTGAGTTTTTGCTGTGTATCTAGTTGTTTTTGAAACTCTGAGTGATTCCATAAGTATTTTTCTTTCTCAGGTGCAAAGCGTAACCCATCTTTTAGCTCTAAAGCTGAGCTGTCTGTATTAATGTCTTTCCATCTATTTACAACATATACAGGAGATTTTAAGTCGAGCAAGAAAGGTAAATCATAAAAGTAGAACTGATAAAAAACAATTTTACTCTCTGCTCGAATTATTGGTGCAAAACCAATTTGATCACGATTTGACTTTATATCTAAAAAGTTTACGGCAAAAGTAATGGTCGTACACAATAAAAGTAAGGCGCCTAAACTATAATTTAAGAAAGTGAGCCTTCTATTTTTGTATAGTATAATTAGTATACTTAAAACACAAATAAGGGCAGTGGTAGTAATCCATATCGCCCATTGTTGGTTTTGAATAAAAGGATTATTTTTTTTAAATATAGGGGTAAGAGCAAGGCTACTTATACTGAAAAAAAGAAGTATTGGAACTGCATAGATCTGTAGTTTATTTTTTATCTGATGAGTATTATAAAAAGTAAAGGTAGCGATTAAAATGATAAGTGGTGCAATTACAGGAAGAATATAACCTGCCAATTTAGATGGTGGAATTGAAAAGAAGGTAAGAACAGAAATACTCCACCATATGCATAAAATTAAGATAGGTCGTGGAATAGAGTTTAAAGCGACTTTAGGTAGTTTAAAACCATTAATAAGCAGTGAAGGAACGAAACTCACAAATACAATGAGTGTGTAAAAGAACCAAGGTTGCTTGTTATTAAATTCACCTGAGTTAAAACGACTAAACTGCTGTTCTATAAAGAAGTAGTTTAAAAAATTATTATAATGAATTTGTACATTAATGACCCATGGTAGGGCAATGCATGCAAAAAGAATCAAACCAAATGGGTGAAGTACAGTAAGAATCTTTCTATATTCTTTAAGCATCAACATCCAAGGTAAAATAATCATACCTGGAATAAGAATACCAATCAGTCCTTTACTTAAAAAGCCCAAAGCACAAAAAACATACCCTAAATAAAGAATAGTTTTTTTACCTGAAAGAATAAAGTCTACAAAACAAAAAACAGTCAGGCTAATCCATGTAGCAACGAGTAAGTCATGATTAACATATTGTGCACTGCCAAAGATCAGTAGATTGGTTGCAAAAATACCTACAGCTATTTGTGCAATACCTTCATGGATATACTTTTTAGTGAATATAAAAAGACCATACATAAAAAGAATAGCGGATAACGTTGGAACAAGACGAGCAACCCATAAATGAGGTCCAAACACTTCCATTAAAGCTGCAGTTAACCAGTGTAAGAGAGGAGGCTTATGCATAAATGGTAAATCATTGAGCCGAGGAATTAACCAGTCTCCTGTTTCCATCATACGACGGCTAATATCTGCATAACGACCTTCATCTGGTACTGACATTGGTCGAATCATAGACAAAATAAAAAGCCATATTGAAAGAAGACCAAGAAGTATGTTTGAAGACTTAAATGAAGGAAACATATGGATATTATTCCAATATTTTAAATGTAAAAAATTTATTAAGTATGAAAGTCAGTATTGCTGTAAGAAAGATGGCAAGAATAACGATCCACTGTATAGGAGATGTATGAAAAATAGCGTGGCCTATAAGAAGAAGACCTTCGTTAAAAAGAAATCCTATAGTGGCCACAAGAATAAACTTCAAAAATGTATGGCCAGAGTTTTGGGTTTGAGTCCGAAATGTAAAATATTTATGACCAAAGTAGCTCACCCATAGTGCAATACAAAAAGCAATAAAATTGCTTAAACTTAAGGCAATACTAAAATATTGATATAAACATATGACAATAAAATAGTGAGTCAGTGCCGCACATATTCCTACACAAAAAAATCTAATGAGTTCAAACATAAAAAATTGGGTTATCGGTGATGATGATGTTCTTGAGCAATAATATATTGTGGTCGACCCTTTGTTTCAGTATATATTCGACTAATATATTCTCCCACGATCCCCAAAAATAAGAGTTGAATGCCACCCAATAGGCTAATAGCGACAATAAGGGTTGCCCAGCCGGGAACATCAATGCCTTGAAATAAAGTTTCGATAATAATCCATATACCATAGCTCATAGAGCAACAAGCCAGTAATGCACCAAACCCCATACACAGTCTTAATGGAAGATTTGAAAAGCCTGTTAAGCCTGCAAGAGTTAAATTAAACAGGGCTTTAATATTAAAATGTGTTTGTCCATTTTCTCGCTCAAGCTCAGAAAAGTGTATACCAATAGATTTAAAACCTACCCATGCAAAAAGTCCTTTCATATAACGGTTTTTTTCAGGTAGTGCCTTGAGAGCTGTAACAACTTTACGATCTAATAATCTAAAGTCGCCTGCATTTTCTGGAATTTCAATGTCTGAACTAAAGTTTAAAATTTTGTAATAGATATTGGTGAGGAATTTCTTAAGAGGTGATTCAGTATTACGGTTACGAATGCCATACACCATGTCATATCCTTCCTTCCAAAGAGAAAGCATGGTTGGAATGGCATCTAAAGGATGCTGAAAATCTGCATCAATTAATAGTGCTAGATGTCTATCTGAAACATGATCTATACCTGCGCTGAGTGCAGCCTCTTTACCAAAATTTCGAGATAATTCTAGAATACGTAATGGATATTTATCTAACATAGAAGATAAGGTTGCAATAGAATTATCTTTGCTCCCATCATCGACGACTAAAATTTCAAATTGAATATTTTCAGCTTCAAGCGTCTTTGCCAAAGCAGGGATAAACTTCTGTAAATTCTCACTTTCATTAAAAGCGGGAACGATACAAGATAAAAAAGGAGTTTCTCTGCTCATTATCTATATTGCTCCGATAGGTGCTAATTGAACGTTAAAGCGATGACAGTCTTCTAAAAATTGAGGAGAGCTTAAGTAGTTGTATTCGTTAATACGCGCAAGGTAAATTGGATCTTCTAGCTGTGTTGTTGTAAGGGAAGGGTGACACATAATTAGGGTGTTTTCTTGAGCATGTTTCAACCATTTTTGATTAAGGAAAGCATAGTCGACAGTCGTTGAAAAATTATAAATACCAGCAAAGTAAGCATTTGTTGGGATGTGATGTGTAGTACATAGCGATTGGAGTTTCTTTGCTCCTAATGTATGTAAAATATATGTTTTGAGTTGATAACCTTGAATATAAAGGGGCTGGTTTAGGCTTCTAATCCACCCTTTAAATTTTTTTTCCTTTAAAAAACTGATCAAGATTTCTCGAATTACAGGGAACTGATGTACATGCTGATGCCCATCAATAAAATCAGGTTGTTTACCTGTTGCCTCTATAAAACTTCCCCATTGTTTTTCAATACTTTGACGTATGTGATGTTGACTAAGCGTATGGCTCCATGCTTTTCTAATACATGTATTAAGAGAGTGAATATAATCTTCATCGTTAAAGTTGTGTGTGAAATTTAGATGCAATCCAATATTAAATGGCTGTTGAACATCTAATAATTTGGCTGCATGGTCGAACCAATAAGGAGACTGAGTCATACATGAGGTGGCTTGTATGACTTTCTGATGAAGTAGATGAAGGATGGCATGTGTGATTTCGGCATTCATGGCAAAATCATCTGCACAATAACAAACCAATTTCATGTTACAGTTCCAGATGGCAATATAAAGGAGAAATTCGCGAACAGTTTCACGAGAAGTAGTGACTTACTATTGCCGAACTGGATTAAGTCTTGATTAATTTTTTGTAATTACATGCAGGAAATATGGGATTTCCACTAGAAATACTATTTTTATGAAGAAATGGCTTGTGGTAAACCTAATCGGATAAGATATGAGAATTGCTCGCTACTTTGATCTTCAAGATATGTGAAGTTTTTAGTGCGTGGATTAATATAAGCATGCTCATACCATTCTTCGATATTCCACTGGTGATCAAGTACGCCACTGTCATATAAATAATTTGGTAAGTAGCCTGACAATAGTATTCGATAATCTTTAGGTAGTTGATGTGGATTCACAGCTTGTACCATATCAAATACAATGGTTGTACAGTTACTCGTAAGGGTATTGTACCATCGAGGTGAGGCTTTAAGCTCATCTGCGGTTGTTAGATATTCTTGAAAGAGATGTTGCATTTGATGTTTTTGCATGCGTATAGGGAAAAAATAGACTTTCTCCTTACGAATATTACTGCGTGTATACAGAATATCTTTTTCATCAGAAGCGATAAGACTCAGCTCAAATTGTCTGAAAAACCCTCCAATAGCAGAAAAACCCTCATGTATTTGTTTTCTAATCTCAATTGAAAAGACAATCGGGCGTTGATCTGAGAAGTTAAAACTTACTAATGTATGTGCGATTTGAGGACCCATCCAATAGGATGTAATAATGTTTACTCCTGTAATGTGGTCAAGATTAAAAACTCTAGTTTCCCAACATACTTCGTAGGTTTTATCTGTATGCCACTTAAAATTACGTACATTATTTAAAGTGATTGTATTCTTATACTTAGAATAAGTGAGTAGTTTAGAAACTTCTGGACTCCAAGCTCTATCTTGCTGTGGCTGAATATGAAAGTACCAAAGTAAACTTAGAAGAACACCCGTTAGAAAAATGGCAATATCAATCATTGGGGTAAAGAAAAAAGAGGTGAAATAGATACCCAAAATACTCAGTGCGAACGAAACCCAAACAGCAATAAGCACCAAAGTTAAAGATCTACCAACGGGTTTATGTACCCACAATGCAAGGATGAGCCAAATACTAAAGCTCAACACAAAGAAGCTAAATAAAAAATGAACCAGCCCTATAGATAGGGCTGAAATAGATGGGTGGAAATCAATATTTTTTATCATTATTGTATTGAAATATAAGTTGTTATTTTTTATAAGTTGCAAACTCAAAATGAGTATTACTGGCCTCATCATAGTGTTTGGAACTGGCTATTTTTTCAAATTCACTTGGAATCGTTGGATAGTAAGCATTACCATTTTCAACGACTAAGTCAATATGCGTGAGTTCTAAACAATCTGCAAGATGAATAGTCTGTTTAAATATTTCACCACCACCAATGATAAAGATTTTTGAAGGTTGTTCACTGTGTGGAACATCTTCTATTGCTTGAGCTAATGCATTTTCAATAGAGTCGGCAGTTTTTACATTTTTAAACTGCCACGATGGATCACGTGTAATGACCCAATTTATACGTTTGGGCAATGCTCGACCCATAGACTCTAATGTTTTGCGTCCCATAACAATGACGCCCCCTTGTGTAACCTCTTTAAAGTGTTTGAGGTCTAAGGGGAGGTGCCATGGTAAGTCATTATTTTTGCCAATGCAGTATTGTTGATCCATTGCAACAACATGCACAATTTCTATATTGTTTATACTCATACAGCCACCGGTGCTTTAATTGCAGGATGAGATTGATAGTTTCTGATTTCAATATCTTCAAACGTAAAGTCAAAAATATTTTTAATTTCTGGATTTAAATATAACTGACATAGTTCAAGAGGATCACGAGACAATTGTTGCTTTGCTTGCTCAAAATGATTGGCATATAAATGAGTATCGCCACCAGTCCAAACAAAGTCACCTACTTCAAGGTCACAAACTTGTGCAATCATATGTGTTAATAATGCATAGCTAGCAATATTGAATGGTACGCCTAAGAACACATCTGCACTACGTTGGTAAAGTTGGCAAGATAACTTTCCATCATGTACAAAAAACTGGAATAGGGTATGACATGGAGGAAGTGCAACTTTATTGGCTTCTTGGGGATTCCATCCCGAAACGATTAAGCGACGTGAATCTGGATTGGTTTTAATTTCGTGGATTAACCACTGAATTTGGTCAAATCCATCTTGTGCATATTGCCCCTGATCCAATTGTGTCGCACCAAAGTTTCTCCATTGATGACCATATACTGGCCCAAGCTCTCCTGCTGGACGGTTAAATCGAGCAGTTTGTTCGGCAGTTGCCCATTCGTCCCAAATACTTACTTTATTGTCTTGTAAGTATTTAACATTGGTATCGCCTTTGAGAAACCATAAAAGTTCTATCACAATCGAACGAAAGTGAACTTTTTTAGTTGTAAGAAGTGGGAAGCCCTTTGTAAGGTCAAAACGCATCTGGTGTCCAAATACGGAGCGAGTGCCTGTACCTGTGCGGTCACCTTTATTACCACCGTTATCTAAGATATGTTGGAGTAAGTTAAGATACGTTCTCATAATATTCCTATCATGTTGCTCAAATATATTTGGAGCAATTTTAAAAAATCAAAATTGTGATGCATCATATGCAATCATTGCTAGCGTACGCAATGTCATACTTTCACATATAGTATAGCTTATTCAGACGAATTTCTTGGCTGTTTGTTTGCATAAATAGAGGCAAGCGAAAAGCCTAAAAAACAAAATAAAATAATTTGTCCAAACAGAAAAATAGATGTGTTTTGAGTAAGTGTGTAAAACAAAACAAAAAATAAAATTGGGATAAGCCAAATACACCAATAGGGTAATTTGAGCTTAGTATGAAAGTGCATATAAATATACATAACAATACCTACAAGAGTACTGATAATGACCCATAGTGGTGCCAGCTCAATGACGGCTTGTAAGAGCAAAATGAGTACACACGTTAAAATGGTGACAATAAATTTAGTTTGTCTTGTACATTTTTTAGAATACCAATATATGAACATAGTATTTATCTATTTTTTTATAAAAAGGTGATGAATGGATAAAATACAAATTGTAATAATCATTTGTACAATACCTTGAATGCCCCAGTCTAAAATGTTTTGGGTAGCATGAGTAAAAATGATGGCACATAGAAAAGCGAGTGGAATCCATGTAAATACACGGTATAACAACTCTTTAGGATTATTTTTTGTGATATGAATTTTACAAAAACGGCAAATTAAAAAAATAACTCCTGCACCAATAAATAGTAGTGTTAAGTTAATTGGCATTGGAAAGAGATAGTGCAATGTAATAGCAATGAATATTGCAATAACAAGAAAAAATAACTTATGTAATTTAGAATTATTACGATTAAACCAAAATTCAAGCATGGCAAAGGATTATCAAATTTTTTACTTATTTTAACATATTCAAGGGAGTTTTTACTCCCTTGCTTTGGTCTAGTATTAAACTTTATTTATGTTCCAGTCATAGATTTTACGTTTATATGCAATAACCATAAGTAGAATGCCTGCAATAACCATTGGTAATGATAATAGTTGTCCCTTAGTCATCCAACCAAATAAAATGTAGCCTTGGTCTGCATCGGGCTCTCTAAAGAACTCCATGGCAAAGCGTGCGAAACCATAACCAATAAGAAAAAGTGCAGATACTGCCATGCGTGGACGAGGTTTTGAGCTAAACCACCATAAGATAATGAAAAGTAAAAGCCCTTCGCATAGTGCTTGATAAATTTGCGATGGATGACGAACCAAATGAAGTGGGTCTGTAGGAAAAATCATCCCAAAAGGATAGTTTGGGTCTGTTACAGCACGTCCATATAACTCGCCACCAATAAAGTTACCTAGTCGCCCAAACATTAAACCTGTCGGGACACATGGAGCGATGAAGTCCATGGTTTGAAACCACGTTTTTTTATATTTATGACACCATAAAATCATGGCAACCATAACGCCAATAAAGCCGCCATGAAAACTCATGCCACCTGTCCATACTTGAAACAACCATAAAGGATTGGCAATAAACTGATCAAATTCGTAAAAGATGACATATCCAATACGTCCACCTACGACCACACCAAGTGCACCATAAAAAATAAGATCTGAAATCATTTCAGATCCCCAATCTGTACGTTGTTTACTGCGGTATGTAGCAAGACCCCATGCACATAAAAAAGCAAGTAAGTACATGATGCCATACCAATGAACTTTTAATGGCCCAAGCTCGAGCGCAATAGGGTTAATATTGGGGTAGGTCAGCATGGATAATCCTTTTCATTTATGATTGAGAGGATTCTATCTGAACATTCTTAAAAATGTTGTATTTTCAATGTGTAAAATGACTGCATTTTCGACATTATCGAATGATGCGATTCGATTTAAAAAGACTAACCTCTAAAGAAAAAGGTTAGTCTGATCGATATTAACCCGCAATTGTACCGCCGTCTGTTCGTGTAATCACAATTGTTGCTGATCTTGGTCTTGCAGTTGTATTGGTTGGATCAAATTGTGTTGCAGGCCAATGGCTATTTGGTTGATCAAAACTTTTAGATTCTTCACCTGGATGTTGAATATTTACAAATATCGCTTTGTTATCAGGTGTCATTGCAATACCCGTAATTTCACATTCTTTAGGACCAACTAAAAAGCGTCTTAAATTCTCATCATTAACTTTTGCACCGACAATAGTTTCTTGTCCATTAGACGTTGTCGCCGTTGTACCATCACCAACATGGCCAGGTAGAGCAGCCAACATCATGCAGTTTGTCACATCTGTATAAGCGCTATCATCGGTTTCTAACCAAAGGACACCACGTGAATCGAACCACATACCATCTGGACTAGAAAAGTCATTATTGTCAGTTAAACCTGAGAGATTAATATTCGATGGCATTGCAGACTCTGCACCGAATAAGTAGATATCCCATTCAAATGTAGTATCTGTAGTTTTATTATTTTTTTCTTTAAATCGAATAATATGCCCGTTTACATTACCTTTTTGCAGTTTTTTATCTGCATATAGGTCTTCATAGCTTCTTGGGTTAGCTGCATCTGTCGGATATTCAATTCCACGATTTGAATTGTTAGTGAGCGTGACATACACTTCGCCATTTTCAGGATGTACAGTACACCATTCTGGACGATCCATTTTTGTTGCACCAACGCTATCTGCCGCAAGTCGTGCGAAAGTGACAATATCAGCTTGATCACTAAAAGGATAAATAGGATTGGTAAGATCTAAGCCATTTTTACCGTAAGTGAGTTCAATCCATTGCCCTGAACCATCTTGGTTAAATTTTGCGACATATAATGTTCCTTTGTCTAAATATTTATCACCTGCTTGATAGCCACCATTCGTATCTTTTACATTCCATTTCGCATCTGAGACGAATTTATAAATGTATTCTCCTTTTGAGTCGTCGCCCATATAAAAAGCAAGAGGCTCTCCTTCAACCACACGGCAAGCACTATCTTCATGTGCAAAACGACCCATAGATGTTCGTTTTACAGGATTATGTTTTACATCAAATGGATCAATTTCAACCATCCAACCAAATGTATTTGGGCTATTGCGATAGTCTTCAGAAGCAGAGGATTGTGTTACATTTGCTTTCCAGCGATCGTATAAGTCCTGAGATTGAACATGTCCAATCGCGGTGTCCCATTCATATTTTGAACTTGAGCCGGCTTTTAGGCCATAACGTTTTAACGCTACAATTTCGTGTGCTTGGCGCTGTTGGTCGTCATTGGCATTGCGTTGAAAATAGCCAATAAAGTTTTCTTCTGTTGTTAAGTAAGTTCCCCATGGTGTGTATCCATTACCACAATTATTGTGTGTGCCTCTCGTTTTTAAGCCTTTAGGTGAGAAAACTGTAGCTAAGCGCTCAGAGCCTTTTGCGACTCCAGAAAAATCCATAGGTGTAGTTGCTGTAATACGACGATTAAATAAAGAATCTTTAATTAGAGAAACATGCTGGGTAATGGGATCTTTTTTAATATGAATAATTGATACACCATGAACATTGGTCTCACGAATAACTTCATCTTCAGGTCGATGTCCATCAATTTTAGTTGGCCTTTTAGGGTGTAAGAACGTTGGATTAATGTATTCATGGTTCATGACTAGCAACCCTTCAGAAGAAACACTTTCATCCATATGTTTGGTTTTTTTATTTAAACCAAAATAGTGCATTCCATCATGACAGTCTCCTGAACGGAATTGAAAGCTCGGTCCCGAAGGAATGTTTTGATCATCCCAGTCTGCGTAAGCGGGATGTATCGCATCTCCTAATTTGTAAAGAACATTGACTTGATATCCTTCAGGTACAGTAACAATATCTTTTTTATTTTTAGCAACAGGTTGGAAGGTCAACTTTTCTGGTCGTTTGGTTTGAGATGAGTGTTGCTGATCTGACTTAGTTGACTGAGCATTGGCATAGCCAGTTACGCTACTTGCAAGTGCTAAGGCAATTGCACCATTCGTCGTTTTTTTAATAAGATCACGACGAGAGATATAATGGTCTAAAATATCATTAAAGTGAGTATTGCTCGATGTGTTGTTATTTAGCTCTTGCTCTTCATGATATGGCGTCTGCTCGGTCATGATGTTTCCTATATTTTATTGAAAATAATTAAATTTTTTATAATCTATCGTTTGGTTGTGAAACATCGCTGACAGTTTGATGACAAAATTATGAAAGAGATGAAGTATGTTTTTTTTCTAACATTTTTCCAAAAAATAGCCCTACTTCAAAAAGCAACCACATGGGTATTGCAAGCATAATCATAGAGATAGCATCGGGTGGTGTAGCAAACATAGCTACAAAAAAACATCCAACAATAATAAATCTTCTTTTTTCTATGAGGCTTTTCGTGCTAACAATGCCTGCTAAAATGAGCAGTAAGGTAATAATTGGAATTTCGAAGGTAATGCCAAAAACTAAGAAGAGTTTAAGACAAAAGGTAAGATAACTGTTGATATCTGTCATTGGTGCAACACTTTCAGGTGAAACACTGATAAAAAAATGTAGCATGGAAGGAAGGACGATAAAATAAGCAAAAGCAATGCCACTATAAAATAAGCCAACGCTACCGACCATTAATGGAAAAGTAATATTTTGTTCTTTATCATGCAGTGCAGGTCGAACAAATGCCCAAATTTGGTGAAGAATAAATGGCATAATTAACATGAGCGACACAAATAAATTCAGTTTAAATGGCGCTAAAAAGGTAGCTGTCACATCTGTTGCAATCATGGTTGAATGCATAGGTAGTTGTGCGCGAAGAGGCTCAGATAAAAGTTGGTACGTTTGATTAGCAAATGGCAATAAACATAAAAAAAGCCCGATCAATGCAATCATGATTTTAAATAAATGTTTCCTTAAAATCACAAGGTGTTTATGAATAGGCATTTCCTCAAGCGGAGGTAGTGGCTGATTTGTAGATTCTGGAGTCGTTGTCATACCGCAATCTTTAATTTAGGTGGTGTATTTATGGATGATGCGATGAATGGATAATTGGGGTGGTAGCCATAGTAAATTTTTTGAATAGGGGAAAATGATTTTTTGGTAAATGTTAGCTGAGTCGTAGATATCATTTTTTTTTCAAGATTCATAGACTGATCATTTAACTTCTTTTCAAGAGCACGAATTTTCTCAATTTCTTGATCCATTTGTGCTTTCAACTCAGATAAACGTAATTCACGGTCAATATCATTTTGAATATTTCCAACGAATCTTTTGCTCTTAGCATACCATTGGCCTATAAATCGAATGGCTTGAGGTAGTTTTTCTGGCCCCAAAATAATTAGCGCAATGATTGAAAATACAAATAGCTCAGAAATACCCACATTAAACATAAATTACTCTGGCTTTGCCGATGAAGCTGTTTTTGCGTTATTTTCTGATGATGCTTTTGGATGGGTATCATCTTCATTCATAGATTTCTTAAAATCTTTAACTGCACCTCCAACATCTTTGCCAATGTTTTTAAGTTTAGATGTGCCGAACAATAAAACCACGACAATAAGAAAAATAATGACGTGCCAAATTGATAAACCTGCCATAAGAAGCTCCTTGAGTTTGACACTATCTCAGCAGTTTAGCGTGACATTTCAATGACAGTTTAATTTCATTTTAAAGAAAAATAGAATGTTTTTAGTGGTTTATAAAAGCTTGCTTGAGTTCAAGAAATGTGTAATAAAGAAAATACACAATAAAAATGATGAAAAAAATGTCTGTATTACTTCCTATCGTTGCTTTCTTTTTTGGCTGGATTAGCTCGCCATACTCTTTCGTTACGTTTTTAAAAAAAATATTAGCAACTAGCTTGGCGCGGTTTTTTATTCCTTTTGTCATTATCTATAACATGGTGTACTACCAAGCAGGAAGTTTTTCACTCATGCTATTTAGTGGTATCGCTGCGATTATTTCTTATATTTTTTTAGTGAGTATATTTAAAGATCACCTTGTTGCGCTGTGTGGTAGCTATGTCAACATAGGCTGGTTAGGTTTTCCTTTTGCACTTCTTATTTTTGGTCAATCTGTGAGTGCAGCAATGATTGCTTTATATATTGGCGGTTCAATATTTGGTAATGTTTGGGCTATAAATGCTGTAAGTACTGAAAAATTGCCCATACAGCAAACACTTCGTAAACTATTACAGTCTCCACCTGTGATTGCTTTACTGTTGGCGCTGTGTTTAAGATTGTTCGGTATACAAAATTGGCATTTAGGAGGGTGGGTTTCAAACTTATATAGCTTTGCAAAGTTTGGAATGGTCTTTGCAGGAATGGCAATTTTAGGAATTTGGTTAAGTCAAACGAAAGTCAATTTAGCTGATCTTAAGTTTAGTTTACGTGTGATGTTTTACAAGCTAATCATCGGTATGATCATTTGCTCGGTATGCTATTTTGCATTACCCGTTGCATATTTTAAAGCGCATATTGCAGTTTTATTTTTCTTATTTTGTCTACCGCCTGCTGCTAATATTGTCGCTATAGAAACTCATTATCAAGGAACGGGTCATTCAGCGCGTTATATTGCAGCAGGTACGATTGTGAGTATGATGGTAATGATTATCTTTGCAGGTCTCTACTTTATATAACGATTTATTTCAAACTTTCGCGAAATTTTTGCATTGCCTGACCGCGATGACTTATTTTATTTTTGTCTGCTTTTGATAATTCAGCACTGGTTTTTTGAAGTTCTGGTAGCCAAAAGAGTGGGTCATAACCAAATCCATTTTCACCACGTATTTCAGGAAGGATTTCGCCATGCCAAGTTCCTTGGAAAACTTGAGGTAGAGGATCATCTGCATGTTCAACAAATGCTAAAACACACACAAACATTCCTTCAATAGGTGTATTCGTTTGGCGATAAGGTATAAGAGCCTCAAGCAACTTTTGATTATTTGCATCATCATTGCCATGATGGCCTGCATAACGAGCAGAATAGATACCTGGTGCACCGCCGAGTAAAGGGACACATAATCCTGAATCGTCTGCGATAGCCGGCTTGCCTGAGAGTTTAGATGCATGACGTGCTTTTAAAATCGCATTTTCTATAAAGCTTAAGCCATCTTCAATAGCATCAGGAACATTTAATTTACCTTGTGGAATAACGTCAATTGGTAAGTTTAAGTCTTGAAATAAATTCTCAAACTCCGCAATTTTTCCTTTGTTATTACTTGCAAGTATAAGTTCACCAGCATTCAGCCATCTTAATTGTGTCATATCGAAAATATAATTAAAAAATATGATTCGATTATGCACAAATTAGAGCATGTTACCAATGAGTACACTCTTTAAAGCGTAAAAAAACAGCACAAAAAGTGCTGTTCTATGAGTGAGCTGAGAAATAGATTATTGCGCTTGAATCCATTTATCAGCACGATCAACTGCCTGACGAATTTGATCTGGTGTCAAGTTCGCAGCCAAAGCAGTCTTTTTGTTTTCTGACATATTAATGACTTTATTGTCTAGCATGCCATCGCGTGTTGAAAGTTCATACCATTGGTATGCACCCATATAATCTTTCTTTTGTTCTTCCATCAGTGCAAGGTTGAAGCTCGCACGATTGTCGCCGTGGCTCGCTGCCTTTTCTAGGTATGTGCGTGCCAAGATCATATTTTTGCTTGTACCCATTCCATCTGCAAGCATACGACCAACATTCAATTGAGCAGATGGAATACCTTGATCTGCTGCTTTTTTATACCAAGCAAAAGCTTGATTTAAATCTTTTTGAATACCTTTACCTTGTTGGTAGTGTGTTGCAACATAAAATTGTGCAGCAGCTTGTCCAGCTTTTGCTTCATTCAATAAATCATTAAAACCCATTGTTGAGTAACGAGCAGCTTGAGATGATGCTGTTGGTTGTTGCTGAGGTGTTGTCAAATAGTCTGCATGTGATAATACAGCCAGTCCAAACAACAGGGTACTTACAAAAAATTTCTTCATAGGGCGCTCACTCGATAAATAGCGACCTCAGCAAACAAGTTTGGTATTCGTTTGCTAAGAAGGCTGTCTTTTTGAGTTACATTGACAGCCAGTCGATTAATAATCCGGATATTATTTTCGGCACAAAGTGCTTCAAAATCTCGGAAAGTACATAAATGGATATTCGGCGTGTTGTACCACATATAAGGTAGTGCATTAGAAACAGGCATTCTTCCTTTAAACGCAAGATAAGAACGAGTCTTCCAATGCGCAAAGTTGGGGAAGGTAATAATTGCTTGTTTCCCTACACGCACCATATCCCGTAATAAAACATCAGGTGCATCTACTGCTTGCAAAGCTTGTGCCATTACAACGTAATCGAACGTTTGGTCATCGAAACGATGTAAACCAAGGTTGAGATCTTGTTGTATAATATTTAACCCTCGACTGACTGCAATTGCAATCTTTTCTTGGTCGATTTCTAGTCCATAAGCGCTAATATTATGTTTTTTGCTCATATGTGCAAGTAGTTCACCATCGCCACAACCTAAATCGAGTACTTTTGAACCAGGACTAATCCATTTTTCTGCCAATTGTTGGTCTAATCGCATTATTTAGGCTCCTGAAATGTACTGGCTGAACGAAGATGAGCTTCACCCCCTAAAAACGCACGTAGGGTATTTACATAAAGTGGAATAGGGAATAAGAAGGAATCGTGGCCTTGTTCTGCATCAATATCGAGATAACTTACAGGTTTGTGGTTGGTAATGAGTGCATTTACAATTTCTTCTGAGCGTTGAGGACTAAAACGCCAATCTGTTGTAAATGAAATGACTAAGAATCGACATTTTGTATTGGCTAATGCCTTTGTTAATGAAGATTCATATTCTCGAGATGGATCAAAGTAATCGAGTGCTTTCGTCATAATTAGATAGGTGTTCGCATCGAAGTTACGGCTAAAGCGTTCACCTTGATAGCGTAAATAACTTTCAACTTGAAACTCAACATCAAAACCATACATAAACTTGCCAGATTTTAAGTCACGTCCAAATTTTTGTTTCATGGCTTCTTCGGAAAGGTAGGTAATATGACCAACCATTCGAGCTAAAATAAGCCCACGCCTTGGGTAGCTGTCTTTGGAAAGGTAGTAGCCCTGATGAAAGTCTGGATCTGATAAAATAGATTGTCGTGCAACTTCGTTAAATGCAATATTTTGTGCCGAAAGTTTTGGTGCACTTGCAATAATTGCACAGCGTTCTAAGCGATCAGGGTAATCAATAGACCATTGAAGTGCTTGCATCCCACCGAGCGAACCACCAACGATGGCATACCATTTCTCTATTTCAAGGCGATCAGAAAGAAGAATATGCGTATTTACCCAGTCACGAACGGTAACGAGTGGGAAGTCTGGGCCATAAGGTAAATTGTCGTTTTCAGGGTTAGGAGAAGTGGGCCCTGTAGAACCATGACAACCACCAATATTATTAACAGCAACTACGAAAAATTTATTTGTATCTATTGCTTTATTAGGGCCAATACAAGCATCCCACCAACCGGGTTTTTTATCATCTTCATGGTGATAACCTGCAGCATGGTGATGACCTGACAGTGCATGACAAATTAAAATTGCATTTGATTTGGTTTCATTAAGTTCTCCATAGGTCTCTACCATAAGCTCAAAACGTGGCAGGACTCGACCACATTCAAGTTGAAGAGGCTGTTCAAAAGAATATTTTTGTGGAGTTACGATACCCACAGAATCAGATGCAAAAGACACGAGTATGAATCGCCTTATTTTTGTAAATCATGAATAATAAAAAGGATACCAACTTGGGTATCCTTTTAAAATAACTATTTTTGTTAAACAGCTTCGGAAACAATATCTGCTGTGCTAAGAACGCCTTGATCGATCAAGCGGTTTGTACACGCAATAATCGCTTCAATAGGTGAAGTAATGGTATTGCTGTGAATACCTGCCGCAAATGCACTACGACCACTGCCTTTTACTTGAATTTCAAGTAATGCGAGTGCTTTTGCATCTGCACCAGAACTAATACTACGCTCTTCATAGTTTAAGACATCAATTGGAAGTTGAAGTGCATTAATAATCGCAGAAATTGGACCATTGCCACGACCTTGTAAATGTTGCGTTTCACCATTTACTTCAATTTCTAAGTCGATGACTTGATCATTGTCTTCTGTAGAAAGACGATATGTTTTTGCACTGTAATGTTTATCTTTAATATCGACATAGGTTGCTTTGAATAGCTTCCAAATTTCGTCTGCTGTAATTTCTTTAGACGTATTGTCTGTATGTGCTTGTACAATTTGACTAAACTCAATTTGTACACGACGAGGCAAGGTAACATTAAAATTAGATTCTAATAAGTAAGCTATACCACCTTTACCAGACTGGCTATTTACACGAATAACCGCATCGTAGTCACGACCCAAATCTTTAGGATCGATTGGCAAGTAAGGCATATCCCAAATTTCTTGTGTTTTTTGGAATTCGAAACCCTTTTTAATTGCATCTTGGTGTGAACCAGAGAAGGCTGTAAATACAAGGTCACCTGCATATGGGTGGCGTGGATGAACAGGAAGTCCAGTACATTCTTCTACAGTTGCAATGATTTCGTTAATGTTTGAGAAATCTAACTTTGGAGAAACACCTTGTGTATACATATTTAATGCAATAGCTGCGATGTCGACGTTACCTGTACGCTCACCATTACCAAAGACACAACCTTCGACACGGTCTGCACCTGCCAAAATGGCAAGTTCAGACGCTGCGATACCGCAGCCACGGTCATTGTGACAATGCACGGAAATAAGTACACCTTCACGACGTGCTAAGTTACGATGCATCCACTCAATTTGGTCTGCATAAACGTTTGGACCTGAAACTTCAACAGTTGCAGGAAGGTTTAAAATAACCTTTTGCTCTGGGCGTGCATCCCAAATTTCTGTCACAGCATCACAGATATCTTTTGCAACTTCTAGTTCTGTAGCAGAGAAACACTCTGGACTGTATTGAAAAACCCATTCAGTTTCAGGTTGTTTTGATGCATATTCTTTCACTTTTTCGGCAGCATTGGTTGCAAGTTTTTTTGCACCAGCAATATCTACGTTCAGTACTTTTTCACGAAATGTTGGCGAGTTCGAATTATAAATATGCACAATTGCACGTTTTGCACCTTGAAGGGCTTCGAAAGTGCGTGCAATTAAATGGTCGCGTGCTTGTACAAGAACCTCAATATATACATCTTCAGGAATGTGGTTTTCTTCGATGAGTTTTCTTGTAAAGTCAAAATCTGTTTGAGATGCAGATGGAAAACCAATTTCAATGTGTTTAAAACCAATCTTGACAAGCATTTGGAACATTTTAAATTTTTGTTCGATGTTCATTGGTTCAAAAATTGCTTGGTTCCCATCACGCAGATCCGTGCTCATCCAAATAGGGGCCTGTGTAATTTCTTTATTTGGCCACTGACGATCTGGCAAGTCAACACGTTGATACATGCGACGATATTTTGTGCTTGGGTCAGCCAACATTTTGAAGTACTCCTGTTTGTAGCCATACATGATGGGTAGAGTTATTGCAAAGCTACATTATTAAATTTTGTGGCATTAGGCTGTCTGTATCATCTATGTAGATAGACAATCTAATTTTATTAGGGAGTAAGTTTTAGGGGGGTGTGTCCTTAAATTAAGTGATATTTAAAAAGCTGTCAATGGTTTTCTTACGCAATGTAGTCCGAAGAAATATCTTTTAAGGTGGCTGTTCCTGCCAAAGCCATAGTAATTTCAAACTCTTCTTTGAGTGTACGAATGACATGTGCAACGCCTAAAGCGCCAGCGGTTGCCAAGCCATAAATATATGGCCTACCAATAAGTACAGCATTTGCCCCAAAAGCAATTGCTTTAAATACATCGGTTCCACGTCGAATACCACCATCGAGTAGAAGTGGATAATTATGAGGAACGACTTGACGAATTTTTTGTAATGATGAAAGTGTGGTGGGGGTAGTATCTAGTACTCGGCCACCATGATTTGAAACAATAATGCCTTGAATTCCTTGTTCTAGCGCAATTTTGGCATCGGCAGGATGTTGAATTCCCTTTAAAACAATAGGTAATTTTGTCTGTTTTACTAACCAGTGAATATCTGCCCATTTTGGTGCAAGTTGCATCAGGCCATCAAAAAGAGGATGTTGATGAGGCTGTAAATTTTCTGCAACTAAATGTGCTTTTGTATGCGGATGATACATGTTTGGAGGTAGGTCAAACTGTGCCTGTCTTTCAGTATCTCTAATACCTTTATGTGGTGCATCTACTGTAATGACAATGGCTTTGTAGTTATGTTTCTCTGCAAGTCGAATGAGTTGTAATGATTTTTCTCGGTTGCCTTGCCAGTACAGTTGAAACCACTTAAAAGGGTTTTCCTTTTTAAGTGCCTGTAATGGTGTATTGGTAAAGGTACTTAATATGATATTACTTTGCATTACTTCGGCAGCTAATGCGGTTGCTTGCTCTGCCTCGGGATGAAAGAGGGCTTGATGACCAATAGGTGCAAGAAAAATAGGGTGTGGATAGTCTTGCCCAAATATTTCTAGATGCGTATTACCGTGTGTAAGATCATTAAGGACACGCGGTAAAATATTAACATCGGCGAATTGTTTTAGATTTCTCTTTAAATTAATTTCATTCATGGCACCACTTTGTAAATATGCCCAATAAGAGGTGGGGAGATGTTTTTTTGCCTCCCGTTCATAGTCGAGTAAGGTGAGTAGATGAGGTGGGATTTTTGTTAAGTGTGGTTCTATGGGCATGGTAGTTATCGCTTTAGCGGTGAATATTACATGTCACTCCATTGTCTCAATAAATTATGGTACAAACCTGTCAGCTTCACAATATCCTTATGATTTGTACTTAACTCTTGAGTTAAAGATTGGATGGACTGATCTAATTCGAAGAGCATCTGGCGTTTAGAATCTGATGCAACAAAACTTTGAATCCAAAAGAAAGATGAAATACGAGCACCATTTGTGACAGGCATGACTCTGTGTAAGCTTGTCGAAGGGTACAAAATAGCATGTCCTGCGGGAAGTTTGATGCTGTGGCTTCCATAGGTATCTTCAATGACCAACTCACCACCTTCATATTCGTCAGGATTGGTGAAAAATACAGTGCATGAAATATCTGTTCTTAAATATTCCTGTGTTTCTGAATTATAGCGAATGGCATTATCAATGTGATTGCCAAAATGTCCTTGATCTTGATAACAATTGAACATGGGGGGGAGAATTTTTTTTGGGAGACTCGCACTAAATGCAAGGGGATTATTTTTTAAGGCAGTTTGAATGATATGCCCCATATATTGCGCTTCATCACAATCTATAGGTAATTGTAAGTTGTTTTTTAAGTGTACAGATTGATGACCTGCTGTTTCTTTGCCATTGATCCACGGTGATTTTTGTAAAAGTTGTCGACATTCATTGAGATGCTTAAGACCAATTAAATTGGGAATTTGAATAATCATAATTTTCCTAAATAAATGCTTGCCTAGTTAAAGGCAAGCATTCAAGGCATCAAATTAGAAACTATAGTTGATGTTAAATACAGCTTGTCTTCCTTCACCAGGCATTGCCCAACCATTATTTCTAATGTGAGTGTAATATACCTTATTTGTAAGGTTGCGCCCAATTAACTGGAAGTTTAAGTTTTTATTCATTGTATATGTAATTGATGCATTGTGGAGTAGATAGTCCTCAGATTGTACTTGAGCAATTTTGTTGTTGGCTGCAGATGTATGTGTGCTTAAGTACATTTTACCTTGGTATGTAGCACCATAGCCTACTTGCCATTGACTATTCAGTTTATAGTTCGTCCAAAGACTGCCTGAATATTCAGGGACTTGAGTTAAGTAATCACCCTTAGAAAAGTCCTGAACACCATTTGCTGCGGTTTGGTCATATTTTCCTTTCATCCAAGCCATACTTGCAGTAATGTCCCACTGAGGCGTGATGTTTCCGACTAAGCCAGCTTCTACACCATTTACATAGTTTTTACCATCTAGGACGTAGTTAAATCCATCATTGCCTTGAACACGAACTTTATTACGTTCGTTTCTAAATCCTGCAATAGTAAGAAGTAGGTCTGGGTTGACCTCCCACTTTGCCCCAATCTCATAGTTTACAGCGCTTTCAGGCTTAACATTACATGTGTTGTTTGCAGAAGTATTTGTACAGGTTTCACTTGCAACACCAATGGTTGGCTTTTGAGAGTTCGCATAGCTGATATATAGGCTAGTCGATTCTGTTGGTTTAAATGTAATGCCGCCGCTATAGCTAAATAGGTTGGCATTTTGAGAACCAGTAACAGCACCATTAATATCGCGGTAAACACCATCTGTACGATCGTAGCGAGCACCTAAGTCGAGTAACCAGTGTGAACCAAATTTAGTGTTATTAAAAATATAGCCATAATAGGTATCTAAGCTTCCAGAGCCACTGCGGCTGTCTGCTTGGATATAATTTGTTGAGTTATTCCAAACATGGTTTGGGTTGTAAACATCCATATTCGGACGAGTACTGGTTGAACCATTTGCATTATTTAAATAACTTCCACTTTTGAGCGTGTAATCTTCTTGGCTAAATCCACCACCTACAATGAGTGTATTTTTTATATATTCTGAACCAAACTTAATTTTAAAGTTACTATCATTTGCAATTTGCTTGGTTTCTGTATCTCTTTTAAATCCACGTGGGCCACTGACAATATATTGGCTAGGGGCAGAGCATTTTGTATAACCTGTTGTATTTGAATTAGTATAAGCTGTTGGTGCCATTCCATTGGCTAAACAGAACGTTCCTTGTGGTGCTGAAATGACAGAAACTTGATGTATGTCGCTTAAGCGAGTGACTGAGTTAAATTGAACATTGTCTGTAATTTCGGTTTTTACTTTTAATAAACCAGTATTATTTGTAATTCGAACATTATCTAAGTCTGTATATCCATAATTATTTTTATTTGAGATACCCGGAACAGCACGTCCGTTATAATAAGGCACACCATATTGTGGATCGTTATCGTCTTCTTGATGAACATAAGATAGGGTCGCTTTAGTATTTTCGCCAATACCAAAGGTTACAGATGGTGCAATACCCCAACGCTTTAATTCTTCATCGCGACCAGCATAGTTGTTTTTGTGTCCCATCACATTTAAGCGAAAAGCAACATCATCATTCACAACTTTATTAAAATCACCTGTTATACGAGTGTAATGGTCGGTACCTACGCCTACAGAAAGATTGTTAAAATCTTGATCTTTAGCTGCTTTAGTCACAAGATTGACCCCGCCACTGACTTGACCTGCGCCGTTTTCAACGGAATTAGCGCCCTTTGTGACTTCAACAGCATCATAGTTAAATAAGTCACTGCGTGTGGTGAGGGCAGTATCTCTTAAGCCATCTGCTGTAATATTACTTGTTGCATCATATCCGCGTAGCGTAATTTTATCACCATAACCGCCACCTCCTTCACCAGCACCAAAAGAAATACCCGGTGTGGTCGAAAGCGCATCTTGGAGAGAGAGTAGGTTTTGTTCTTTTAATATTTTTTCGGTAATGATCTGTGTGGTACGTGGGGTATCTCTTAAAACTTGTGTTCTTTTGTCAGAGGAGCTTTGTTTTGCATAATGGCTGTTTGAATGTGAGGAGCTTTCAATCGTAGGTAAGTCCGTTACCTCTGATGTTGCAGCAAATGCAAGGTTAGGCAAAGTGATTGCCAGAGCAACAGTTTTTGCGGTGTGGTTACGTTTGTTGATGGCTTTCTTCGTCATCCCATTGATTCCTCATGTACGAATTAAGAGATTTATCAATCCGTTTGTTAATATATGTACTGCTAGTGTTATTATAAATGATAATTATTAGTATTTACAAAATTGGAAAAAATTGATTAATTCTAGGTAAGTTTTTGTTTAATATTATTTTTTTATATCTATATTTCCAATGCTATTATTGTTGTAATTGAATATTTCAATGATTATGAATATTTTATGAATTTCCTAAGGAAAACCTAAGAAAATTAAAATCGAAATGAATAAGATGTTAGATCAACATAAATACTAAAATTTTGGATTATATTATTCATGAATTACTGACTATGACTTGATATCGCGAAGTGCCTTAGTGAGATTACAATCTAAAAAAACTATGTTAAGGTGGTTGTGTAGTTTATAAAATGTGCAACTTAATGATGGAGAATAGAAATGACAACAGAACATAATGATCATCATGTACATGGAAAAAGCTGTGGACATACTGCAATTAAACACGATGACCATGTAGATTATCTGGTAGATGGTCACTTGCAAAATGAAACACAAGGTGAACATGTGCTGCCTGTAAATGATCAGAATCCTGAAGAGTGTACTCAGGGGCATGAATGCTCAGGTCACGAAAAAGGACATGTGCATGGACCAAACTGTGGGCATGAAGCTGTCCCACATGGAGATCATGTGGACTATTTAGTTGATGGACATTTACATCATCAACACAATGGCCATTGCGATAATCATGGGCCTGTTGAAGTCCTAGAAAAGAAGTAATTAATTAAAATAAATAGCTCATCAATTTAGATGAGCTTTTTTAAATTTGAAGTGCTTATTTTTAAAAATTAACTTTAAATTTTTGAAAGGCATGCGTAAAGTATATGAGCATATAAGATATGAGAATATAAAGTAATGTATTTTTGGAATACGAAAGCTTTAGCACATGAGTTATCAGCCAATACTTTAGAAAAAAAACATTATAAGAACTATTACTTGGTCACAGCAGTTTTAGTTACCTTGGTTTATTACTATGGTATGTATTCTCCTTATGTGGATACTCGTATTATTGGAGTAGAAGGTGCTTTAACCATCACGATTATCGTATATGGTATTCAGCGTGCGTATAAAGCCAATGGTGGTGACAATGGAAGTCACTTCTTAGGGAGAATAACTGCACTATCTTTCCCAATACTAGTACAGACAACAGTTGCAGGTATTATATTTGGTTTGGTGTTATTGGGTCTTTATTCCATGCTTCATTTGTCTGGTACAGCTTTTGACGATTGGTATGAATGGTGTATCTCTGCATTTACAATTTTTTTACAAATTCTCTTTTTTACACGTTTAGTATTTTATATGAAACGTGTTGCATTACATTCAATTTAGTCATAAATATTTGATTATTCAACAAAATAGTGTGCTGCAAAATGTGCATCATTCCCAATGATGTCAAATACATCTTCGCGTAAAGATAAGCCGGCACACTTATCACCAACCATCCATAATCCCAAGGTAGGTAGCATACCGTGATGTAGTGGAGTATCTACCCAGCGTTGCATAATATAACCACTTTGGTCGTAATCTTTAAAGTAAAAGCTACCCGATGCTTCGCCTAAGTCGATATTGTCTTGTATTATGCGAATGTTAGCCCCTTCGCGAGCCAAGATAGGTTTACGTACCCATTTACCAGCGTAATTAGTTTGAGAATTATATGCATAAGACTCAAGTAAGAAGGGATGGTTTGGGAACTTTTTCCACAGTTCAACGAGAAGAGCTTTGTTGGACAAAAGCATTTTCCAACATGGTTCAATCCAATTTGTTTTTGTACTGATATGCTGTGAAAAGGCTTCATCCCAAATCCACTCCCAAGGATATAACTTGAATAGATGTTCAATAGTTTGGTTATTTAGATCGACGAATTCTTTTCCATCCCATCCAATATTTTCCATAGATAATTCATTGACATTAAGGCCTGCTTGAAAAGCAGTGTCCATAAGGTACTCTAAATTTCCCCAATCTTCGCGGCCTGCGCTTTGGCATGCTGCAAAATGTACTGTAGTTGTAAAAGGATATAAATTCCTCCATTGGTCAATCAATGCTTCATGAATACTATTGAATTGATCTCGATTTGGAATAGACTGAACATCCTCAATCCAAAGCCACTGCGCTACTGAAGCTTCGAGTAATCCTGTTGGTGTATCTGCATTATATTCAAGCATTTTGATGTCTTGACCATCGTATGAAAAATCAAAACGACCATACAGTGTAGGCGCTTGATTTTTCCATGAGTGCTCAATAAAAGGAATCGCTTGTTGTGGCAGTTGGAAATAATTTGGGTAGTCACCTTGCTGAATCATATCTTCTACAAGGTGAAGACACATTTGATGCAATTCATTAGAAGCATCTTCAAGTTGTTCAATTTGTTTTAAAGTAAATTCGTAAGCCACACCCTCTGACCAATAAAGTGAGCCGTCTCGTGAAGGAAGATTAAAATAGTCAAAACCAATATCTATGTGTTTTTTTTCCCATTGGTCACGCTTTGGTAGAATCATTCTTTTCATGGCTATCCTCCACCTGAGCCATTGATTTGATCAGACTTGCCAAAGCCCCTACGTGCAACAGGTGTTGATTTAGCCCCAGTATGAATAGCTGCTGATATAATTGGTCGATAGCTTTTATAATTATTTCCTGAACGAGTAATAATACTTCCTAAGTAGCGAACCTTGCGAACTGTTTTATAATATTGTGGTCCAAGAAAAAGTATTTTAGCGCTGGCATTTGAATTCGGTTGCTGCTCACACAGATCAGGGTGCCAATCTTGTTGGCAGTTGTACTGATTATTATATACATCTTGTTGTAAGATATCATTATTTTGACTACATGCAGTCAATAACAATGGAACAACCACAAGCGATAACTTTTTGGTTCGCATACGTACAAAACTCATAAACTATATACTTTTTTAGAAAATATCTAAAACTATGAAATATCTATCTTATTTCTACTGTTAGATAAAGTACAGTATCAAAAAAAGTTAATTTGAGAATTTTATGCGCACATTCATAGTTTCCAATATGGGGTATCTTTATTTATTTGGAATTATTGTCGTCGATGTTTTGATGATGTTTTTTTTGACGCAGGCCAATGGGTTTACCAATTATAAGGCGACTGCATTAAGTTTAGTATTTTATGCGATTACATTTGTATTTGCAGGAATGGCTTTAAAATATTTACCTACTGGAATTGTTTATGCATTGTGGGGAGGTCTAGGAACGATAGGCTGTGTCGTTGTTGCACATTTTTTCTTAGATCAGAAATTGACTTTTCCTGCCTATATTGGTATTGGGTTTATTGTAGTGGGCGTAATGATTCTTGAGTTTTTCTCTGAAACGTCTAATTAATTTATAGTTTATGACAGTATGGCAAGTATTCAACGGGCCATACTGTCTTCTTCGTTTTAGTATTTAAAATTTAAAGCAAGTACGGCATTACGGCCATCACCCTGCATAGCATAGTGATAATGTCCTGTAGAGAAATAACGCTTGTCTGTAATATTGTTTATGTTGAGCTGTAAATCGATATTACGGTTTACGTTATATTTGATCATTGCATTATAAAGGGTATAAGTTGGAATATATTTTGGCACATTGCTGTTTGCAACATACGATACGACTGAACGATCGTTATATTGAGTTCCTACACCTAAGGTAAGTTGTGGTTGTACTTTATAGGTTGTCCACAGTGTTGCACTGTTTTTAGAAACATATGGAAGAGCTTTGCCTAATCCTGCAAGTGATCTAAGATCTGAAGAAGTTTTAGTCAATTTACTATCTAAATAGCTATATCCTGCAGAGATATCCCACTTTTCAGTAAGGTTCCCATTCAGACCAAGCTCAAAGCCATTTACATGACTTGTTCCAACATTTGAAAGTGTTGTAATACCTGTTGCTGAGTTTGTTACACCAATACGTGTATTTTGCTTTTCTGTTCTAAATACAGCCGCGGTTGCATTTGCACGATTTTTAAAGATATTCCATTTGGTTCCCACTTCATAAGTGCGTGCTTCTTCTGGTTTTAGGTCATTTGCAGACATAATGGCACTTGTTGCGGTTTGGTCAAACTGATCTGATCCAACAGGAATTGCAGAGGTGGCAAAACTGGCATAAATACTACCATTTTCAGTTGGTTTAAATACTAAACCTGCCTGATAAGAAAAGAAGCTTTTATCGTTAGAAGCACCTTGTCCAGCTGTGTACTGTGTACCTCTTAGTGTAATTGGATAGTTGTATTTAATACTTGTATTAAACTGATCCCATCGTAACCCTAAGTTTAATAACCATTGTGGAGAAAATTCAATACTATCTAAAGCATATAAACCTACATTACGGTTACGTGTTGTTGCAAAGCCTTTAACTGCTGTCGCCTTGTCACTATAAGTATCATATGGATTTGGATTATTCAGTGTTGTACAGTAGCCTATTGTGGGATTCTTACAACTTTCTGAGTTGCCATTATTTGTCTGATCTTGAATATCTAAACTCTTATTAGGGTTAAAGCCATTGAATGCATAAATTCCAGTATCTGTTTCTTGATAAGTCCAATCTGCTCCTGTACTGAAGCTGTGTTTTATACCTCCTGTATTAAATTTTCCTGATAACGCCATTTGGTCGCTATAAGCATTGGTAGACGAAATTTGACTGACTGCACGACGAAATATACGATTATTATTCGCAATATTTCCTTGTGAGTCATCTGGATTCGTCATGATATAGTTTGTAGAGGCATAATTATAATTAAGTGTGTTTGATAAATTGAGATCTTCATTAAAGTCGTGCTCTAGTTTAAAAGTACCAACCTGATTTTGTCTACGATCAAAATCGCGTCCTTTCCAACCATAATATGTTCCTTTGGCAACGTTATAAGGTGCACCACCTTTTATTGGGAAAGGAATACCTGCATCTGGGTTATCATCACTTTGCAAATAGTAGTAACTGAGGCGTGCTCTTGTTGGCGTACCTAAGCCAAAAACAATACTTGGCGCAATACCTACACGATTGTATTCGGCACCATCTTTCTCACCAGGCTTTTCATTCTGATGTCCCATTACGACCACACGGCTGGCAATGCCATTTCCAAAATCTTTATTTGCATCTAGTGTAATATGGCGATAATCATCTGTACCACCTGCAATGGTCCCTTGATATCTATCGCCTGCATGTGCTTCTTTGGTAATAAGATTAATACTGCCGCCTGCACCACCTCCACCAGAAATTGCTGAGCTAGAACCTTTAGTAACTTCTACTTTTTCTACATCAAACATATCTCTATTTTGTGAAACAGAGTTACGAATGCCATCTACATAAATAGAAGACTGCGCACTATAACCTCGAATATAGGGCATATCTGTAAACGGTGTGCCTCCTTCGCCCGCAGCTAGGGTAACTCCTGGGGTATTTCGTAGTGCTTCGGTTAGAGTATTTGAATGCGTTTCTGCCAATAGTTTTTGTGAAATAACATCAATACTTTTAGGTGTATCTAATAGGGGAGCTACATATTTTGTATTTGCAGACCGATCTGTTTTAAAACTTTGAAAGTCATTATATGGAGTAGAAGGTGAAGCATGTAAGTCAATGGTTGGTAATTGACTGGTATTCTCTTGCGCAATTGCATTGCCTGCAATAATTGAAAGCGATGAAGCGATTGTGGAAGTAACAATTTTCTTATGATTTTTTATGAAGGACATGAGTGTATTCAGTGTGGTAATGTAATTAATTATTAGATAATAATGATAATTGTTAATTTATCTACACATTCAGTATTAAAAAATCCTTAGATTTTTATTTTTCTCAAATAAAATTAAAAAAATATTTTAAATCAATGTCTTGTCATTTATTTTTATTAACAATAATATTTTAAATAATAAGAATTATTATTCATAGCATATTAAGTCTCAATTAATTTTACTATGTAATTTATATATTTTATATATAATGTATTATTTGAATTATCCAAATTAAGAAGGTGTTAATTTGGATAATGATTGAAGAATTTAAAAGACTTTACGAATTTCTACATTGGGGGAGTATTGGTCAAGACGTTTAGATAAAATATGTAATTTACACGTTGGTACTGCAGGGAATAAATGATGCTCAACATGTAGAAACATATTATAAGTGATAAGTCTTTTTATAGGGTGACGTAATGTACGTGCCATATAAACATGGTCTTCTGTATCGTGATGTACGGTCCATACTGCAAAGAACGCTGTCATACATTGTCCAATAAGCATGGTTATAAAATGATATTTGATAAAAGAAATATCTAAAACAGTAAATACAATAGTTAAGATGACTATATTTCCGATTAGCTCAAGAGTAATCCATTTTTTTTGAGAAGGTGTGGCGACTTCAAGGGCTTTTTTATGTAATAGGATGGGGAAGAATGGGCCAAATAAAATTGCTTGCCACCAGCGCATTTTTGCACTTTTTGCTTCAATATCTTCTTCAGTCATACAATGTTGATGATGTCTTAAATGATTGATTTGTATTGCATGCATTGACCCAAGCATTAATAGACTTAACATATACATGAACTTATGTGTGAATGGTCTACTTATACCTAAAGCAAAGTGAAAAGCATTATGTACTTGTCTTAAGCCTGTAAGAAAAAACATAAAAGAGCATGGTAAAGCAAAGAGATAATTATTTTTATACGCAAAATAAAATGAAAGCATAAGCCATGGGAGAGAAAGACTCAGCTCTAATAAAATATCTTTAGGTTTTAAAATAAGTAAATCTTTCCACTCCACATTTTTAAGTAAATCTTTATGTAAAGTCATAGTTACAATTAAGTGTTAAAATTTACAATAATAGTACTAAATAACGTGAACTGGTTCAAATTTATTTGAGATTTAAAAGATTTTCCTATTAATCATGTTTTTATGGAGATTTCTTTTAAATTTAAAAATTACATCTAAAAAAAATTAGATTGTTGCTTTTTTTTAAATTAGAACTTATCTGTAAGATGAACGCCTATATGAAAAGAAGAAAGGGATCTCCCTTTAAAATTGTCGAAATTATTCAATTATGGCCTTAATTTTACTATGGTCAGACAAAAAATAAGCAAAACTTTGTATATCTTGTTGCTATAGAATATAATGTGGCACTTTTAAAATTTTGTTATTACTAACCAGTTAAGTGAATAGAGGAAGCCATGCAAGTAACGACTGAAGCGGTTTCGGGCGTTGCCCGTCGTTTAAACGTATCTGTACCGACGAGCCGTGTTAACGAGCAGTTTGAAGCTCGTCTAAAGCGCACTGCCAAAACTGCAAAAATCAACGGCTTCCGTCCAGGTAAAGTTCCTTTAAATGTTGTGCGCCGTGAATATGGTGCTGGCATTTATCAAGAAGTTGTCAATGACGTAATCCGTGACACAGTATTTGAAGCAATCCAACAAGAAAAAATTAATGCTGTTGGTATGCCAAATATTGAAAAAGTTGAAAATAAAGATGATGCTTTGGTTTATGAAGCAACTGTAGAAGTTTACCCAGAAGTTGAAGTAAACGCATTTGATGGCTTAGAAGTTGAACGTAAAACATCTGAAATCAATGATAAAGATGTAGATCAAATGATCGAAAATTTACGTAAACAGCGTCAAACTTGGGCAAATACCAAGGGTATGGCGAAAAAAGACATGCAAGTGACTTTCGATTTCGAAGGTTCAATTGACGGTGAAAAATTTGAAGGTGGCGCAGCACAAGATTACACACTTGTGTTAGGTTCAGGTCAAATGATTCCTGGCTTTGAAGACGGCATCATTGGTATGAAAGCTGGCGAAGAGAAAGTAATTGATGTAACTTTCCCAGAAGATTACCAAGCTGAAAACCTTGCAGGTAAACAAGCGCAGTTTAAAATTAATGTGAAGAAAGTTGAAAAACCTAAACTTCCTGAAATTGATGCTGAATTCTTAGAAACATTTGGTTTAACTGAAGAAGATGGCGTAGAAAAATTAAAAGCTGACGTTCGTAAAAATATGGAACGTGAAGTGAAAAATGGTCTACGTAACCAAGTGAAGGGTGCAACTTTTGATGCACTTGTTGCAGCAAACGAAGTTGAACTTCCTTCTGCTATGGTTGCTCAAGAAATTGATCGTCAACGTCAGCAAATGATTCAACAGTTTACTCAACAGTTTGGTGCTGAAGGTGCAAAAGCATTTGACTCAAGCATGCTTCCAGATGACTTATTCAAAGAGCAAGCAGAACGCTCTGTGAAATTAGGTGTACTTGTAAGCAAGGTACTTGCAGATGCTAAACTTGAAGTAGACGCAGCACGTGTTGATGCTTACATCGACGATATGGCTTCTTCTTATGAAGATCCAACTGAAGTTATTGAATACTTCAAAAATGACAAGCAACAACGTTCACAAATTGAAGCTGTTATTTTAGAAGATCAAGTGGTTGACCATATCTTAAATTCTGCAAAAGTTACTGAAAAAGCAGTTTCTTACGAAGAATTACTAAAAGAACAACAAGCTCGTCAGCAACAAGGTTAATTTCTTGTGTGTAAAAAAAGGCGCAATCGAGCGCCTTTTTTTGTGATGTTACAGATTTGTTAATGCTGTATAAAATCAGTCCAATTACTGGAAGCTATTCACAATTAAAACAAGGAATAGTTTTGCAATTTGAGAGATTATCCCTCATATTGTTATCGTAAGTAAGTAACAAAAAATTTTAGGAATAAATAAACTCATGTATGTTCCAAATATAGAAAATGCACTCGTTCCAATGGTGGTAGAGCAGTCCTCTCGTGGAGAACGTTCTTTTGATATTTTTTCTCGTTTACTTCGTGAACGTGTCATTTTTTTAACGGGTGAAGTTGAAGATAATATGGCGAATTTGATTGTCGCTCAAATGTTATTTTTAGAAGCTGAGAATCCAGATAAAGATATTCATCTTTATATTAACTCGCCAGGTGGTTCTGTTACTGCTGGTATGGCAATTTACGATACAATGCAATTTATTAAACCAGATGTATCTACAATTTGTATGGGACAGGCGGCATCTATGGGTGCTTTCTTATTAAATGCAGGTGCAAAAGGTAAGCGTTACTGCTTAGAAAATGCACGTGTTATGATTCACCAACCACTTGGTGGTTTCCGTGGTCAAGCATCTGATATTGAAATTCATGCACGTGAAATTTTATTTATTAAAGAGCGTTTAAACCGCTTGATGGCTGAACATAGCGGACAAGACTATGAAACAGTTGCAAGAGATACAGATCGTGACAACTTCATGACGGCTCAAGCTGCTCAAGAATACGGCCTTGTTGATGCTGTATTAAATAAACGCCCATAAGTTAAATATCATTTATTGGAGTAAGTATGTCCGACAATCCTCAAGGACAAAAGCATTGTTCATTTTGCGGTAAAACACAAGCTGAAGTAGGTAAGTTAATCGCAGGTGAGGACGCATATATTTGTAACGAATGTGTGGACGTATGCCTAGATTTAGTTCAGACCAGTCAACAAGCGGATTCAGGCGATTGGGCGAATAAGCCACTGCCGAAACCACATGAAATTCGTGCTGCATTAGATCAGTACGTCATTGGGCAAGATACTGCGAAAAAAACATTGTCTGTTGCAGTATATAACCACTATAAACGTTTAAAAGTTTCTGATACTGAACGCCAACGCGATGATGTTGAAATTGCGAAAAGTAATATTCTACTGATTGGCCCAACGGGTTCAGGAAAAACATTACTTGCTCAAACTTTGGCACGTTTATTAGATGTTCCCTTTGCGATGGCAGATGCAACTACACTTACAGAAGCAGGCTATGTAGGTGAAGATGTTGAAAATATTGTACAAAAATTACTGCAAAAATCAGATTACGATGTAGAAAAGGCCGAAAAAGGCATTATCTATATTGATGAAATTGATAAAATTACACGTAAAGCTGAAAACCCATCGATCACACGTGATGTTTCTGGTGAGGGTGTACAACAAGCATTATTAAAAATGATTGAAGGTACGGTTGCATCTATTCCACCACAAGGTGGTCGTAAGCATCCACAGCAAGAACTTATTCAAGTAGATACCTCAAATATTTTATTTATTTGTGGTGGTGCATTTGCTGGCTTAGAAAAAATTGTTCAACAGCGCCAAGAAAAAGGTGGTATTGGATTTAATGCAGAAGTCAAAAAGAAAGATGATGCAAAACAAGTGTCTGAACTCTTTAGTCAAGTTGAAGCCAATGATCTTGTAAAGTTTGGTTTAATTCCAGAGTTTATCGGTCGTTTACCTGTTTTGGCGACTCTAGAAGAGCTTGATGAAGAAGCATTAATGCAAATTCTTACTGAGCCTAAAAATGCATTAACACGTCAATATCAACATTTATTTGATATGGAAGATGTAGATTTAGTATTTGAACCATCTGCGTTACGTGCTGTTGCGAAAAAAGCATTAGATCGAAATACAGGTGCACGTGGTTTGCGCTCTATCTTAGAGAATGTGCTTTTAGAAACAATGTATGACTTACCAAGCCGTACAGATGTGGGTACTGTTGTTGTAACAGATGATGTTGTCAATAAAGGTGCTCAACCTGAATTTAAGTCGACACGTCAGCCTAAAGCTGATATTGAAGAACCAGAAAAATCTGAATTAAAAGTTGTAGGCTCAAAATCTGCTTAATTCGATAGATTGTAAAAAAGCGCGCAATAGGCGCGCTTTTTTATATTCTTAATTTTTTGATAACTGACTTAAAATAGCCTGAGTATCTTGAGCAATTTTCTGTTGGAAACCAGGGCTCTTTGCAACTGTAGAAATGGCCATAGCAAGTTGTTGTTCTACTGCACCATTAATCTGTCCTTGTTTGCTCATAATTGAGCGACCTTCAGGCGATTTTAGAAACTTAAGATAGGCTTGTATTTCCTGATCACTATAATAAGTTGCATATACGCCTTGGATACTTTGCATGATATTCATACGCTGTAAGTATGCCTGAGAGTTAGAAAGCATACTTTGTGTAATTCTTTCTACGGCCTGTTGATCTTTTATAGTGAAATTTGTATGACCTGTATGTTGTTGGACAAGACGAGTAGCTTGCTGTCTATACATTGGCACAATACTGTCAAATGTATGGTTAATCGTGTCCTGTACATGTGTGAGCGTCATTAACTCTTCGGTTGGTGATGCTGCATGACTATAGCTCATGGATGTTATTGCAAAAGTAAATATGGCTAAAGTAGATGTAAAATAGTTTTTGGTCATCCCATTTCCTTTAAAATGAGTGTTTTATTTAAATGGATATTTTATCATTTTAACCTTAGTCTATTTATGGTTGAATGCCAAGCATATTAAAAAGCCCTTTACTAATATTACTATTGCTCATCATATTTTTAATAACTATTTTGTAGGTTTGCTGACTCAATTGAGGCATCTTTTCAGATAAACTACGACCTTCTGGTGTTTGGTAAAAACGGTTAAGCGCTTGAAGTTCTTCTTCGGATAGGTTGTTTTTGTAAAGCTCTTTAAGCTGTGGTTCTATATTATTCCAATAAGACTCTTTGTCTAAACCTAGTAATTTCAGCTCCTGAGGTTTAATCATTGCTTGAGTATTTTCTTTAATCTGTAATACCTTAAATAACTGGTTGATAGAGGCTTGAGAGGCAGGAGTCGCTTGACTAAGCTGACAAAAGAATATTCCACCAAGTAGTAAAATAATTTGATGAATACTTTTAAGTTGCATGAGCAAAACTCTTAGAGAAATGATATTCAATTTAACCCAAATGGAAGTAACAACTGCAATTTTTTGATGTAATTACGTAATAACAACTCTATATATAAGTGTAAGTATTTTGAAGAGGTAGTCATTTGAAAGTCATATGAATTTTAAACTTTCTTGAGCATCATTTTCTATGTAGGCAGTAAAATTTTTTACTATCTACTGAGTGATATTTTTGATATGAAGAGTTTATCTTCTTGTATCTAATGATTTCTAAAAATATCTTTGAGAATTAATGCTATAGTCAAACAATCAAAAATATAAGACAATTTAAAAATGAGTTATTCAGAACATTTTAGACGAAAAGTGATAGCGAAGCTTGAGGAAGGATATTCCATACGAGCGGTATCGACACAATTTGAAATTGATAAAAATACAATTTTGAGCTGGAAAAAACGAATTGAGGTTAAAAGAACTCGCCCACGCAAACCTTTTAA
>NZ_VTDQ01000016.1 GCF_015627175.1 Acinetobacter pollinis | reverse complement strand
ATGATATTGAAGCCTATATGTATATTAAACCTGGAACAATGCTGGTTCTTAAAAGTGGGGCAAGTACAAACCTACTAAGTCGTGTCTTAGATCACTTAGACTATAACCTCAGAAATACTCACCCACGTACTGCCGAAAATCGCAACCAACCTGGATACTGTTGGGGAGACTTCTTTATTTTCGATGATATGACCTTAAACCATGTTTGGGGAGGTAGCCATCTTTATTTACGATTTCCAAGCTATCCACGAGTAGATATTACATTAGAGCATCGTGTTCGACTCGAATCAGATGAGCCCATCATTCAACTTGTTAAAAAACGTACTGCCCAAATGCCTCTTCTTTTTAGTGCATTAATAAAAGTCAATCCCCTAAGAGAAGAGAAAAAAACTATTCATGGCTTTGCGGGTGAAGAGCTTATTCAACATCTTTCTACACGTGGATACTTTGAACGTGGCTACGAACTCGGTACTTGGCAATATTTAGGTGACCTACAGAATAATAATGACCCATTCATTAAATTAGAACTTAAGAGTGCCTTAGACCGTGAAGGTGCACCATCCGATGAACATTTAAACTCGACTGTCAGTCAAAAATCGGTACTACGCTTGTACGATTTTATTCGCGATAGTATTCGACTCTCTGAACCTAACCAAAAACGTCTACAGGAGCCTACTCATGAGTGAGAGTACAATTCGTGCATCTTCGGTAACCAGTCCAAGTTGTAATAAGCTTGGTACACCTGTAGAAATACAAAACCCAGACACCATACCTATTATTTTTATACCTGGCATTATGGGTTCTAATGTCCGAACAAAAAAGACAAAAAATTCTGTATGGAAACTTGGAAATCTTCTAGGACAGTTTTCTAAACTGGCTGATCAGTGTCTAAAAACACCTGCTCAGCTAGAAACCGAGCTTAATCCACTCACGACTGAAGTAGACCCCTCTCAAAGTATTAAAGTTACATCTAAACTCAAACTAACTGAAAAAGCGTTAAGAAAACGTGGTTGGGGAACCGTAGATTCAGGGAGTTACGGAGATATTTTAACCTACTTACAAGATAAATTAAATGATATATACTTGGAAGAAAGAGACTCTGTTTCTGCAAAATACGGGAGACTTAACTCATTTACTGAAGTTTCAGAATGGAGTCATTTATTAAACACTGACGAGGTGAAAAATTGGGGAGCAGCTTCTTCTTTGCAACCTATAACTGCTTCAGAAATTGAACATTTAAAAAAATTTCATTTCCCCGTATATGCCAAAGGCTATAACTGGCTACAATCGAATGAAGATGGCGCACAAAACATTGCAAAAGAACTCGATAAAATTAAAAAAGAATGGGGAGATAAATTTCATAAATTTATTATTGTCACGCACTCTATGGGTGGCCTACTTACCCGTCGCTTGGTACAACTCAGAGAGGCAGATATTGCAGGTGTAGTACATGGCGTTATGCCTGCAGAAGGAGCTTCTTTAGCATATAGACGTATAGTTTCGGGGTGTGGTGATGCTGGATTGATCCCCTCTATTGTCATGGGTCCCCATACCGAACACACCACAGCAGTGATTGCTAACTCGCCAGGTAGCTTAGAGCTACTACCTACCCCACGCTACAACCAAGGTAAGCCTTGGCTATTTTTAAAAGGTAAAGACAGCAACCAAAACAATTATACGGTTACCCTACCTAAACAAGACCCATATAGCGAAATTTATAAGTCAGATCGGGTATGGTGGGAAATGGTTAAAGAAGACTTCATTGACCCTGCAAAGATTGTAAAGCTTGAAGTAGGGCAACAGTTAAAAGATATTTATTTTAGAAAAATTGACTTGGTTAAGGGATTTCATACAAAAATCGCAGACCACTACCATCCATGTAGTTATGTTCACTATGGCCACGACAAAAAAAACAAAAGTTTTGAATGCTTAACTTGGACACTGAGCCAACCCGTAAAAGGCTTAAATGAAATGCAGTTGCAATATTTACCCCCTGCTAACGCACAACAGCATGCAACAAATCTTAATAAAAAATCCGAAGCAATTTTAGATAGCTTTGAGCAACACAAAAAACTTCCAAGTCTAACTGATATTGATGTTGGTAAAGAGAACGATGGTACACGTTACATTGCGCTGAGTAATGGCGAGCTGGCTCACTTTTCTATTTCCTCTTCCGACTCTTTTGGCGACGGCACCGTACCGCACGTATCTGCCAATGCACCACAAGGTAAAAAAGGCGTACAACAGGTATTTCGTATAGAAGGTTTCGACCATCAACATTCTTATAACAACACACACGTTCGACGCTCGGTTCTCTACTCTATTGTTAAAATTATTCATACAAACAATATTCAGCCGAAGCATCGATAATTCCTTACTGCTTTTAGTTAGTTATGTATATGCCATATCTTATTTTATGTAAATATAGGTCACAGTCATGTTAGATCCAGATACTATTTTCAATACCTTAGACAAACTTGGGTTTGGTATTCAAAATCATGCGATCCGAATTCAATTTTCAGATATTGAACTCAATGCTCAAGTCATGTTGCAACGTATTCATGGTCAGCATCGTATTAACAGTGGTTTGTCTGCCGAATTAATTTGTTTATCTAAAAATCCATTTCTATCTTTAAAACAATTTATTGGTTGTAGGGTTGCTGTCGATCAAGTTACAGATCAAAATGAGCTTATAAGAACTACTGGCATTATTACAGGTGCAAGTCAGGGCAAAAGCGATGGTGGAATGGCAGTTTATCGTCTGACCTTACAAGATGCGACAAGCTTATGGCATAAAAGAAGAAATAGCCGTGTTTTTGTAAGTAAAAGTGTGCCTGAAATTATTCAAATTTTATTTAAAGAATGGCAGTCAAAAAGTACTTTGTTTGCTTCTAGCTTATTACTAGATCTAAGCGGACTAACCAAAACATATGATATCAGACCATTTGTCATGCAGTACAATGAAACAGACTATGACTTTATTACCCGTATTCTGCGAGAAGAAGCAATTTGTTGGTTGGTCGACGAAAGTAACCCTTTCGGTATAGCTTCCCGACAAATTGAAGCACAACAACTCAAATTAATTGATGAAAATAATCAATTTCAATCATTAAAAAGAAGAAATATTCGCTACCATAACAGAAGCCAAGCTACTGAAAAATTTGATTGCATTACTAGCTTTACCTCACAACGAGAATTACAGCCTACCTCAACTTATATACAACGTTGGCAGGCAGATGAGTTATTACAAGAAGATGGTAGCGGTAGTGTTTTAAGTGCGCATGTACATAGCCAACAACTCGATAATGTATCACTCAGCTTAGAACAAGCTTGGTCTATATCTCCAGCTTGGGTGTCGGATTTAAAAGGAGAAGATCAGGCAACGTCTTCAACACATAAACAAATTGAGAAAACCAATCAGCATTTTTCTCAGCTACATGAGTTGCAATCTAAGTATTTTACTGCTCATAGCAGTGTACGAGATGCACAAGTGGGCTATTGGTTTAAGTTGGAAAATCATCCTGAATTAAATTGGCAACATGGCGAACACGATAAAGAGTTTCTAATTTTAAATAAAAAATTCTATAACCAAAATAATTTACCTACCGATATTCAAGATCAATTAGATCACTTATTAAAACTTAGTCATTGGCATATCACGAAAGACCGCCAAGAAGAGCGCCAGTTTAGCGAATTAACAGTCATTCGACGCCACATTCCTGTAGTTCCTGAATATAATCCTCTGGTTCATCGCCCTACTGCTCATATACAGCGTGCAATTGTGGTTGGAACTGACAATGAAGAAATTTATGTAGATGAATGGGGTCGTATTAAAGTACGTTTCTTATTTACACGTCCTGAAGATCATGCACATGATGGAGGTGCAGGTTCCAATAATACCGATACTGACTCTGCGTGGGTCGATGTACTCACACCTTGGGCAGGTGAAGGTCATGGTGTGCGTTTCCTTCCTCGTAAAGGAGAAATCGTAGCTATAGATTTTTTTGAAGGAAACATTGATCGTCCATTTGTTATTGGACGTTTACATGAGGCACATCGCTCCCCTACCCAGTTTGACACTATAGGAAAACTTCCCGATACGAAAAAACTTAGCGGTATACGTTCAAAAGAGGTTTTAGGTCAAGGATTTAACCAACTTAGATTTGACGACACGACTGGGCAAATTAGTGCACAAATTCAAAGTAGCCATAATACTTCTCAATTAAACTTAGGCCATTTAAGTCATCCTAAAGAAAATTCGGAAAGTGAAAGTCGTGGTGATGGTTTTGAACTTCGTACAGATGCTTGGGGGGCGATTCGTGCATCTAAAGGAATGCTATTTACCACTGAAGGAGATGGGCAAGCCTTAGGTGCACAACTATCTAGAGATAAAATCAAAAAAAATATTGAGTTCCATACAAAATTTGATGAACATTTTAAAGAGTTAGCAAAAGCTCACGATATTGATGAACCAGATTTAGAAACACAAACACAATTAAATGAAAAATTAAATCAATATGACAAAAATACTGAAGGGTTAATGGCACTGCATAGTGAGTCAGGTATTCTTATTGATAGTCAACAAGGTACATTTGTATCTTCTAAGAAAAATATTGATATGAGTACACCTGAAAATTTACAGTTTTTTACTGGTAAAAATTGGGTTGCAAAAGCACTAAATAAAATTAGTATTTTTGCAAAACATGCGGGTATAAAAATCAAATCTGGTGAGGGTGATATTGATATAAGCTCACAAAAATCGAACATGAACCTATCCTCCAAAAGAAAAATGCATATTTATGCATTAGAAGATCTACTACGTATCGAAAGTGGGAAAGGGATTCTTATTAATGCTCAAGATGCTTACATCAAAATAGAAGGTGGAAATATTGAAATAGGTTGTCCAGGTACACTCGAGCTTAAAGGAGGACAAGTTAAAGTTACTCATGGAAGTACACTATCGAGTCAACTACCTAAAATGCCTGAACATAAAGCTAGCTATGACGAGCATTTTATATTGCATTATCCAGATGGTACACCTGCAAAGAATATTAAATATAGAATGACTAGTGCAGATGGTCAGGTTCATGAAGGCATTTCTGATGAAAGTGGCAAAACAAATATTTATACAAAAGACGCAATGACAGCAATTCATTTAGAAATTTTATAAGTTATTTATACACTCAACTACTCACTTAAATATAATATTTAAGTGAGTATAATTTAAAAAACCAGCTGTATTTTTTAATTATACGAGTTCGTATTTTTACAATAAATAAAAATAATTACCCATTATAGTCTAAGCATGTTCTCTTTTGAGTTTATACCAAATGAAAAAAATTATGCTTGCTCTAGGTACATATACTGTACTATTCAGCGTGCCTTTATATGCTCATTTTGAGCAAACACAACCAGCTAAAGTAGATGTTCCTTTAAAAACTCAGCACTCTTGGGATCGTAAACCATATATCAAATATCCAAATGGATTTCCAGAATTATCCGTTCTTCATTTTAAGTTAAAACCGAACTCAATACTGCCTTTACATCATGATCCATATCCAAATGCAGGATATAACATGGAACTCTAACTATTCAAGATAAAGATGGACATAAAAAAGGAGAGGCTTTTGTTGAGTCAGTCCATCATATACATAGAGGTATTACAGGAGCGATAGGTAACTCTGATTCTTATTTAGTTTGATATTCATTCTCTCCCAATATCCATCTCTGAACTTGGTAAAAAACCATATTTTTAAAGGTATATTTATATGAGTAACATTTATATTATTGCGACAATGCATTTTTTGGATATAAATAAAGATGAATTACATCGCGAGCTTTCATCTATTGTTGAGTTGTCACGTGCAGAATCAGGAAATATCCGATACGATCTACACCAAGACCAATTAAATAAAAATAGTTTCGTCTTTTATGAAATATGGGAAGATGAAACAACATTGAATACACATAAAACATCTCAGCACTTTCAAGATTTTTTCGCTTTTGTTAATAAACATGCAACAGATGTCACTATAAAAAACCTTTCATTATTTGAACTATAGGAAATAAAAATGTCTAAAATCTATCAGTTTTCAACCATCGGTGCACTTATGTCTGGGTATTTTTCACCAGATCAAGATATATATAAAGTATGCTCATGTTCAAGTATTGGCTTAGGTTGCTCTGAAAATTTAAATGCAGAAATGACAATCCTGAACGGTACACCCTATACAGCAACAGCAGAAGAGGCACTTAAAACACCTGAAGCCCCTCTAGAAGTACCCTTTTATCAGGTTACAAGCTTTGATCATTTTCAGGAATATCATATTGGCGAGGCATCAACAAAAAATCTCGAACAATTTGTTCAAGCAGTAATACCATTAAATAATAATTTTATTGCACTACGTATTAAAGCGACATTTCATGAGCTTACACTCAGACGACCTTACGCATCCTCTGAAACAAGAAGTGTTCAAGAGGTTTCAGATCATCAGGAAGTTTCAACTTACAAAGAAATTCAAGGTCATCTTGTTGGATTTTGGACACCTGAAATGTTTGGAAGAATTTCTGTACCAGGTTTTCACTTACATTTTTTAAGTGAAGACAAATCTGTGAGTGGGCATGTTCTAGACTACTATTTTTCCTCTGCTCTTTTACAATGCGAAGAAAAAAATGTAATAGAAATTACCCATCCAAAAACATCAGCATTTAAGAACCTTAATATAGATATTGAAGGCTTGGATGAAGTTATTCGTAAAGTTGAACAATAAAAAATTCTGCCTATATCCATCACCTTTATAGGTATGGTATAGGTAGTTTAACTTAATTTTTATCATCTAAAGTTGAAGCAATACGATTATAAAAATGAGAGCTTGTTTTATTTTTTAATAAGAATTTTTTCGGTGACATTTCTGTAAAATAAGAAAACTCTTTAATAAAATGGGCTTGATCATAATAATGGTTTAAATGATCTTGATTAGAAAATGAGATTGTATTGTGCGTTAATACTTGCTTCATCGCATGCTCAAATCGAATAAGACGTTTTACTTCAACAAGGCTCAGTCCTGTTACTAATTTTACTGTTTTCTGCAAGTGTCTTTGACTGTATCCAATATCTTGAGCTATTTCCTTTAGTGAAACACTTTCCATGCCATAGTAAACTCTATTTAAGAACTCATTGGTCAAGCTCAATTTATTAGTTACTGGTCGATACTGATACCGTAAACGATTTAATAAGAAGTCCTCTATATACATTACTTTATTATAAAGATGCTGTGTTTGAATAATATTTTCTCTTAGTTGCGTTATGGCATCCCCCCATAAATCATAAGGGTTTACAATCGTTTCATAATCTGCTTCAAAATCTTTTATAAATGTATTAATACTTCCAAGCCGAAAACGTATAGATATAAAACTGACAGGTTCATCTAAACAAAAATGTATAGGTGCATATCTTGGTCTAATTAACACACTATCTACATAATGAACATTATTTGGTCTGGACGCATCATAAACGGCTATTTTCTTGTTAAATATAAAAATTTCAGAACCTGATCCAGGAGGCAATACTGGCATAGCATCGATATTAATCCAGTACCAATATTTACTAATATATTGTTTAAGGGCAATAGAAGGATAAAAGAAATGAGGCACCATATTTTAGCTCATATGACATACGTGCTACGCTTTCAACAGCTGATACTTATAGATAGGATCGCTATATACATCGATTAAAACGTATATAGCGAATTAAACTGAATATTTAAAGTGACTCAAGTAAGGTAACCATTACCTCACCTGCACCCTCTCTTACGGCTTTTGCTTTTTGGTATTCTTCAGACAAGTAGCATGCTTTTGCTGCATCTAAACTTTCAAATTCAATCACAACGTGTTGTTGAAATGCTTGCCCTTCTAAGCTCTCTGAAGCACCACCACACACAAGTAACTTGCCACCATACTGCTGAATAACTTTAGGTGCAATTTCCATATAACGTGTAAACTTTTCTGCATCTTTTACATTAACGTGTGCGATCCAATATCCAGCCATATCATATTCCCCACTTTGAAAAAGTTATTCACTTATATTAGCAGAAATTAAGTAAGCTGCTCATTTTTTCTCTTTTGAACCTTTAAAGCAATAAAAAACATGAGTAAACCACCTAAACTTAGACAAATTCCCACACCAAATGGTGAGAGCCAGCCTAGGTTATGTTCTAGAACCAAACCACCTAAAAAAGCACCTGATGCATTGGCAAAATTAAAGGCAGAATGATTTAAAGAAGCTGCCAAAGATTGTGCATTCCCTGCAACATCCATTAATCTGGTCTGCAACGGCGCAGCTAAACCCATAACTGTAATACCAATAAAAAATAGAGCAATGACGGCGGTATACACATTACTCATCATAAAGAAAGCCAGTACAAAAGCGAGAGTCGAACAAACCAAAATACCAGTAATTGCTTTGGTATTGTTTTTATCGGCAAAATAACCTGCGATAAAATTACTACATACCATTCCAACGCCCCAGATCGCCAATACAATTGGAATCATTTCCGTTTTTAAATGAGTATAATGTGTAAGTATTGGAGATACATAACTATAGACTGCAAATATTCCACCAAAACCGATAGCTGCAACTGCAAGTGTGAGCCACATATCTACATTTTTAAAACCTTTTAATTCTTGTCGGATACTGGCTTCATTATGAGTTGGAACATGTGGAACACATAAAATAATAGCGATTACAGTTAATAAAGCAATTGTTGCAGAAAAGCCAAATCCTGCATGCCATCCAAAATTTTGGCCAATCCACGTGGCAAGTGGTACACCTAAGACATTTGCAACAGTTAAACCTAACATCATACGAGCAACTGCAGTTGCCCTTCTTTTAGGACCTGCTAATTCTGCTGCAACCAAAGAGGCAATACCAAAATATGCACCATGGGGTAAACCAGCAACAAATCTGGAAAACAAAATTGCTTCATAACTTTGTGCAAATGCTGTTATAGAGTTGGCAACCCCATAAAATAAAATGAGTCCTAATAAAAAGGCTTTGCGTGGTACTCTAGCACCGAGTATCGCAAATACTGGGGCACCGAATAAAACACCAAGTGCGTAAGCACTGATAAAATGTCCTGCAACAGGCACTGAAATACTTAGGCTATTTGCAATTTCTTGAATAAGCCCCATCGCAAGAAATTCGGTTGTTCCTATACAAAAACCGCCTAATGCTAATGCCAACAATACAAGAAACATCGAATATGGTTTGGTATGATCACCCATTATTTTTCCTAGATTTATTCTAATAGAAATAAATCATACTAAAAATAATAGAACAAAATAAGGGATGATCAACGCTAGAACTGATTTAGATGACTTTAGATAGAAAGCTTTGAGTTCTCACATGTGTTGGATGATTTAATACTTGTTCTGCTGTGCCTGATTCGATAATTTCACCTTTATCCATAAAAACTACATGATCGGCCACTTCTTTTGCAAAGCCAATTTCATGAGTGACCACAACCATAGTCTTACCAAGTTGAGCCAATTTTTGAATAACACTGAGTACCTCACCTACAAGTTCAGGATCGAGTGCCGACGTAGGTTCATCGAATAAAATAACTTTGGGGTCTAAGGCAAGTGCACGTGCAATAGCAACGCGTTGTTGCTGACCACCCGAAAGTTGCTGAGGCCAAGCATCAATTTTTTCTAATAAGCCTACACTTTCTAAGAGCACTTTGGCTTTTTGTATAGCTTCAGATTTGGACATTTTCTTATGAGCAAGTGGTGCTTCTATAATATTTTGCAATACTGTCAAATGTGGAAAAAGATTAAAGTTCTGAAAAACATACCCTACATGAATACGTTGTAATAATACGTCTTTGTCTTTTAGCTCATACAATGCATTATTTTTAAGTCTATATCCAATAAATGCATCATCAATTTTGATCAACCCCTTATCTGGCCGTTCTAAATGATTTAATGTTCTTAAAAGCGTGGTTTTTCCAGAACCTGAAGGGCCTAAAATTACAGTCACTGAACCTGCTGGAATTTCAAGGCTCACTTCTTTTAGTGCATAATCTGAACCATATTTTTTTGAAACATCTTGAATAGAAATATGACCTAATTTTTGATGGCGACTCATGATGCTTTACCCCACCCCAACATCGATTTTAGTGATTTTTTTTCTTTACGCTGATTACGTGATAACTTCGATTCTATAAAATATTGTACGACAGAAAAAACACTGGTAATAATGGTATACCACACTGCTGCAACCATAAGTAAAGGAATAATTTGTTGATTGCGGTTATATACCATTTGAACTGTATAAAATAATTCTGGCATGGCTAAAACATAAACAATTGCTGTCCCCTTAGACAAACTAATACATTCATTTACCAATGCAGGTAAAATGCCGCGAATCGCTTGCGGAAAAATAATACGATATGTTTTATGCCACCAAGAAAGTCCCAAAGCTGCCGCTGCCTCGGACTGCCCTTTATCTACCGATAAAATACCACCTCGTATAATTTCGGCAGTATAAGCACTTTGCACAATCGCTAAACCAATCAGTGCTGTTGTAAACTGATCTAAAGCATTCACAGTTTTATAACTGGCAAAAACCACTTCGGTAAACGGAATCGCTATGGCTATACGTTCATAAAGATATGAAAAATTATATAAAATAATAAGTACTACCAATAATGGAACCGAGCGAAATAACCAAATATAAGACCATGCCACCCCTCTGACTAACCAAGATGTAGACAATCGCATCATGGCCAAAATACCACCTAAAAAGAAGCTTAAAAACATTGCGGAAAACGTAAGTTTTAATGTCAGATATAAACCATTTATGACGGCTGGATCGAAGAACCATAATCGAAAAACTGACCATTCCCATTTGTCATTAAAAAATACCGACTCCAAAATAATTAAAATAAAAAGAATAGAAATCGCACTACCTACATAACGTAACGGATATTTTGCTTTTATTATTTTATAAGATGAAAACGCTTTAGCCATGTAAATACTCTACTCACCAAATCCTTGTGGATTAATTTCAGAATGTTGTAATGCTTCGTCACCCAATCCCCAACGACTGAGAACTTCATGCATTTTTCCATTTTGGATATCGCCATTAATGGCCTTTTGTATTGCCTCAGAGAGCCCTGAATTTTTCTTTAATGTCACCGCAATATCTGCTGTTTTAGGCCATCCGCCATTCAAATATCCCACACGCTTTATTTTTGCACCATTTTCCATTCGCCATGTTCCAGAAGGATTTGGTACAAAGTAAACATCTGCTCTACCTGCTTCTAATGCTAAAATTGCCATGGCTTTATCTTCAAAATAAACAGGCACTGTTTCAGCTAATCCTGCTTTTTTATTTTCATCCATCCAACTTAATAATATTTTTTCTTGGTTCGTTCCAGCACCAACAATAACTCTTTGCCCTGCAACGTCCTTAGCTGTTTCAATTTTTTGAATAGGGCTGTCTACAGACACAAAAAGCCCTAGACTATCTTTTCGATATGTCACAAAATCAAATCGTGCCTTACGTGCTTTACTCACAGAAATATTAATGAGTGCAGCATCATATTTACCCGAATCAATGCCAAGTGGCCAATCCTCCCAAGAGGTTGGAATCAGCTTGAGTTTCAAACCCAAACTGTCTGCAATTAGACGTGCGACATCAACCTCTATACCAATTGGTGTTTTATTATCTAATGCAAGCGTAGTAATGGGAGGTGAATTGCCAGAGATAATAGCAACTGTAAAAAAGCCATCATTGACAAAAGGGTGATGACTTGGAATCGCTTGAATCGCATCTTTATTGGGTAAGGTATGAATAGGGATGGTATTTCTTGCAAGTAACTCACGCATATGAATAGGCATGGTTTTTATGGTTGCTTCTGAAATAGAACTTGAGGTCGACTGCTCACATCCTATTAACATACTTATGCATATAGCCATAGATGCACAAGCCAAAAGCTTTGTTTTAAGTCGCACAGCATTATCCTTATTGTATTTGATGCAATAGGTATATATTGCATCAAACATCTTTCTTATAGTTACCAATGATATGTAATACGAGTGTAATAAAACGCGCCATTGGCACCAAATGGAGAGAATAAGCTATATTGAATACTACCCCCTGTAGAACCTGCAGTCGTCACATCTTTGTCTGGATATACATTGGTAATATTGTCACCACCTAGCTCAAACTTCCAGTTGTCATATTTATAAGACAGCGCTAAATCTAGCAACCATTTCGCACTATACTTTTGGTCAAATGCAGGCCCGCTATTGCTATACGTCTTAAAACTACCATAACGCGTTACATTGGCATTAATTCCCCAATTGCCAATTGTATAGTCGTTCGTAATCGTTAATTTATGTTTTGGCGTACTTGCAGCTAAAATACCATACTGTTCACGGCGATCAATTCTGTTCAGGTTAACATTAAGCGCATTTAATATAGCTGGATTTGCTCTGACCTTAGTAACCTTGTTTTCATTGTAATTATACGCCACAGATGTATTTAAATGACCGTAAGGTAAATCGTTCCAAGCATAGTTTGCAACAAGATCTATCCCTTTAGTACGTGTATCTGCGGCGTTATTAAAGAATCTCACAGTACTAAAATTAATATCCGTAATGCCGTTTTGTGCTAAATATGAACGTACCGTACTACTACTCGCATCTAAATTCGATGAAAGACTAATACGATTTTTAATATCAATTAGATAAGCGTCTAATGTTAAATAAAAATTATCTGTCGGTGTTAAGACTATACCAAGACTATAGTCACGCGATGTTTCTGGTTTTAAATCTTCAGCACCCAAAAGGCGTGCAACTTTAGAATCTGTAGGGAATGTTCCAGCTTCTACGACACTTTCATTAATTAACTGAGATGAGGTTTGTGCGTAATGAGTTTGGGCTAAACTTGGTACACGGAAGCCTGTAGAAACACTTCCTCTAAAAGCAACTGCGGGACTTTGCGCATATCTTAAAGACAAAGAACCATTATTTGTACTGCCAAAGTCATTATAATATTCATAGCGGTATGCTGCAGAACCTGACAGTTTTTCCGTAATATTCGCTTCTAAATCTGCATAAGCAGCGTAACTATCTCGAGACCATTGCCCTGCATCTGCATCTCTAAAACCTGCTAAACCTGAAGAACCTGTTTTATAATAAGAAAGTGGTTCACCTGCTTTAATTTGATAGTTCTGATTTAAATACTGTAATCCAGTCGAAAATGTTAATGGACCATCTAAGAAGTCTATATTAAAGTCTCTAGATAAATCAAAATTTAGCGCAGTCTGATCATTAATAAGCGTACCATTATAAAAGCGTGTTGGTATGTAACCAAAATCTTTATAGGCACTTACATTAATGGTATCTGTATCTACCGTATATTTATTACGGCCAAAATTAATAGATGCATCATAACGCCAATCTGCAAGATTGCCTTTAATTCCTGCGACAGCTGCAAGATCTTCAGATACGCCTAAAATTAAAGGTAAATAACCATTTGGATAAATTTTACTGACATTATTGGTGCCATTACTTAAACGATAAAATGCAGTGGACTCACCATCTTTACGACTATATGTACCAAAACCATATAAAGTTGCAGCATCTGAAATATCGTATTCACTATTAATCGCAAGTTTTACAGTATCCTGCTTAGGGTCACCATAACGAAAGGTTCGCTGTCCGTAAGTCGTAGATTTAACATCGCGTTTATCTAACCCTGCACGATTGGTATAGTCATCATTTTCCAATTCACCTGCAACGGTTACAAAGCCATGGTCATTTAAATTCACGCCACCCGAAACAAAACTTTGTTTTTGCGCACCATCACCTTCTGAATACTGCCCGTAACGTACTCCAGCTTCACCGTGCTTGGTATCTGTTTTTAAGATAATGTTGATTACACCTGCAATTGCATCAGAACCATAGCGTGCAGATGCGCCATCTTTTAAAACTTCAATTCGCGCTACTGCCGACATAGGAATGGCATTTAAATCGGATGGTGATGAACCACGACCAATAGCACCGCCCATATTAATAAATGCACTGGTATGACGGCGTTTACCATTTACTAAAACCAATACCTGATCAGGTGACAAACCTTTCAATTGTGCAGGACGTACAAATTCAGCACCATCAGCCACCGAAGGTCTTGGGAAGTTAATTGAAGGAATTATTTTAGCAAGTGCGGTACCTAATTCACTTGTACCTGTGCGTTGCTGCAAATCATCTGCTGTAATCACATCAATAGGTTGTGCTGACTGAGTCGCAGATCGATTTACTTTTCTCGTACCCGTAACAATAATTTTATTTAATGATTGAACTTTATTCTCAGAAGATGCATCTGTATTATTTTCTGCATGCGTAACTTGGTAAAGACTACTAGCTACCAATAATGTGAGTAACTTAACTCTAAACGTGTTTTCCATTGGTCATACATTTTTAAGATATTGTTTATTTATGTTATTAATTTTTGAAATCATGTAAATTAACTTTTAAACCTATCTATATGAAAAAAAAAGATTTAAGACAGCTTATTTATGACACATATGTAGTGTAAAAAATGATTTCCTTATATGCACTTTTCTCTTATTTTATAACGAATGATGCCTAAATTAGAATTAAAAATCTTATAATTCATTATCTTAAATTAATTTCAACTATAATAAAGTGTATAATCATATTTTAAAAGCAATCACCATAAGTTGAATCTGACTCATTCGGCTTTATGTTAATTACGACACTTGGAAAGTTTTTCATGAATAAAAAAGTTCTCGCCGTTATTTTACTTATTGCAGTATATTTTTATGCATCGCCGTATATTACGCTTCATAATATGAAAAATGCGGTAGAAGCAAACGACAGCAATAAGGTATCAACCTATATTAATTTTCCAAGCGTACGTCAAAATTTAAAAGATCAAGTGAATGCATATATTATGAAAAAAATGAGTACTTCAAACCGTACAGATGGGATGGAGCAACTTAGTAGTATGTTTGCAATGTCAATGGTTGAAAAAATCGTAGATCTTGCCATCACACCAGAAGGCATAACTTTAATGATGCAAGGAAAAAAGCCGAACACTGGATTTAATACTCCATCTCATACATCTACTTCTAATACAGCAAATTCGGTAGAAACCTATTCAACACGTTATTTGTCCTTCAATCAATTCGAAGTCAATATTAAAGCTCAAGGAAAACCAGAAACTATAAGTATCGTTTTAGAGCGAGATGGACTCAGCTGGAAAGTAGTAAAAATTAATATTCCAATGGATAATCACTAATCATAAAAGCGAAGAGGCATTTTCCTAATATGGAAAATAATGCCTCTTTTATTTCTCTATTAGACAAAAAATAAATTAAATAGATAGTTTCATTAATAATATTATGCCAGCAATCGTAAAAAACTAATATCATCTTGAAATATAAAGATATTTTCCATAAAGCACTTTAAATATACTAAACTGTGACTTCAATAAGATAAGAATCACATAAAGCTAATACTTCTATAGGCTAAGGATTACTCATGCAAATCTATCAATCACAGAATGATTTATTACTTGAATTAGATGAAGATCCTTTTAAATTAGAAAAGGAAATACAAAGTTTATTTGAAAAAAATTTAGAAAAATTTACAGACTTAAAAATGATTAAATCTGAATTCACTATAAAAAATTATCGTATAGATACATTAGCTTTTGATACTGAAAGTAACGCATTTGTAATTATTGAATATAAACGCGATCGCAACTATAGCGTGGTCGATCAAGGTGTGTCCTATCTTAATTTAATGCTAGAGTATAAAGCGGACTTTATTATAGAGTATAATGAGAGCCAGCATCACACCCTCAAAAGAACAGACATCGACTGGTCGCAAAGTAGAATTCTTTTCGTATCTCCAAGTTTTACAGACTTTCAAAAACAATCCACTAACTTTAAAGATTTAGGCATAGAACTCTGGGAGATTAAAAGATATCAAAAAGGTATTATTTCAATTCATCCATTACAGAAATCTAAATCTGCACCTTCAATAAAGCAAGTACAAAAAGCTGAATCTCACAATATTGAGAATATATCTAAACAAATTCAGAACTACGATGAAGAATATCATCTCAATAATAAATCTGAGGAAATTAAAGAACTATATGAAGCATTTCGTAATGCGATATTAAATTTATCTTCTAACTTTGAAATTAATCCTAAAAAACTCTATATTGCCTTCAAAAAGCAAAAAAAGAATATTGTATATATAGAGATATATCAAAAACTTATTCGAATTACGTTAAATGCAAAAATAACTACGTTAGATGATACAAAATATTTATTTCGTGATGTCTCCAATATTGGACATTGGGGTGTAGGAGATTATCAACTCGATGTATCAGACACTCATCACCTAGAATATATTTTAAGTTTAATCAAAGAATTACTGTAGCACCAAGCTAAAGTAAAATCCGATGTAACGATAAAGTTTCAACATCGGATCAATATCATGAATTTTTACATATCAGAACTTATAAACTAGAACTGCTCTATAAGAGGTGCATAAAAACATTTGCAGACTTTTGTTATTTTTACCTAAACTTAACGGAATTTTTGGCTAGCATAAAGGCTTTCGCTCTTACGCTAGCATAATCACTTTATTAACCGAATGGGAAACCAAATTTTACGACAAACTGGTTTTTACCATGGTTATCAGACACTTTATCGTATCCTGTACGTACAGAACAATCAGCCGTTCCATCTGCATAACATTTACCTTCTAATTGATAACGCCAGCTTGCTGTTGCCCACCATTTTTCACTGGCATAATGTACTGTCGGACCAAGAAAATGAGCTGTTTGTGTATGTGTATTCCAAAAATAACCATCATGATCGGTATGATATCGACCCTCTATACCTGCAGACCAGTTTGGTGCAAAACGATAACTCGCTCCATAAAGGATATCACCCATTGAATTTCTGATTGTTCCTGCATCATCATATTTTTCTTTTTCAGGTTCATATAAGAAATTCAGTGTAAGAATAAGACGATCATCTAAAAAGTTAGATTGTAAAAGAAGTCTCATTTCAAGTGAGTCTTCAAGTTGACCGAGCGTTGGTTCAATGTATACCCCTACACCAACAGGAGATGTTACTGGGTTTAAAATACGCCAAATTAGCTCTAGAGAGCCACCATCAATTTTAAATTTATTATAAGAATCTGAATCGTGCGCACTACTTGGCACCCCAAAACCTGCAGTACATGGTTCGCCATCTGTATGGCCTTCACACATATCTGCGTTTAAATAGTTTTTCTTTGCTTGAATAGAATAAGCATTTAGGTAACCAGCAACTTGAAGATTATCGGTTAGGCCATATTCAATTTCTGAACGATATAGACCTAAATTATATGTACCTGTTCTCTGCCCATGAGTAACATCAAAGCGTTGTTCAAACTCAAAGGTTCCTTTGGGCTGTGTGTCAAGTGTGTAAGCAAATCCGAATAAACTTTCACCTGCATGCGAGAGATGACCTACACCAAGTGCCAAACATAGAGACAATATTGTTTTTCTTACAGAATGCATGTGCATTAATTGTTGCTCTTTCGTTAATCTAAAATATAATGATTATCACTTTTCCTTAAATTATTATTAAATTTAAGAAATATTTAAGATGAAATGTTAAAAATAAAGCCTCAAAAAATAGGGGTTTATTATGAAGTGGACATCTGTTGTCGGTGCAACATTATTCGTTACACCACTTGTTTCGCATGCAACAACATACTTAACAGCCGAACAGGTAAAACAAGTTATTTTTCCTCATCAGCTACTGACACAGCAGAATATTCAACTCACGAAAGATCAAGAAAAGAAATTAAAAGAAGTATCTGGTATTACCTCACCTTTAAAAACAGATCAAATTTTTAAAACAAAAGAAGGTGATTGGTTGGTAATAGATCAGGTTTTAGGAAAGCATGAAATGATTACTTATGCCGTAGGTATTAATGCAAAAGGTGCAGTAAAACAAATTGAGATTATGGAGTACACCGAAACTTATGGTTCTCAAGTTAGAAATGCTTCTTGGCGTGAGCAATTTGTGGGTAAAACTTCAAGCTCTGCAATTACTTTAGGAAAAGATATTCAAAATATTAGTGGTGCAACCTTATCTTCTAAACATATCACCGATGGTGTTCACCGTATTATGGGACTCTATGCAATGGAGTTAAAGTCATTAAAATAGTCCGCTCTAGGCCACTTCTAGGTACATTTGTTGAAATAAAAGTAGATCAGACTTCTGACATGAGCGAAGTAGATGTACATCATATAATTAATCGAGCTTATGCAATCATTCAAGATGTCCAGAATATTATGAGTTTTCACCATGCTGAAAGTGAACTCAGTCGATTAAATTCAAATGCATATCAAAAAATTGTGACTGTTCATCCTTGGTTATATCAAGTGCTGTGTCGAGCACAAAAAATATATCAATATACCCATGGATTATTTGACTGTACCGTGGCATCTAAGCTAATGCAACTTGAATACTTACCAGTTCGTCATCGTCATATTTCTCAAGTTATAGATCAATCAGCCATGCAATTGCTACCAAATAATCAAGTCCGTTTCTTACAGCCCATAGCCATTGATCTGGGTGGGATTGCAAAAGGTTTTGCAGTAGATTTAGCAATACATTGGTTAAATCAACGTGGTATCAAAAATGCAGTGGTCAATGCAGGTGGAGACTTAAGAGTTTTAGGTCAAATGAATGAACAAATTTGTATTCGTAATCCAGATCGACCTTCTGAAGTAAAATCTATAGGTTTGTTGTCAAATGGTGCCATCGCAACATCTGCAAGTTATTTCACCGAAAAAACATGGCAAGGAAAAAAAATTTCTCATCTTATTCATCCTTTCACAGGTGAGTCAATTGTAAAAAATATAAGTTTTAGTGTCATTGCATCACAAGCATGGCTTGCAGATGCATTAACAAAAGTAGTTGCAACAAGTTTAAATACGAACCACCCTTGTTTAGCCAAATTTGGTGCACATGCTGTACTGACTGAATCATTTTAGGATCTGTTGTGAAAGTTTCTATTCGCCTACCCAAATTTCATCGAACATTTTTATATGTTATATGGTCAGTTTTAAGTATAACAGGGCTATATTTTGCCTATACACAAGACTGGAAAATGTATGATCCAACCATATGGACAACATATACTCTAAAACTACATGGTATTTCTGCAAGTCTCATGCTTATCTTAATTGGTTCATTAATTCCCATTCATATACAACTTTCTTTAGAAACGAAAAGAAATCTAAAGTCTGGTATTCCGATGTTAATTACCATGTTTATACTTGCATTTAGTGGTATTGCCCTGTATTACAGTGGTGAGTCATGGATGGCAACGGCCAAAATGCTACATATTTGGATGGGTATATTTGTAATTATATTTCTACCTATTCACATTATCATCGGTCGAAAACGCAAGAAAATAATAAAATAAAATACTTGTTTGATACCAGTTAAAAGATTACACATTGACTTCAAACTTTGATTGTTTATACCAAAAATTTTATTAATCATAGATATAATTTAAATTTAAGAACTAACCCATTTTTTCAGTGATTTTTACATCACTATCAAATTCTACTGTTGTATAACCATTAGAATTTATATGAATTGATTCACATAGTACTTACACAAGATAGACCACTTTGCAGTCCTTCAGAACAGCATAAAAACTGGAAATCTAGAGACTAAAAAACCTCATAACTCAAAAAATTACGAGGTTTAATAATGGTGGGCCCACCGTGACTCGAACACGGGACCAACGGATTATGAGTCCGCTGCTCTAACCAACTGAGCTATAGGCCCAAACGACAACTCTTTGTATTTCAAAGGATTCGTTCTGGCATGAATCTTATCTAAACCCAGTATATTTTGCAAGTAATTTTATGAACTATCCGAATATTCGGTTAAAAAATAGATACCCGTCAAATCATAAACTCATTTTATTTTATAATATCAATAACTTAATCTATTCAGAGTAGCTGTGGCATTATCAGCATTTTCTGCCATTTTTCTATATTCTGTAACGCAACTTTGGAATACGTTTGCGAGTTTATAGGTATATTCTGTTTCGGTTTGTCGATCAACAGTGCTGAGCTTTTTATTTGCTGAGGCAAGTTGCTCTGACAAGCTGTTAGCATAAGACTCAGCCATATGAGCATCACGCAAGATAATTTTGATTTTTTCATTATAGTGTGACTTACTAACTTATTCTGCACTGCACGTATGTGGGACTGTGTGTGACCAGGTGGGATAATGTGGGATGAAAGCATTGATATATAAGAGTTTGAAGAAATTAAAAAGGGTAAATTAGTGAAATACCAATTTACCCTTTATTTTGCACTAAATTTTATAATTATTTTCATATCAGTTTATTTTTACATTTCATTTTGCACCGTTAATAGTATTGGTACTCTATTCAGGAGTTTCTCAACTGTTACACCAACAATCTTATTGATATCTTGGTTTGGCCGATCTATAGAGTCTAAATTGAACTTTAGTTCAAATATCTCCTTATTCTTTAGCTTCAACTGTATTACAACATCTTTATCTTTGGCTTCAGCATCAAAAATTTCTTTAATATTTTTAGTTGTTTGCATCTCATTGATACTAAAAATATTATTATTCTCCATCATAAAAATTACCTACTAATTGTTTGATTGTTGATTGAATGACTTCATTATCAGAAGTATTACAAATATACAGTCTATATATAGATAATATAAGCTGTGCCTTAGCCTTGGACGACATTAGTTGTCGCCTTAATGCTAATGCTTCTTCAATCGTGTAAATACAATCAGACAACACCTGTATATCAATACCATCATCTTTCCTTAATCCCTCATATAAGGCACTAATAAAGCGTGCTCGCCCTTTGGGTTCCATTTCCTTATTTGCATTCTGTAATGAGCTTTCTAACGCATTAAATGCTTGTATTAGTAAGTCTTTATTTAAATTTGGCTCTTGTTCTACAGAGGTTTTTTCTTTGGGATCATTTAAGCTGTTACTTTCTTTTGTATAAGGCTCTCCCACTCCATTGTTGAGCCACTCATAATTACACCCTATACGCTCAGCCCATAGTTTTATTGTTTTAGGTAAAGGCTTTGTTCCTCTATTTTTTGCTGACTGAAATGATGATTTGTTTATTCCTCTATTCTCAGCCCAAGAGTAAGGTCTTTCTGCTCCAATTAAATAGGTCAGTCTATCCCAAAACTCTTTTGCCTCATCATTTTGCATATTTATCTCCTCAAATGCAAAATAGGTATGCAAAAATGAATACTTTTTTTGCATAAAAATAATATTAAATAACAATTAGTTATATAATTTGAATAAAATAATCTCAATTTTAGTATGCAAAAGTATTGATTTGAATACTTTTGCATACTAACATGTCGTTAGATATGGCAAACGCCTAATCTAACGGTATTAAAAAAAGCCACAGGGGCTAGGGATTTTTCACATGTGTAAACAACTAGAAAGTTGGGATAGACATCAAATTAAAGCAGCTATAGAAAGAAGATGTAAGTCTTTGACAGCTCTAGCAAAAATATATGATGTTCCACCTCAAACAATCCGAAATGCATTAGATAAGCCAAGTAAAAAAGGGGAACAAATCATTTCTGACTTTTTAAATATCCCATTGCATATTCTATTTCCCACACGTTGGACTAATCAAAATAAACGTATTTATCCACGTAACCTTAGAAATAAGGATCTATAGATGAAACGTTTGTATAGTATTCAGGAACTCGTTAAATTGCAATCTGTCATTCAAAATAGCAGTTATCCAAATAACCGCCAAGGTTTTGAATATCGTGCTAAAAAAGAAAACTGGTCTTTTGAGATTGAAAAGTCTACAGGTAGAAATGGGACTAAGAAACTTTTTATTGTGCCTATTGAGTTGGCATTAATTATTGATAAGCATATCAATCCAAAGCCAAGTTTACCTAAAGAAAAGCAACTGCCTATACATATAGATAGTAAAGGTCATTTGACTGATGCCCAAAGAGAAATAGCAGCACATAAGCTAATTATCGTTCGTTATTTAGAGCAAAAAATTAAAGCAGGTCAAAAGAAAACACCTACTATTCAGCAGTTTATTGATGATGCTAATGATCAAAAATTGCCTGAGCCAATATTAGATGCTTTAAATAAAGCAAATGCGAAGTCAGGTTCAACACGTACTGTTAGCCGTCGTTCTTTATTTGACTGGATGAAGGCGGTTGATGATGCTGAAAAGCATAATATTCCTGTACTTAGTGTACTTGCACCTAAACAACGTATAAATCCAATACCTGTATGGGCAGATGCTTTAATTAAAGTATGGGGACAGCCTCAAAAACCAACGCTTGCAGCTTGTATGGAGCTACTTCCAAATTATTTAAATGGATCACCCTGCCCTAGCTATGCACAAGCAAGACGGTTTCTAAAAGAGAAAATGGGAAATGTTGAGGTAATGCGTGGTCGTATGGGCACGAAAGAGTTACGCAACATACAACCATTTATACGTCGAGGTACAGAGTCATTATTGCCATCTGATGTATATACAGCCGATGGGCATTGCTTTGATGCTGAAGTTGCTCACCCACTACACGGCAGACCATTTCGACCTGAAATTACATCTATTATTGATGTAGCGACTCGTCGAGTTGTAGGTTGGTCAATTTCATTATCTGAAAGTAGTTGGTGTGTACTTGATGCAATTCGTATGAGTGCAACAACATGCGGTATCCCTGCAATTTTTTATGTTGATAACGGCTCAGGTTATAAGAATGACTTGTTAAATGCTCAGGGGCACGGGGTACTGGCTCGTTTGAATACAGAAATTAGTCATGCCCTACCGTATAACTCGCAAGCGAAAGGAATTATTGAGCGTAGCCACCAAACTTTATGGGTAAAAGCAGCAAGAAATTTACCAACATATATTGGTAAAGACATGGATAACGAAGCCAGTAATGCTGTACACAAGTTGACACGTAACGAAATCAAAAAGTTTGGTAGTGCAAAAGCCTTGATGACATGGAAGGACTTTCTTTGTTATGCAGAGCAAGTTGTTGATGCATATAACAATAAACCACACAGTGGCTTAAAACGTTTCACAGATCCGAATACTTTAAAAAAGCGGTATCAAACACCGATTGAAGCATGGAATGAGGCTATCTCACAAGGTGCTCCCATTGACTTAGTTGAGGACTGGGATGCCGAAGATTTATTCCGCCCGTATGAAGAACGCAAAGTTCGTCGCGGTGAAATTGAGCTATTTGGTAATCGTTATTTTAGTGCCGATCTAGAGCAGTTTCACGGTGATGCTGTATTGGTTGGATATGACATCCATAATGCCGACAAAATTACTGTTCGTAATGTTGAGGGTCAGTTTATTTGTCATGCATTGTGGAATGCGAATAAGCGTGATTATTTCCCTAAAACTAAGATTGAGCAAGCTGTTGAGAAACGTGCACAAGGTCGTTTGCGACGACTGGCTGTACATCAGGCAGAAGCTTTGGCAGAAGTCAGTCCAAAAGCTGTTTTAGAGCACATTAATAACCAAGACATTATTCCGTTTGATGAAATGAAACGCAGAAAATTAATGGAGGAATTACATGCATTACCTGTAGAGCCTGAACAGAATCAACCGTTTTTTAAGGCAAAGCGTATGCCGTTAGAAGATGAAAGACCTATTGTTAAAAGTGACAAAATTCAACGTTGGATTGAGATCGATCAGAAAATTCAAGCGGGGGAAATTGTATCTGAGGAAGACCAAGATTTTTGGAAGCTCTTCCCGAGTTCTAAGAAGTTTAAACAAATTAGTATGTCTGACGGAACACTCAAAAGCTACTTAGAGTGCCGTCAAGCATAAATTGAGACTGTGCTGTATGTGGAGTACAGCACAAAAAACAACCAACTACTTTTTATATGGTGATTTAAATGACACAGAATGTCAATACTCAAATGGGCGGTATCGCTAATATTCGTAATATCGCACAGTGCTATGAAGCTGTACAACGTACTTTAAAGCGTAATCCGTTGTTGCCTGGTATTTCTGCTTTCTATGGCCCATCAGGGTTCGGTAAGTCAACAGCAGCCAACTTTGTCGCAACCAAAGCCAATGCATTTTATGTGCAAGTAAAGTCTAGTGATACTAAGAAATCTTTCATTGAATCTGTATTACGTGAGATGAGTATTCCTGCCCCATCCACCTTGAGTAAGATGATGCAAATAGCCAGTGCAGAGCTTGCAAAATCAGGTCGACCACTGATTATTGATGAGTTTGATCATCTAGTGAATGGCAATAAAGTAGAGATTGTGCGCGACTTATATGAGGGTTCACAAGGTACATTTTTAATTATTGGTGAAGAACAACTGGCTCGAAAATTAGAAAAGTGGGAACGTTTCCACGGTCGAATCCTTAATTGGGTGCCTGCATTACCTTCTGACTTAGATGACTGCATCTGTTTAAGTAGTATTTACGCACCCAAAATTGAAATTGATCGACCTGTACTTGAGAAGTTACTTGCATCAGTTAGAGGGTCAACACGTCGTGTATCTACAAATTTGGAAATGCTCCATGAATTCGCTTTAGAAGAAGGCTGTAAACACGTAACCGTAGACAATCTTGCGGAGATTTTACCGCATGGATTTGTAACAGGCGAAAGCCCAAAACCTCGTAGTTTCTGAACGGAGTCGCTCTCATGGATATCGCATTTTTTAAGCCAAATTTTAAATCATTGAAAGACCTTATGCCAAACAAAAAGCAACCGTATCAAACACCTCGCCAACGTGTTTGGCTTGCCATTCGTGACAATGCAGAAGAGTTCACAATTCAGCAAGTTGCGGACTTAGGTAGCATGAAATATGACAGTGCACGTAGTTTCGTTAATCAACTAGCTAAAGCCGATCTAGTTAGAGTTATTTCAATGCAACCACTACACCACCCGAACTGTCAGGTGAAACAAAAAGTCTATCGTTTAGTTCAAGACTTGGGCTATCACTACCCTCAGATGACTAAGTCTGGAGAGTTGTTAGGCATCACTGGTAATAAAGCAATGTGGAATACTTTACGTATTACACAGAAAGCTGTTAGCCCTGATGAGTTGGCTGCTTTATCAAGCAATGATGACCTTCAGGTCAAGGTGTCTACTGCCAGTAGTTACTTATCAATGCTCTATGAAGCAGGATATGTTCAAAGAGTACAAGAAGCAAAAACAACAGGTGGTAAAGCCAAATATATGCTTTTACCTAGTATGAATACAGGTGCTAAACCACCACAAGTACAAAGAGTAAAGCAGGTTTTTGACCCTAACTTGAATGAAACCATGTACTCAGAACGTCCTGAGCTTGATGATGAAATAAAACACGGTGCAATGGATGAATTCTATGCGTAGCCCAAATATACATCGCGTCCATTTGATTGAAGAAAGAGACAACATTAAGGCTCAATTTGAAGCCTACAAGCACAAAGCTCAGCTTCAGCAGCACCTGTATCGGATTGCTTTAGTCATCCTCATGATTTTGGTATGCGTACTTAGCCTGTTAGTGAGTATTCATCATGGTTAACAACTGGAAAGAATTGGTAGAACAGCGTGTTGCTGAGTTAGGTAGCTTACAAAAGGTTGCTGATGAGATTGGTTATGCACGTTGCAGTTTATCGCTTGCTTTACGTGATAAATACGTCGGTAAAACAGATCGTTTAATTGAGGCGGTACTGACAAAACTTAATAAAGTGCAATGCCCTCACTTGAATAAATCACTTTTAAATAGTGAGTGCAAGCAATACAAAGAGCGTAATGCACCCACACAAAACCCTATTGAAATGCGTCACTGGCGTGCGTGCCAAAGTTGCACATTACAGTGTAATAAAGGAGATAAATAATGGCCGATTGTGCAGATATTGCAAACACTGTAATTGAGAAGAATTTGGCACATAGCTTAGCAGCTAGAAGTCACTCTCAGTCAAGTAGCTTACTTGAATGTATTGAATGCGATTCCACGATTCCTGAGCAACGTCGCAAGCTTGGTGGAGTTACACGTTGTATTGAATGTCAAAGCCGTTTTGAACGCACTAATAAAGGATAATAGTATGAATCAAGTTGTAGATATCCCTTTCGGCTTCAAACAAGATGCAAAAGGCCGTTTGATTCCTGAAGCTCAGATTAAGCCTATTGAACTAGAACGTGATGATCTGACCAAGGACTTAATTGAAGAAGCCAAAGCATTACAAATACAAATGCAGGCTTTTAAACGTAAAGCTTTTGCAGATGTTGCTGCTTTTATTCAGCTTTCAGCAGAACAATATGACATTCAGCTTGGCGGTAATAAAGGCAATGTTACTCTGTTAAGTTTTGATGGAACGTATAAAATTGTGCGTCAAAATCAGGACTCCATTCGTTTTGATGAACGTCTTGCTGCCGCTAAAGCACTGATTGATGACTGTATTCAGTCATGGTCTGAAGGTTCTAATAGCTATATTAAAATTTTAGTTAATGATGCCTTCCAAGTAGATAAAGAAGGAAAAATATCGACAGGTCGTGTACTCAGTTTGCGTCGACACGATATCCAAGATGAGCGTTGGCAGAAAGCCATGCAAGCAATTAGTGACAGTATTATGGTCACCGATAGTAAGAATTATATTCGCTTTTATGAGCGAGATAATAACGGCAAATATCAACCGATTTCGTTAGATTTTGCCAATATTTAAACCAAGGAAATTCATTATGAATAAAACACAACTTGTTCAAGCGATTGCTGAAAAATCAGGCTTAACAAAGACTCAGGCAAGTACTGCATTAAATGCTTTTGAAGACAGTATTACTGAAGTATTAAAAACAGGCGGTGACGTGGCTATTTTAGGCTTTGGGACGTTTAGTATTAAAGAGCGTGCAGCACGTACAGGTCGCAACCCTGCTACAGGTGAACCACTCGAAATTAAAGCCAGTAAACAACCTAGCTTTAAAGCAGGTAAAGGGCTAAAAGACGCGGTGAATTAAGCGAAACAAAAGCACGGCTCAGGTCGTGCTTTTGTCTACTTAGTGTCGTGACTAAGTACTGACGAGCAGCGAGATAAAATATGAGTCATACAGCATTTCATTTTCAATGTCATCAATGTGGTTTAACGTTTGAACGTTTTACTGTTTGTACGACCTGTAAAACAGATTATTACATGTTGAATCTAAACAATCCGATGGACTGTTTTATTTCCAATGGCGGTTTTGACCGAGCATTGCATCAAGTCAATCAAGCGGCATTATCTAAGGCAGTAGATCATGAAAAAACCAACTCGTAACCAACGCCTTGCCACTATTCACGTGGCTAAAAAGTCACTGGGCTTAGATGATGACACTTACCGTGACTTACTAGAACAAGTGACAGGTGAACGCTCTGCAAAACATTTGAATGATGATCAATTGATTAAGGTATTAAAACATTTTGAGCATCTAGGTTTTGCTAAAAAAGATTTTGGTCAAAAGCCTGATGTCGCCTTTTCAAAGCAGAATCTTATCAATAAAATTGAAGCTATTCTTGCAGATCATAAGCTACACTGGAACTATGCAAAAGGAATAGCTAAAAAAATGTTTAATAAAGAAGCGTTAGAATTTTGCAGTGTAAATGAGCTTTATCGTATAGTTGCGGCTTTAGAGTACAAAAAAAAGCGAGTCAGCCATGCAATCCAGTTCAATCAACAAACTTCCTGAGACGCTCAGACTCATTGTTCAGCTTACTGATTACCGTACTGCACTTGCTTTATCGAGTGAATTTGGTGGCTCAGAGTACAAATTCCCTCGTTCGACTAATGTCACTGAAAGTCACGAATTGGCTGAATTCATCGGCTTCAACAACTTAAAAAAACTTGCACAATTTTGGAATGGAGAAATGGTCTACATTCCAAAGCCTGACCGTTATATTAACTATTTACGTGATGAACGAATTAAACAAGAACTCAGAGAACTGGGTGGTAAGCCTAAGCTCAACAAAGAGCTTGCTAAAAAGTACAAAGTTACAGAGCGTTGGATTCGTGAAATTAAACGCAAAATGCATGATGTCGAACAACAAAAAAAAGATGATGATCAACTGAGTTTATTTGAGGCTTAGTGATATACATTACTCGCTTTTTTAAGGTTGCCTCAGGCAGCCTTTTTTACGGAATTGATTCCCATTTTTTAATAAATCGACTTCCTCCACTATGGGTTTTATTTATATTAATTAACCTATATGACAATTAGTTTTGATGAAGTTTTCGAGCGTACCTTAGGTCATGAAGGTGGCTATGTAAACAACCCGAATGATCAAGGCGGGGAAACAATTTGGGGAATTACGGCAAGTACAGCAAGAGCAAATGGCTATAACGGCTCTATGAAAGACATGAGCATTGAGCAAGCTAAGTCTATTTATCGCGTTGCGTTTTGGCAACGTATTCAAGCTGACCAATACCCAAGTGAACTCAGTTATCAACTGTTTGATGCTGCTGTGAATCATGGTACGGGTAATGCTATTCGGATGTTACAACGTGCTGTATGTGTTGCTGATGATGGCATCATTGGATTGATGACCATTAATGCGATTAAAGCAAAACCATTGAGTGATGTACTCGCGCTTTTTAATGCTGAACGTTTAGATTTCTACACAAAGCTCAGTACCTTTGGCGTGTTTGGTAAAGGTTGGGTACGTCGTGTTGCTCAAAACTTACGATACGGAGCAACTGATACCGTATGAGTAACAATGATCTACCTGAAGAAAAGAAAGAAACGAGCGATACATCAGAACAAGTATCAGCAACTAAACCTCAAAAGCTTGTCAACAACTGGCGTAAAGGTTGGCTATGGTTTTCTAATTGGGCATTTGGCTTAATTTGTTACATTGCAACTTTTGGAATTCCACAAGAAGTTTTAAAGCTATTGCCTGATGCAACTCAAAACAGAGTGATTGCAGCACTGGCAATGATTGGCACGATTACTCGTTTCATCAACCAAACCAAAACAAAGGTGGTGGAATGATCATACAGCTCGAAACATGGCAGATCATTTCATTGCTTGGGGCTTTGATTGGCACACTCGTTGGTGCAGTTAAACATTTTCTAACTCGTGCCGAGCATAATCTAACGCAAAATTTTAATGTGACTAATCAGAAGATTGAAGAAATCGGTAAACAAGCGCTTAAAGCACAAGATGAAATTCGCAATTTAGAACGACAGTTTTTACATTTCAAAGCTGAAGTACCGCAAAACTATGTTGGGCGTGATGACTACATTCGTGGGCAAACAATTATTGAAGCAAAGCTTGATGCGGTGGCCACTCAACTTCTCAATGTCCATAAAGAACAGGTACAAAAGAAATGACAGATATTATTAAAGCACGACGTGAAAACTTGCGTTGGAATCTACTCAACGCCCTGAATAAAGCACGTCCAATAGGCGCACAAGATCAATTGCTTTTAACTGTGGTTCAATCGCTTTATGAAGATTGTACGCCAACAGAGCTACATAGCGAACTTGAGTACTTAAAAGATCGTGCGCTTGTAGACATTGATAAAAAACCTGATGGGCATTGGCATGCAAAGCTGAACAGTAATGGTGTGGATGTTGTCGACTATACAGTGCATTGCCCTGCGGGAATTGCTCGCCCAACGAAGTACTGGAACTAACACATGGCAAGAGAATCTGCGGTTGACTTGCTTGATGAAGAAGATAAGCAATGGTTAAACACATGGTTTAGAGATAAAGGCTTTTGTGGTTATGAAGAAATTGCCCATGTGTTGCAACAACGTGGCTATAACATTAGTAAATCTAGTGTACATCGCTATGGGCAAAAGCTAGAACAGAAGCTTGCAGCCGTACAAGCCAGTACGCAAGCGGCACTTCTTATTGCCGATGCCGCACCTGATGATGGCGACCAACGCTCTGCCGCTGTCTTATCATTGGTACAAACAGAGCTTTTTAATGCACTGATTTCTTTGCAACAAGCCAATGAAGAAAATGCCGATCCTGCAAAACGATTGGCACTCATTGCAAGTTGTAGTAAAGGCATTGCTGAGATTACCAAAGCCTCAGTCAATCAGAAAAAGTGGCAAATGGAAGTTCAAGACAAAGTTGAAAAAGCAGCTAAAGCAGTTGAGAAGATTGCTAAAAAAGGTGGACTGTCGAATGAAACAGCAACAGAAATTAGAAAACAAATTTTAGGAATTGCAGACTAATGACTGACTCACCATTTCCTAAACCTGACTTTAACAGTGATGTACCTGCGGTATTATTACCCTACCAACAAGCATGGATTGCAGATCGTAGTCCGCTCAAGATTGGCGAGAAGTCACGACGGATTGGACTCACATGGGCAGAAGCTGCCGATGCGGCACTTGAGTCTGCGAGTGACCAAAAAGCAGGTGGACAAAATACTTATTATCTTGGCTATAACAAAGATATGACAGTTGAGTTTATTCAAGCCTGTGCGATGTGGGCAAGAGCCTATGGACTTGCAGCCGATGCGGTTGAGGAAGGTATTTGGGAAGATGGTGACAAACATATTCAAACCTATATTATTCGTTTTCCTAAATCGGGCTACCGTATTGAGGCCTTGACCAGTCGCCCATCGAACTTACGTGGACGACAAGGACGTGTCATTTTAGATGAAGCTGCATTCCATGAGTCGTTAGATGAACTGTTAAAAGCTGCCCTTGCTCTATTAATTTGGGGTGGCTGTGTGCGTGTAATTAGCACGCATGATGGTGAAGACAATCCCTTTAACGAACTAATTAATCAGATACGTGCAGGTAAACGTAAAGGCTCACTACACCGTACAAGTTTTAAAGAAGCCGTAGAACAAGGTTTATATAAACGTGTGTGTATGCGTAAAGGTGAACCCTACTGTAAAGAGAAAGAAGCCGAATGGGTACAGGAAGTTTACGACTTTTACGGCAGTGCTTCAGATGAGGAGTTGGATGTAATACCTAGCAAAGGCGGCGGTCGTTGGTTGCCTCATTCTTTACTGGAGAACCGCAAAGATACTACTGTACCTGTGATTCGCTTTGAAGCACCAAAAGGTTGGGATGACTTTGACAAAGTGAGTGAGGAAGCTCGTAATGCGGATGTTGAAGATTTCTTTGATGAACACCTAAAGCCATTACTTGATGCTATCCCAGTGAAAGCCAAAAGCTTTTATGGCTTGGACTTTGCACGTAAACGCAATGCTTGCTCTTTTTGGCCATTGATCGAACAGCAAAATACTAAAAAGCGTATTCCCTTTTTATTTGAGATGTTCCGAGTACCCTACAAGCAACAAGAGAAGTTTTTAGAGCTAATGGTGGCACAACTTCCAAACTTCAGTAAGGCTGCACATGATGCGGGTGGTAATGGTGGCTTTTTAGCTGAAGCGATGCAAGTACGCTATGGTGAACGGGTTGAAGCTGTGATGCTGACAGAAACGTGGTATCGAGATCATACACCTCACTTTAAAGCATCTTTAGAAGATGGCGATATTGAGAATATGCCTGCCGATCTCGATGTGATTGAAGATCATAGAGCTTTTGTGATGGTCAATGGTGTGGCACGTATTCCCGCGCAAGGTAAAACAAATGCCAATAATAAAGACCGTCATGGCGATAGTGCCATTGCTCACCTACTCGCTGACTATGCAAGTAAAAACCCAACCGCACCGATTGAGTTTTTTGAGCCTAGTAAGTTAGAAAAAGATGATGTGATTGATGGATTATTTAGCGAAGTGGGCTGTTTTTAATTTCAAGAAAAACCAAGTAACATGAGACCCTCTTTATAAGGGGGAATTATGAGAAAAATTATATTAACAGCAATGATTTGTATGGTGAATTTTGAAACAGTTCAAGCACAACAAGCCAATGAGAACCATATAACCAAACCACCCACTAATTACATTCAACGAATGAATTATAAAAGTTTAAATATCAATGCTCAAAATTTCAAAAATATTTTTAATATCTTAATGAATGAAATTGATCCCCAAAGCACTATTTTCAAAATCAAGAAAGTTACTAAAGAGGCAGATCAAAAATATTCAATTGTTCAACTTTTAACAAAAACGGATTTATTAAAAATATCTGCTCCTATCAATGATGACAACACTTTAAGAGAGCTTTTAATACTTGCAGAAATGCCTAAGACCGATAGTCAGAAAACAACCATACTTACAGCAATGGTTGGAGCATCTGAAGCAATCAACCCATCAAAACAAGGAACAGAGACAGTAATCACTGTCGGAGCTTTAGTACATGATGCAACTAGCCACCCCAAGAAAGCAGCTCAAAAAAGGATACGTGGATATGACTACACCGTAAACTATAGCCCTGAACTCAATAAGATATTCTTTGTTATTTCAGATGGCCGCAAATAACTTTAGTCCACAATAAACTAAAAAACATTCATTCCAAACAAGGAATAATTTCCCATAATTTCTTGTTATATAACCACCTAAAATACGATTAGAACGGGGGAACTGTATATGCGGTCACATACACAGCCCCTCTCGACAAGATACCTGTCTTAAGCAAAGCCCCGTTGCCATGTACATAGCAACGCTAGGCTATCAGAAAATTCTAACGTTTTTAATAAATTCTAACGTTTTTACAGGTAGTTGCATGAAAATTAGCCCGATTATTCCTTGGCAAGGTGGAAAAAGACGTCTCGTAAAGGAATTAACAAAAAATATTCCTGAACATAAATGCTATGTAGAACTATTTACAGGCGGTGGCGCTTTATTTTTTATGCGTGAAATTGCATCAAAAGTTGAAGTAATTAATGACATAGATGGTGAGCTAGTTAATCTATATCGCGTAGTACAAAATCATCTTGAGGAGTTTGTCAAACAATTTAAATGGGCATTGGTCAGCCGTCAAATGTTTGACTGGCTTAAAAATGCAGATACATCGCTCATGACAGATATTCAAAGAGCTACTCGGTTTTATTACCTCCAGCAACTTGCCTTTGGTGCGAACACGACAAGTCGCTCTTTTGGAACAGCCACGACAACAAAGCCTATAAACTTACTCAGAATTGAAGAACAACTCAGTGAAGCGCACCTGAGGCTGTCAGGTGTTACTGTTGAGCATTTAAGTTGGGATAAGTGCTTTGAAAAATATGATCGCCCACATACCTTCTTTTATGCAGATCCCCCATATTGGAAACTATCAGGTTATGGTATGGAGTTTGGTTTAGACCAATACCAAAAACTTGCTGACCTGATGAGTTCATGTGATGGAAAAGTCATGCTTTCTATCAATGACCATCCTGACATTAGAGAAATTTACAAAGAATTCAATATTCAACAAACAGAACTTGCTTATATAATAGGTAGAAAAGTTGAAAGTCGTGGGAAAAAATCCGAGTTGATTATTACCAATTACTAGGAATACTTTCCCGCTGAACAAAAACCATATTTGATTCAAATTAAGCACAATTTTATATTGTGCTTAATTTTTATGGCAAAACGAAAAAAAGAAAACCGACAAGCGTTAGAAAGCAATCAAACCGCAGGGATTACATTCTTAGCCAACCAATGGCAAGAACATCCTGTCATCGGTTTAACACCTGCCAAACTGCATAAAATGCTTACTGAGGGTGAGCAAGGCCACCTTGCCACACAAGCCGACTTATGGGCAGACATGGTTGAGCGTGACGGTCATATCTTTAGTGAAATGGACAAACGTATTAAAGCTGTGAATAGCTTACCATGGGGTATGCATCCACCTAAAAACTCAACAGACCAAGAACGAAAAATTGCTGAAGAAGTCCGTGAATGGATTGATGACATTGAGAACTTTGAAATGTTCTTATTCGATGCAATGGATGCAGTCGGTCATGGCTATAGTTGCCAAGAAATTGAATGGCAACAACTTGGTAACTTATGGCTACCAAAAAGCTTTGAGCATATTAACCCTCGCCACTTCTTAACACCATACGATCAACCCAACACATTACGCATTAATGATGGCTCAATGATGGGCTGTGAATTTAATGACTTTGGTTGGTTCATTCACTACCACAAAGCCAAGTCGGGCTACATTGCACGTTCAGGTCTAAACCGTATTTTGGCATGGCCTTTTCTATTTAAAAACTATGGCACACGTGATGTCATGGAATTTTTAGAGATTTATGGCTTACCCATTCGTATTGGACAATATCCAAGCGGAGCAACCCAAGATGAGAAAATGACCCTTGCCCGTGCTGTGATGAGCATTGGTCGTAATGCAGGCGGCATCATCCCGCAAGGCATGAAAATTGATTTCCAAAGTGCAGCAAATGGCGATACTAAAAATCACTTTAGCTTGATTGATTGGTGTGAGAAAACTGCCTCCAAAGTTATTGTTGGCGGTACGTTACTCAGCCAAGCCGATGGTAAAACCAGTACACATGCACAGAGTAAAACGCATGAAGTACAGTTTGATACCATTAAGAAATCAGATGCACTTCAGCTTGCACGTTCAATCAATGATAGCCTTGTTAGCTATTTAATGCGTTTGAACTATCCAAACATTACCCCTGACCGTTATCCTAAGTTTTATTTTGATACCACAGACACTGAAGATTTAGAAAAGTTTAGTAAATCTATTCCCGCATTAGTCGATGTTGGTGTGAAAATTCCAACTTCATGGGTGCATCAAAAACTTGGTATTCCTGAGCCTGAAGATGATAAAACAGCAATTTTACAACGTGCACCTGTAACGCCTAACCTTTCTGCCAATCGTTATCAACCACAGCTCATTAACCATTTAGTGGCATCCAATAGCGCACAAATCCCGCTTGAAGACCAAGCCATGCAGCTTTTGTTGAACCAACAAGTAGATGAAAGCCAAACGATTAGTGAACAATGGTTAAGTACACTTATTGAAAAAATTCAAAATCAAAATAATGAAGATGAAGTTTTACAGCTACTTTCTGACTTATATCCGACAGATGATGAACCTGCATTACAAGAGCGCCTGACCCAACTGATTTTTGCTTGTGAAATGTTAGGCCGCTTAAGCGTTGAGGCTGAAACATGAGCCATACCCCTCAACGCCCTGAACTCAACGCTTTATTTGACTTACCACCTACCGATGCCATTGATTACCTCAAAAAGAAAGGCTTTAAATTGGGTTGGGATTGGCATGAAACTCTAGATGATGCCCATAGTCGTGCCTTTACAGTCGCCAAAGTCGCTCGTATCGATGTACTTCAAGACATTAGAAAATCATTGATTACAGCGTTAGAAACTGGACAAAGTTTTGAGAAGTGGAAAGACAATCTAACGCCTATCCTACAAGACAAAGGTTGGTGGGGTAAAAAGGTGGTTAAAAACCCTGAAGGCAAAGACCAAGAAGTACAACTGGGTAGCCCTCGACGCTTACGTACAATTTATGACACCAACATGCAAAGTGCCTTTAGTGCAGGACGCTATAAAGCAATGCTCGCCTCAACCGATACCCGACCCTATTGGGAATGGCGGCACATCACCATTAAGAACCCACGTAAACAACATTTAGCATTAGATGGCTGTATCTTTCGTTTTGATGATGGCTTTTGGTCAGTCGCTTATCCACCATCTGAGTGGGGTTGTAAGTGTCGGGTCATTGCACGTTCAGCCAGTGAAGTTGAAGGCAAAGATATTTTAGACAGCGAAGGTCACAGCACCGAGATTTATGAACGTGTAGGTACAGATCGACAAACAGGTGCAGATGTTACTGTAAAACGTACTCAGTTTAATATTCCCACCAAAGACGGCACACTTACCTTTGCCCCTGCTGCGGGCTTCAATGGTTCACCTGCAACAAGCTATTTAATCGACAAAGTACTCACAGATCGGGCGACTAAACTGATTGGCAATACAGCTGGACTCAAAGCAGTTGAGGCTATTTTAACAGCACCGACCCGTCTAAAAGCTCATCAAGCCTTTGTCGATAATGCGATGAGTTTTGGTCGCACCCAACGGCAAACCAGTACTGTTGGCGTATTACAAAATACAGATATTGAGTTTTTAACAGCCAAGAATCAAGCAGTTGAAAGCCCGATACTAACGATTAGTGATCATCTCATGGTCGGTAAAAAGGCACAACGACATGGTGAAGCAGGTAATGCACCCACGCTTGAAGAGTGGCAACAGCTCCCTATCCTCATCAGAAATGTGAAACAGGTATTATGGGATATAAAAAATGACAGCGTACTGTTGATGGTACCTGTATTAGAAAAACATGCAGAAAGTAGTGTGTTGAAGCTGTCTATACGCCCACAAAATGGTGTCATGGAGATTGTAAGTATTTTTAAAGTATCGACTGAATCTATAGATGGGAATGTCAAGTCTGGATTACTTGAGAAAATTAGATAAATGAGCCTTGTCAGAATAGCGGACGACTTGCACGTCATAATGCAAAGGAAAGATCCCCGCAACCTTTCTATTTGGAAACTACTGCCCTAACAAGGTATAAACGAGTATAAAACATGACAACTATTCAGATCAATAATCAAGCACTGATTGATAAGTTACAATCTGTGTCTACACATTTAAATGATACAAGTAAACTCGGCCATGCAATCGCAAGTAGCTTTTTAACAGTGGTTGAAGATAACTTTGACAGTGAAGGTCGACCTGCTTGGGCAGGACTGAGTGCTGTCACGCTTGCCAAACGCAAAGGTGGCAAAAAGCTTTATCAAACTGGACAGCTTAGAAATAGCATCAGCACCAAAGTAAATAAAGAGGAGGTTGTTATTGGTACAAATGACCCTAAAGCCGCTACCCACCAGTTTGGTGCAAAGCAAGGGCAATACGGGCACAACAAAAGAAATGTACCACTACCTTGGGGAAATATCCCTGCTCGTCCTTTCTTACCTATGGATAAAGATGGCAATTTACAACCTGAAGCTGAAGATGCTTTGACGCATGATATTGAATATTTCTATCAATCACTATTTGATTAAGCATCTCAATGGCGTTAGAAGCTCGTTAGACTTTTAAGCAAGCCATTTTAAAAACAAGAATAATAAATCTATCAGCTTAGATAAAAATAAGGCTTAAAACGCCTTAGAACGCAAAAACCAATTCGGAAGGTTTTCCCGCTTTTTAAAGTTCATTTGTCATGAATACTGCAAGTATGAAAAAGAAACCACTTGCAGCAGCTTGCTCATTCGACATTACGGCATCAACCGACCACTTTGTGATTATTCCTGAAGGGATATTTCGTGGCATAGATGGTCGCCCTACAGATGCCCCACACTGGGAACTCACCCCTGAGCGTGGTCGTGCCATTGTTGCTGAGTTGAATAAACGTCAGATCGACATGGTCATAGATTATGAACATTCTACCTTACGTATCCAAGAAGACAATGAACCTGCACCTGCTGCGGGATGGTTAAAGCCAAATGGCTTTATCTATGTAGAAGGCGTTGGAATATGTAGCAATGCATTTGAATGGACAGATAAAGCACAAAGCTATATCGAAGCCAAAGAATATAAATATATATCACCTGTTTTTCTATATGACAGCAACGGCAATGTGCTTGCCCTACTCCATGTTGCTTTAACAAATACCCCAAATCTTGACCAACTTCCTGAAGCAAAACTTGCAGCAGCCGCTCAAGACTTCCTTACTCAAACCTCACAGGACAATGATATGGACGAATTACTCGAACGCTTGCGTTGGATGTTAAATCTGCCTATTTCTGCCGATGCAAATGATATTTTGGCGGAACTCAATAAACTGATTACACGTATTGAAGATGGTACAGATATTCAGATTGCTGAAAATGCACAAAACCTCTTTGATGCCGTTCAAGCACTCACCACAAAAGTCGCAGCAAATAACCAAAGCCCCAACCCTGCCGAATATGTACCGATGGCTGTATATCAACAAGCCGTTCAACAATCAGTACAAGTGTCAGCCAATCATCAAAAACATGAAATTGAGCAACTCATTACAGCTGCATGTAGCGATGGACGTTTAACAGGTGAAGCAACAATTCAATGGGCGAAAGCATTTGGGGAAAAAGACCCTGATGGTCTTAAAGCACATTTAGATAGCATTCCAAAAATCGCGGCACTCAACCAACGTCAAACCCAGACACTCAACTTAGCTGACAACAACCAACGCCCTGCACAACATGATGACCTTACTTTAAATGTGGCATCGCAATTGGGCTTAAGCGCGAAAGACTTAGGAGCTGTGACATGAGTAAAACCGATGTTGCAATTGTAACGGAACAACGTGCAGGGCGACTCATGCCTGTACCACTTAAAGCGGGCGCGACTGTATTACAAGGCACGTTTGCTGTAGTCGATAAATCAGGTCTTGCCTTAGATAGCCAAAATATTGGTGGTGCAGATCAAATTTGTTTAGGTATTTGGGATAACTCAGCACAAAACACAGGTGCAGATGGTGATGCGATTGCACAAGTACAGCGTAAAGCACAATTTCTCATGAGCAATGACTCGAGTGATCCCATCACTCAAGCCGACCTTGGTGTAAAGGTCTTTATTAGTGACAACCAAACCGTCGCTAAAAGTGATGGCAATGGCTCACGCGCTTTAGCAGGCAAATTTATGGGCTTTGATAGCCGTTTCACAAATTACGTATGGGTAGAAATTGAATGATTTTTAATGAAAAAAATGCAAGTGCGGTGATTACTGCTTTAGCCACCAGTATTAAAACCATCTTTAATAATGCTTTTGATGCAGCACCGAGCCAATGGAACTTGGTCGCGATGGAAGTACCAAGTAATGGTAAATCGAACAGTTATGCATGGATTGAAAAGTTTCCAAAATTACGCAAATGGCTTGGTGATAAAGTCATTAGCCAATTATCTGCACATGCCTATACCATTACCAATGATGACTTTGAGGCAACGGTTGAAATTGACCGCAATGATATTGAAGACGACAACATTGGAATCTATAAACCGCAGGCTCAAATGGCTGGTGAAAGCTCAAAACAATGGGCAGATGACTTGGTGTTTACTGCCATTTCACAAGGATTTCATCAACCTTGCTACGACGGCAAGAGCTTCTATGCAACGAACCATGAAGTGGGTGCAGGCAAAGGCAAAAAGCTTGTTTCTAATAAACTCGATGTGAAGTTAGATGCATCAAGCCTAGAAGCTGCACGCAATAGTTATGGTAAAGCACGTACCATGATTCGTAGCATGAAAGACAACGAAGGGCGACCACTTAACTTAAACCCCAATATTTTACTTGTACCACCTGCACTTGAAGATGAAGCCAATGTATTGATGACGGTAGACCGTTTAGAAGATGGCAAACCAAACCCTTATAAAGGCACAGCCACTGTGGTGGTTGCAGGTTGGCTTGAAACAGATAGCGAGTGGCACTTACTTGATGCAAGCAAAGCCATTAAACCAATCATTTTCCAACCTCGTAAACAGCCTGTATTTGTTGCTTTAACAGATACTTCAAGTGACAGCGTATTTAACCGTAAAAAGTTTAAGTTCGGTGCTGAAGCACGCGGTGCGGCAGGTTATGGCTTGTGGCAAATGGCTGTAGGTTCTACTGGGGAGAAATAACCATGTATGCAACGGTAGAAGTCATGCGTCGAAAGTTTGGTGAACATGAGCTTATACAGCTTACAGATACCGAGCAACCTTATACAGGTGAGATTAATTACGACAAATTGAATGCTGCGATTGAAGAAGCAAACAGTGAAGTTGATGCCTATCTTGCAAGTCGCTACACATTACCGTTGCACCCTATCCCTCCTTTCTTGATCAATATTGCTTGTAATCTTGCACGCTACTATGCAGAGACAGGCAATCTATCAGAAAACAGCCCGATTAAGATTCGATTTGATGGCTGTATGAGAACACTGACGAAAATTGCCAAAGGTGAAATCGGTTTAGGTGGTACACCTGCGGGAGATTCTATGCCTACAAAAAGCTCAGCCAACAATGTGGTATTTACTGTTGGTCGGCATGATTTCGGAGATAGATCATGGTGAATTTGAGTCTGATTGAGCAAGCCATCAAAGACCTGATGGCCGAGCAAATCCAAGAAAAGAAATGGTCATGGGTACGTGAAATTAAGACCTATGGTGGTGAGTTTGATGATGACATCACCACAGCCATTCGTAGCTTCCCTGCCATTTGGATCACATTTGATGGTTCAGGTTCACCTAAACGAATCAGTCATAACAAGACTGAATATCCAGTCACATTTGTTGTTCTCGTTGGCGCACGCTCATTACGTAATGAAGAAACCCGTCGCCAAGGTACAGCATTTGATATTGGTACATATCAGATGCTTGACCATGTACAACGACTTCTTACCAACAATGATTTATCAATAACAGGCTTAACAGGGATTGCACCCCTAAAGCTTGGACGCACGAAAACGATTTTTAACACTGCGGTACGTGAACAGTCTATTAGCGTACTTGCACAAGAGTTCACAACCCAATATGTCATCACAGCTTCAGACCGTGATCGTACTGAAGAAATGACAACAAGCGAAATCCATCGCATTAATTTGGACTATGTTTTTCAGCCACAGGATGATGTGGCAGATGAGCATGATCTTATTTCTTTACCCAAATAAAAGGTTAAACCATGAGTTTAAAAACAGAGGTTGAATTAGATATGACTGTACGTATAACAGGCCGTGATGAGGCGACTGGAGAGATGGTCAATAAACTAAATGCTTTATTTGTAGCAGTAGAAAAGTTAGGTGGCGTTATACAGGTTGATCCAAAAGATCAAACACCAACACCAACACCAACACCAACACCAACACCAACACCAACACCAACACCAACACCAACACCAACACCAACAGAGGATAACAATACGAAGCAACAAGACACCAATCTGATTCCAATCACTGATATTACTATTGCGGACGATACAGTAATTTATCAGGATTCACTTACAGCAACTGAAATTCCATTAATAATTACACCAAGTGATGGAAATCAAAAAATTTCTGTAAGTGATGTAAGTAAAAATGATGCATTGAATGGCTTAAAATATGATGCAAACACTCATAAAATAATTATATTCCCACAATATGCTTACCGAAATGCATCTATTTTGGTTGAATGGGCAAATGGTAAAAAGCAATTTGAAATTCCTGTGAAGCTTCATGGGGATGCCGTATGACTAGTTTTATAAAAACACCTGGTATATATACTCAGGTCAATATTAATACCCAACGCTCAGGATTGCTCAATAATACTCAAAAAGTTTTGTTTATTACTAATGATAGTCCAGTGCAATCTACGCCTATAGCTATATACGATACAGCATCTGCGGATAAAGTTTTTGGGCAAAACTCAGAGGCAGGACGGATGCTTAAAGCTGCAATTAAAACCTATCAAACTGTGGAGGTAGATTGCTTGGGAAAGTCTCAGAACCAAACGGGGGAAATGATACCTCAAAAATAGTAAAACAGCTTGACCGAATTAATATTCAACAAAAAAGTACCACTTTAGAATTAAATTGCTGGGCACAACAAGATATCAAAGATGCCGTAAAGGTTATTCATCCGAATGGAATCATTGATACATTCAATGTGCTTGCTATGAAGGTCAATGGTGTAATCGCAGCAAATACCCTTACGGTGACAGCAGAAGATGGTATCTACCACATTATTACGAGTGTGCAAGGGTTGATCACGGATATCTACTATAAGGTTTCTCCAAATACAAGTGTGCCTGATGCGCCTAATATTACAAGTTTAGTTAAAGATGATAGTAATACCGTTCACATCACAGGTACATGCCAACCTTCATGCATCCTTAATCTAATTTTTGATTACAATCCTGACCCCGCTGCATACTTTGTTGTAGATGAAACAGGAAAGTTTGAGTTATCAATCCCGTTTTTGTTTGACTTCTCATCCTATTCATTAGCAGTTCAAGATGGTGTTCTCAGAAGTCGTAATACTCGCCTCAAAGTTAAAGGGGATACATAAAATGTCTATTCAAGAAATCATTGCTCCACTCGGTCATACAATTATTGCTCTGTCTACCCCACCCGATGATATTAATGTATGGGTAGATCACTTAAATACCGTGAGTAATAACGTTGAGCAACGCCCTGCTATTTTAATTGTCCCATTTACCAATGTAGATGATGCAACGATCTTTGCAGCACAAACCAGTGTAAAAACAAGCTATCGGATAGTCGCTGTTTGCTATCACGGTGCAGTAGATCAAGAACCTGAAATTGCAGGGGCAATGGCTGCTGCTCTTGCAGACTCACAAGACCCTGCGCTGCCATTTAATGGCGTAAATTTAGGTGGTGTTACAGCCGTTTCTGATGAGTACAAGCTCACTTTTGGACGTATGGAACGAGCACTTAATGCAGGTGTCTGTATGATCCAAACAGGAGCAGATGGTATCCCAGAAATTGTTCGTGCAGTTTCAACTTATCGCACCAATCCTGATAGTGGTTTAGACGATGACATCATGCTTGATATTAATGGGGCTTTAACCATCGACTATGTACGTAAAGTTATGCGTGCTGCTGCATCAAAACAACGTCGTCGTAAAAATACTGCTGCACAACGTCGTAACCTACGCTCGATTTTTTTAACCGAAGCAATTAAACTCGATAAAGCGGAAATTTTGCAAAATGTTGAAGCCACCGCAGATCAACTGACTGTTACCGAAAATACAACCGATCGCTACCGTGTTGATGCACGTATTCCTTCTAACTGGGTACGTGGTATGCATGTGATTGATACGACTATTGATGTGTATTAAACATGCGATATTTCTTAATTTTAACGAGTCTATTTATGCTAAGCGCTTGTCAAAGTGTAGGTACAAATAAACCCGTCAATACTCAAGTATCATTACAAGCAACACAAAGTAGTGACTGTCAAAACAATACAATACAAAGCTATACGCTAACGCTTTCATGTAGCTTATAGTTCATACTCTTCTCTATAAAAGGACTACCATCGGTGGTCTTTTTTTGTGGAATATTTTCCCACTTCACCTACATAAAACTTAATTTAGGCTTAGATCATCTTAATCAAAGAGATTTCACATGGCTGAAGATGCAGTCGGAATTATTGTCATGAGCGTAAACGGTCAAGAATATGACTGTGCAACATGTACTCCAAAAATAGATACGGGTAAAAAACCCATTAAGACCATGAACCGTACTGGGAAGGTCAAATATAAAGCCAATGGGATTAAGACCTACACATTAGATGTTTCTGTCGTTATTCCCGATGGTAAAGATACTGTGGCATGGGCTGATATTGAAGATGCACGTATTAGCCTAGAGTCTGTAACAGGCAACTACCGTAAAACTTATATCGATTGCACAACCCAAACAGTCAGCGATGCATACTCAGTCGATGGTGAGACACGTCGTGATTTAACCATGTTTGCATTAGACGATTTAGACGAATCTGCGAGTTAAAAATGGAAATTAAAGGCACTCTACCCGTTGCGATCAAAAAGCTAGTGGGTCAAACCGAAGTTAAAAGTAAGAAAGTCGTTATGCGACAAATGACTGCAATTGAATACTTGCAATCCCAAGCATCAGTTCAAGCAGGTCAATTTATTGCTATTGCTGACCTGTCTGCAATGACCAAACTGATTGCTGAAGATGGGACTGAGTATGACGTTACTTATGACATGCTTGGTCACTCCTCTCGCACAAACTTAGATTACTTAAATCATTTGAAAGAAAAGTTAGATGCAAAGGAACAAGCCGAGCATACAACGTCAGAGCAAAAGTCATCCGAGCATTGATGCAGATCGGAGTTCCTTTTGATCAAGCGGCAAATATGCCGCTTGATTTAGCAATCGCGCTGTTAAACGATGAGCGGCTAGACAATACTCATCAAATCCCATCTAAAAAAACCTCTACCGATGTAAAGCCTTCTACATCTAAGCCATTTAAAACTCATGGCACAACCTATGTTTCGACAAAACGCAGGCATTCTAACAAATGAGTAAAAATACGACCGTTTCATTGACGCTTCAAATTAAAGGTAATGCGGGCACTGAATTAAAGCGGATATCTGATTATCAGGTTCAATCGACGACCAAACTCAATCAGCAATGGACGCAAGTAAATAGCGCTCAAGCAAAGTTTGTAAATACTGCAAAAGCAGGTACAGAAGCCACAATAAATACAGCGCGTGCAGGAGATCAACTACTACGCACTAACAGAATGCTTGAAGGTGTTTTACGTCAGCAGTCTATTCAAACCAAATTACAAAGCCAACTACTCAAACAGCAAGAAGGTTCTGCCAAACAGATGGCAAACTGGATGAAGCAAGTTGAACAGTCAAGCCAACGTACCCAAAAGGCCAGTAAAGAAACAGCTTCCCTGTGGCAAAAAGGCGGTGCAGTTGTCGGCGGTGTTACAGGTGGATATATGGCAGCAAAGGCAGTCGCAGCGACTCCACTTGAACGTGGTCGCAACTTTTCCAAAGTCATTTTTGATGCAACAGCAAGTATAACCAATGGCTTTAATGGAATGTCTAAGCAAGAAGCAAAAGCCCAAAACGAACAACTTATGGGGTATGCAAAAGATGCTGTACGTCAAGGACATGGTACTGTTGAAGGTACATCACAAGCCGCAGGGATTTTAGCAGCATCAGGAATTTATGAAAAAGTTTCTGACTTAAAAGCACCTTTACAAGCCATTGCAAAATCATCATTTGCAAGTGGTGCTGATGAAACAGATATGGCTAAACTTGCTCAACAGGTCAAACAATTTGGGGTTGGCGTAGATCGAACACAAGTGGCTTTCGACCGTATGATTGGCTCAGGACAAGCAGGTGGCTTTGAGTTAAAAGATATGTCACAGTTCTTACCTGTACTCTTAGCCAGTGCAAGTCGTGCAGGCTACACAGGGGAACGTGGTTTAAATGATGTAACTACTCACCTACAGCTTGCTAGAAAATATACAGGTACACCAGGTGAAGCCGCAACGAATATTGATGACCTCTATGGCCTAGTCAACCAAAAGCACTTTAAAGATGCGATTGCTAAAAATATCCATGTTGAAAAAGGCGATCCGACCAAACTTGGAAAAAAGAATAAACGTGTTTTTGATTTAACAACTTATCTAGCAAACAACCAAATCAAAGGTGTTGATACCATTACATCCGTTGCGATGCTCATGGATAGACAGCTTTCTAAAAACCCACAATATCAAAAGTTAAATGCTCGCCTTGCTACTGCTATAAAAAGTAAGAACCAAGAGGAAATTAGCCGTACAAAACAAGCTATAGAATTAGTTACATCGGGTGAATTTGGGGATATTTTTCATAATAAACAATCTTTAGCAGGTATATCGGCCATCATCACAGGTGTAAAAAATGGCGACTATAAAGACATTTATGATAAGTCATGGAATAAAGAAGGCGCGACAGCAAGCCTTGCCGATATTAAAGGCGACAATGAGTTTGCTCAAAGCGAAGCTGTAGAACAAGAAAAAATACTCGCTCAGATTAAAATCTATGAAACTGTAAATAGTGCTTTAGGTAATTTTGAAAAAGGACTTGTTAGTACCATGCGCTCTAACGAAGCACTAACAGCATCAGCCATTGCAGCCACAGGTGCTTTATCTGTACTGGCAGCCGCAGGTGGTGGTGCTGTTCTTGGTGGAGCATTAGGAGGCAAAGGTAGCTTAGGTGGTGCTGTCATGCGTGGTGGTAGTGCAATTGCAACGGGTACAGGTGCAGTGATCGGTTCTGCAGCAGGCCAAGTCGCCATCGCTGGTGCCTTGGGCTACGGTGTCGGCACAGTCTCTCGCAATATGTACATGACTACTGAAACAGGTCAGAAATTTGATAACTGGGGCGGTGAAAAAATCACACAGGCATTGGCTTTTTTTGGTAATCAAGAAGCCAAAGATGCTTTAGAAGGCCAAGCGAAATATGAGCAAATGATTGCAGAACAACAAAAGCAAACTAACTCAATAAATCAGGGTTTTTCAATGCTTGCTCAAACTATTGTAAATAATAAACCCATATTGCCGAACTTTCCTGCTCCTCAACCGTTAAGCTCTCTTGCACAAAGCATTTCATCTCATGCCACTCAACAAGAGCAGAGGTACGGAGCAATTGCCCCACTTGCCTTAAAATAATCGGAATATTTTCCCGCTCCGATAAACGATAGACCATCGCACAATAGACCTTATTATGGTTAAGGTCTATTGCAATGTCATGGAAAAACGAGTTACAAGATGCAAGCTTTAGAGGCATTTATTTTGAGTGCAGTACAATTAAAGATGCTGTTTCAAAAGCTCAAGCAATACATCAAGCTCCTTTTTCTGACGAAGCGAGCATTGAGGACGTAGGCAAAGACCCTCGTAAAATTTCAATCAATGCAATCTTTACAGGCAATACATACAAAGCGGACTCAGATCAACTGATTGATGCACTCAATAGCCGTGGTAGCGGTGTACTAATTCACCCTATTTATGGCATGTGCAATGCCAGTGTCGCAAATTACAGTATTGATCATGAAGCGGATAATGTTGATGCATGCACAATCAACATTGAATTTATTGTCGGTAAAGAGCAACAAAACTTTTTTACGCCAGTTACCGTTAATCAGAATATTACAGATACAAAAAGCATTATTGCAGCACCTGCCACAGCATTACAAAGTGAGCTTGCTCAACTCAACAATGAAGATTCTGATCACCTTTTCCATATCGTAAATCGTATTCGTACAGGTATAAATACTGCTCGTACTTACCTCAACCTTGCCAAACAAAATATAGACGATATGCTCTCCCCACCAAGCTATATCACGGCATTTGTAGATGATTTAGGACAATTACTTACCTTTGATACGAATATTTCAGCACTCACAAAATGGAGAGACTTATCTAAACGTATTACTCGCTTTAGCACACTGTTTGAAAATGATGAAAAAACAACGTTACAACAAGCATGGCGTGCCTGTGTTATTTCAAGTCATGTTTCACTTGCTCAAACCATTATTCAACAAACACGCACCGAACTCAGTCATAACCAAACAACAAGTAGTTTCACCCCGTTAGAACTCGCATTAGTGCGTCAGTCTGTACGTAAAGCAATACAACAAGCCATTAATGAAGAACGACGTACAACGGCAAGTCTAACGCTTATTAACACACAACAGATTCAAGTTTATAAAAACCTTGCAGATGAGATACACCTGCAAATACAAGAACTCATTGAGCAACGCCCTCCGCTTACAACAACGACCATTACGTTGCCATGTACCCTGCATTGGCTTGCACATCAATTGTATGGTGACTATACCCGTGCAAATGAAATTCAACGTCTTAACCCACGCTTAAACAACCCTGCACTTCTTTTAAAAGGAATGGAGTTAAACGTTTATGCAAGATAATCAAAATAAAAGTATTCGCTTAATGATTGGAGGATACGAGCTATCGGGTTGGGACGAGGCAACTGTAGATAATGCCATTGATATTCCTGCCGACAGTTTTAGTGTCACATTATTTAATCCTGTTTATGATCAACTGCCTAACAGTATCAGCGCAGGTCAACAAGCTCAGTTGTACTACGACAATCAGTTAATTATGACAGGCATTGTTGATCGCTTATCTGAAGCAATCACAAGACATGGACGCGGTTTACAGATTTCAGGACGTGACTTGGTTGGGCAGTTGATTAACTGCTCTGTTCCTATATTTAATGGTCGACAAATCAGTCTTGAAGAACTCATCAACCAATACATTAAAAAGGGCAATCTTAGTCAGCTATTTCCCAAAATTATCATCCATGATGACAATACCTTAAAAAGTAAAATATCTGTTGAGCCAAGCGAATCACTTTGGGATGCATTAACGAAAGCCGCTTCAGCCACAGGTCAAACAATTTGGCTAGATGCAGATGGCACACTTCAAATTGGTAACCCCTTTGAACGACCATACTATGTTCAAACATCTTTACAGCTTATGTTTGATGGTAATCAAAACAATGTCCTTGATGCCCAATATGATGAGGATGTATCTGATGTTTTCAGCCAAATAAAAATACTTAGTCAAGACAGCAATGCAAATCACATTTTGGCTGAGACTCTGACAAAAACACCTTACCCATTTAATCGCCTAAAAATTGTTTCACTCGGTGATATTGATACAAAAGCTGAAGCAGATGTGGCACTTAAAAAGATCATCGGTGATAACAACCTTGAAGCATATAACCTAAAAGTAACGGTTGCAGGTTGGACAGTTGATGAAAAAGTCTGGTCAGCAGGTTGGTATCTCAATCTAAGAAGTGACGTACTCAGTCGGGCAACTGCGAAATGGGCAGTGATGGGACGTACATTACACCTATCCCGCAGCAATGGACAAACCACTGAACTCAAACTCAAAAGACAAGGTGACTGGGTACAACCGATTGCTGAGAAAAACAAAACGCATAAAAAGCGTAATCGTCACCACAAACATCACCGAAGACAAGCCCAATGATTCATACAGTTCGCCATCAAATTGGCAAAGCGAAAACTCAAGTCCGTCAAAGCTTTTTAGGTATCGTTGCCCGTGCGGGATCAAGCGCATTACAGCTTAAAGGCTTTGCCGATGAAGTTTTACAAGAAATTGAAAATTATCAGCAAATCGGCTTTAGCTCACATATACCTAAAGATGCAAAGGTAGTGCTGTTACCCCTACAAGGCAAGACCTCACGTTCCGTGGTGATCGCCACTAAAGGTGGTGCAATCACTGTGGATGTTGCATCAGGCGAAACCTGTATTTATGACCAATTTGGACATTCTGTCTGGCTTAAAAAAGATGGCACACACATCAAAGGTGACTTATTTGTCGATGGTCAAGTCAAAGATAAAACAGGAACGATGCAACAAATTAGAGAAGTTTATAACGGCCATAATCATGGTAACTCCCCTTCACCTAACCAAAAAATGGAAGGATAACGCATGGCGAATATTAATCTAGAAACCAAAGACTACATCTTGACTTCACTTGATGCGACATTCACACAAGATGATGTCATTTGTATCTGTCAGCGCTTAAATATTCACCGTGCAAAATATTGGGCTAATCCCGATTTAGGCAGTCAGTTCTACAAATTAAAGCGCTCAAAAGATGTACCACGCATGTTGCAACTGATAGAACAATATGCAGCAGAAGCATTGGATGATCTTATCCCTGATCGCTTATCAGACATCGTCGTGAGTGCATCACAAACTGTACAAAGTCGTGTTGATTTAAGTATTGAGGTCACACGTCTCACAGGACAAAAACAAACAATTCCTTACTTTGTTGCAGTCGGAGGATAAGATGGCTTACTCCATTAAAAGCTTTGAACAAATACGCAAAAGCATTCTTCAAGAATATCGTAATACAACAGGAATTACTGCTTCAGATGACTCTGATGCAGGTATCCGTGCCGATGGTACAGCCTCAGTTGTTGAAGGCTTATATCACCATCAAACCTACATACAACGCCAGCTTTTTATTAGTACCGCAGATGAGCCTTACTTATATATTCATGCTGAAGAACTCAATCTTCCTCGTTTAGGTGGAAGTACGACCACAGGATCAGTTACAGCTCAATCTAACGTCGACTTAACAATTAAGTCAGGCACAAAACTGACGGATGGCAATGGCTATTACTGGCATGTTATCAATGATACTTATTTAATTTCTGGGCAAAAGACGATCGTTAATATTACTGCTGATCAAGTTGGTGCAAGTTGGAATTTTACAGGCACATCATTGCTTTGGGTTAGCCCTTTAGCAGGTCTTGATGGTACAGCAACTGTCAATAATTTAACTGGTGGTGCAGATAGCGAAGCACTAGAAGACTGGCGTACACGTCTACTTGAACGCAAGCAACTCGGTTTTAATCGGGATCGTAAAGCCGATATTGTATCTGTAATGCATACAATTTCAGGGGTTGAATACATTTACGTTTACCCTAAACGTCGAGGGCTTGGTTCTTTAGATGTTGCTATCACCGCCAGTGGAAAGGCTCTCCCCTCTAAATCTCTTTTAGATACAGCACAAGCTGTTTTAGATGACTATGCAGGCTTTTGGGCAGATTGTCGTGCTTTTGCACCAACAGAACGTAAAGTCGATTTAGTCGCCACTATTACAGGAATATCTGCCAACTTAACCGATGTAGAAGAAACCATAAAAAGCTACTTCAATGAACTTGAACCTGCTCAGACCCTCCAAGTTTCAACGTTAATCAGCCGTATCATGGCATTAGATAATGTAAGTGATGTCGTGTTATCGCAGAACAGTAATATTGTTGCTGAAGTCAATTGGATGCATGTTGAATGGTTACGTGCAGGTAATATTGTAGTGAAACAAACATGATGACGATAGAAGAAACTACTCGCTTATACGCCACGGTACTACGCCAACTCTTACCGACTGGTGGCTATGACACAGCACCCAATACCACGATTGCAGCAGACATTTTGGTACATGCAAAAGCACTTGCACAATGCGATCTTGATGCAAAGCGTCTCCTGAATACGTTGTCATCTATTCCTGTGGAATTAATCAGTGAATACGAAGCAGAGTTTGGTTTACCCCTTAAATGTAATGCTATTACCACACCAAATATAGAGGAACGTTTAAATATACTTTCTTGGATTAAAGAAACCCAAAATGTTTTTAACTTGAGCTACTTAAAAACCATCTTGACACTATTTGGATTAACCCTCCTCAAAATTACGACTTACAAACCAATACAGTGCACAACGCCATGCAATCTGTCCGTAAATACCGAACAACTGCGCTACAAGGTGAAGTTAAAGCTCAATGCCAATACTGATCTAAGTTGTATTGCCGAACACTATCTCCCTGCCTATTTAAAAATTGAATTAGAGAGTTAAAATGCAAAGAATTAATAGCGTGAATGCACGTCCTGATCTAAACGGGACAGGTAAAGCAGGCTTTCATGACAATAGCGACCTTTCAGGCCAAGATGCCACCTACCTCACCCCTGATTGGTGCAACACCCTACAAGAAGAGCTCTGTAATCTTATTGAGAAAAATGGCTATACACTCGATAGTAATAGCCGAGAACAGCTTTATAAAATTATTGCAACCAATGATAGCGTGATGGCACTTGCTGAAGCCATAGAAAATAGACTCATGACCTTAGCAACCAAAGCAGCACTACAACAAGCCATAGACTATGCTTCAGCAAATTTACAACAACATAAAAGTGCGAAGAATCCTCACCCACAGTACCTACTTGCCAGTACTTTTGGGGTTAACTTACCTATGACAGCAAGTGCTGATACTCCTATTGCTGATACAAACCGTGTTTATGGTTGGGACGGTTTAGATGGTGATACAAACTTTGAAGTTGGCGGTGTCCGTTGGTGGAACAGTAAATCAGGCACTTTTACATTTAAACCTTGGCGTTCTTATGGCCAGTTCTTACTCTATTTCGATTTTCAACCACAAGGTAACGGTAATATTTACGTCAGAACATTTAGCCAAGATGGAACAAAACTGACTGATAATAACGTTAGAACTTACAATGCCGCAGGATATGACCTTAAAGAAACACCATTAAAATATGTTTTTGAATTGCCTCAAGGTGGATATGCAGAGATTGCTTATGATTTATCCGTTTGGAATAAAGACTATGGCAATGGAAAAGGTTCAATCTATGTAAATGATCGTCCAAAAAGCTTCTCCCCAGTTGGTTATACATCAACAGTAGATTTCTCAAATAAAAGTGGCGTTGAGGATGCTCAACAAGATGATGGATACGCAATTTATCCAAATTATGAATGGTTCTATTATAGTGATACTACTAAAAAGTATATTGAGTTAAATAGCCTTTCTACATTTGAAAAGCCTGTGACCCATATTCCGACTTATTACCGCAGTCAACTTCAAGACCAACTCAATAAAGAGCTATGGGCGATTGTTGAGGTTGCCAAACAAACAGCAGCTTTACCAAATGCTGACTATACACCAGTGAATACACAAGTCGTTCGTGCAGCTACAGATAAAGACGGTAATATCGTATTAGGTATACCTTTTGAAATGAGAACAGTGAGTACACCAAATAATGAAACGTTGGTTTATTCAGTAGCCTTTTACGCTAAAGAAGTGAGTAAAACCACTAAGGATTCAGACTTTCCAACAGGTATGTTAAATGGTAGACATACCATTTATGCTCGCCCATAAGATTAACTATATAAATGGAGATATTGACACTTTATTTTGCACTAAATAGGTTAAGTATAAAAATCGTTAGAATTTAAGGTTTAGTGCAAAATAACTGTAAAAAAACGGTGCAAAATGAAATGTAAAAGAGTGCAAAATAAATCGGCAACTTACATATAGTTTTTCTCTGCAATAATAATTTGATTGTCGTATTCTTCTTGTTTTTCCTGTAAAGCAAGCTGTGCTTTTAGATGTTGCTCCGATTGCTCTGCCACATAAGAGGGATACTTTTGTTTAATTAACATCATTTGATTGTCTTTATGACTTAAGATAACAACAAGACCAAGTACTAAAAATATTAGAAGTAAAATCATAAACTCTTTCCAATATTTACATATTGCAATGAAATAAGTCATTGATTCATTCCTATACATTTTTGGTATCTATTAAATTGTCTAACGTAGACACCATAGCAATTATTTGATCGGACTGAACAATCCCGACCAGCCGTATATTTATATTTTAATAACGCTGTACAAGCTTGCTTATAGTCACCTTTTAGTAAATAATTTCGCATAGAAGATTGATTAAACGTACCAATGCCAAACTGATACACAAAGTCTAGATAAACATCATATTCATCTTGTGAAAGTTGTACATTTGGAATAGATGCTTTGAGC
>NZ_VTDQ01000015.1 GCF_015627175.1 Acinetobacter pollinis | reverse complement strand
AGGTTTGCGTGGGCGAGTTCTTTTAACCTCAATTCGTTTTTTCCAGCTCAAAATTGTATTTTTATCAATTTCAAATTGTGTCGATACCGCTCGTATGGAATATCCTTCCTCAAGCTTCGCTATCACTTTTCGTCTAAAATGTTCTGAATAACTCATTTTTAAATTGTCTTATATTTTTGATTGTTTGACTATATATTCTTATTTCATTCAATAACGCTTTTTCTTCAGGTGTTGCTACACAGTGGCATATTTCTCGCTATATAAAACTTTAAATATCTAAAATAAGGCATACTTAAATGAAAATTGTCATTATTGGTGCAGGTATTGCAGGTTTAACGGCTGGAATTGCACTAAAAAAATTCGGTTACGACGTTATTATTTATGAACAAGTGAAAGAAATAAGACCAGTAGGTGCAGCAATTTCTTTATGGCCGAATGGCGTTAAATGCCTAAACTATTTGGGTTTGAAGGATAAAGTCGCTGCTTTAGGTGGCCAAATGGATCATTTATCTTATGTTGATGGAATTCATGGAGATGTAATGACGGCATTTAGTCTTATGCCACTCATTCAAGATTCAGGTCAACGGCCGTACCCTGTTTCTCGGGCAGAATTACAACGGATGCTCATGGATGAATTCGGTCATGAAAATATTCATTTAGGTACAAAAGTAATTGCTTTAGAGGAGCATAAAAATTGTGTTCACTTCACATTTGAAGATGGTAGAAAAGATTCGGCAGATTTATTAATTGGTGCAGATGGTACGCACTCTATAACACGGCGTTACGTATTAGGTGAGCAGGTTTCGCGCCGTTACGCAGGTTATGTAAACTGGAATGGTTTAGTAAAGGCAAGTGAAGAAATAGCACCACAACATCAGTGGACGACTTATGTTGCAGATGGCAAACGTGTGTCCTTAATGCCTGTTTCCGATGGGCGTTTTTATTTTTTCTTTGATGTACCACTGCCAGTAGGACTAGAAAATAATAAGCAAACGTATCGTTCAGATTTGGAAGACTATTTTGAGGGTTGGTGTCCTCAGGTTCAACGACTTATCCAAAACATTGATGTGGAAAAAACAAATCGCGTAGAAATTCATGATATTGAACCTTTTTTAAAGTTTTATAAGGGGCATGTCGTACTTATTGGAGATGCTGCACACAGTACAACCCCTGATATTGGTCAAGGCGGTTGTCAGGCGATGGAAGATGCAATTTATCTTGCACGTGCATTACAAGTTAACAGCTTAGGGATAGAAGATGCATTGAGTCGATACCAAAGCAAACGTAATGAGCGAGCGAAAGAAATGGTGTTACGTGCTAGAAAACGTTGTGATATTACGCATATGAAAGACAGTGATATAACACAAGCTTGGTACAGCGAGCTGAGAAAGGAGAAAGGAGAAAATATTATGAAAGGAATTTTAAGTAATATTATAGGAAATGTACTCGACTAACAGAATAATTGTAGTTTTATTATGAGTGTGATCTATTTTTCATTATATTTAATTTTAATGATTTATTTATCTAATATTTAAATAAATGATTAAGAATATAGAGGTAAAGTTTGAGTGACTATTGAACAATGAATGATAGTGATTGACTAAATAGAGTATTTTGAAATGAAATCTTTTTTATTGGGTAGTTTAGTTTTTGGTTTAAGTACATTTACCGTTGCATCTGAAACCATACACTGGGGTTACGATCATGAAATTTCACCTGAGCATTGGGGAGAGTTGAATGAAAATTTTAAAGAATGTAGTAGTGGTAAAAATCAAACACCAATCGATATTAGGAACACTTATAAAAGTGTAATTAAGCACAAATTAAATATTCAATATAAAGTGTCGCCTAATGACATTATATTTAACGGTCATACAGTTCAGGTCAATACTAAAAAAGATGATCAAAGCGACTACCTTATATTAGATGGTCAGAAATTCTTTTTAAAACAATTTCATTTTCATACGCCAAGTGAAAACCAAATTGAAGGAAAGAGTTATCCTTTAGAATTACATTTTGTAAATGCAAATGCTCAGGGTGATCTGACAGTATTGGCTGTGATGTTTGTTTTAGGTGAAAAAAATCCAGAATGGGATAAATTATGGATAGATTTATCAAGTAAAGAAAATGACGATCGACATTTATCGCATGAAGTCAATTTGAATAAACTTCTTCCTAAAAATTTAGACTATTATCGTTTCTCAGGGTCTTTAACGACACCTCCTTGTTCTGAAGGTGTGAACTGGGTTGTTCTGAAAAACCCATTAACCATTTCTGAGCAACAATTAAAAACATTGAAAGTTTTACTGAAAAACCAAGATAACCATCGTCCTATTCAACCCACGCATGGCAGAATAATTATAGAAGATTAATATCAGTCTGATTTCTCTTACTACAACAATGTAAGAGAAATCATTTCATGAGGCTGCTTAGTAAAAGATATAAGATAAGCGGTTACTATCTAAGCTATCTACATAATCATAATAAGATTTATTCATACAAGGAATATGAGCCAATTCTTTCCCATTTTTAATAACAGAAATTCCTGAGTCGATATCGAGTTGGCGTGAATATTCAGAATATTTAGAATATATACGGTACGTAGTATCACCATTTGGCATGTCTAGGCTATATACACTGTACTGGTTAGACGGCTTGTTACTTACACCATAGTTTACTTTGGTATTTGGAAGAGTAAATGAAAGCTCAGGATTCGTTAAGGTGTATCCGAATTTGTAAGAGACGCTTGACGAGTTCATCGTGACCAGTAACTCTTTATCATTCGCAGTGGTACATTGAAAAAGCGTGGTATCAGCAAAAAGTGGTGTGCTAATAAAAAGTGCCAGTATGGCTAGATTTACTTTCATGTTTTTCTCTAAAGTTAAGTTAAACGCTAAAATAAAAAATCCCCAAAGCAAAACTGCTTTAGGGATAATTTTACGTGCTTAAAACATAAATGTAATTGACATTTAATAATAAAATATAATGTTTATTTAGAAGTGATAGTCTACACGCACCATTGGTGTATTTGCAGTTGCACCTGCATTTCCATCAGTTGGATTTCCAAATTTGTTGTGCCAGTACTGATATTCAAAACCTGCACGTAAGGTTTTATCTTTTTTGCCCCATAATGTACTTAGATCATACATAACCATTGCATCGATATTGGTTTCTGGTGATGTCTTACCACCGTATTCATTTTTACCTTTGGAGTCGATCCATAGGGCATAACCTTCAAAAGATAAAGGTGTATTTCCAAGAGGGATGCCCCATGTAAGCTGAAATGCAGCATGTGGGTCATATGAATAACGATGACCTAAACCTTTAGGTTGGTTACTTTCAAAGAAAGCGAGTGCACTTAGACTAAGAAAACCAGATACATCGAAATTAATGGTTGGCCCAACAACCCACATACGCTTTTTAGAACCGTATGAATCGTTTTTTGTATTCCAATCTAGCCCTGCAGTTAATGCATAGCCACGAATTCCTTTAGATGAAAAATCTTTCTTAAAAACAGCACCTAGATCGATATTATTTCTATAAACCAAATATGCTTCTTGTGTTCCACGTTCAAATTGGTCAGAACCTTGTCCACCATAGATTTCTTTTGATGACTGTAAAAAGTCTACATTTAAAAAGTTAGTACCATAACGATAACCACTGCTATGTGTGAATGAATAAATCTGTTTTGTAATATCCATTCTCGAACCATCTGCATTGTTTTTATAGGGTTCTGCAAAATCACTTCCATAACGCCAGCCAACTGCATTATCACTCCATGTGAGTGCAAAGGCTGAAGAAGAGAGAAGAGCAATAGAAGAAAAAGCAATTGCTGTAACAGACTTTTTAAAGAAAGACATCATATATGACACCATGTAGAGACCTAATGGTCAGAATAAACGTATAAATTTTTTCTCTTGATTTGAGCCAAAGAGAATGCAGTGAATACGCGTATTCTGCAAAAAATGAGCCATAATGTATAAAATTTGTAATAAAAAATAAATAAAAAAATAGCTTTTTTTAATTATTTTAAATAAATTAAAAGGTTATTTATACTTTTTAACTTCCTCTATAAGTAGAATAAGCATGTGCACTAAGAAGTAATGGCACGTGATAGTGCTCATTGAGCAGATGAATGGTAAATGTAATATCAATTTTTGGAAAAAAAGACACAATATTTTCTAACTGAAAATAGGGACTAACATAATATTCGAGTGTATATACACCCTCTTCAATAGGTGTAGCTATTTGAAAGTCTGCAATACGTCCATTGCTATCAGTTATCCCTTCTCCAAGACAGGCTTGTGTTTTTGTATGAAGTAAACGGACTTTAATACCTTGAGCAGGTTTACCTGTTTGTATATTTAAAATATGTGTACTAATCATAATATTTCCTGTTCTAAGCGCAGAAGCGTAATAAGTATAAGTTGCTCATGGACACATTTTTTTTCTACATCGATGGTGTTATTTAAACGTTGCTTAATTTGTACCAAAACCTGATCAGTCGTCAGTCCTTTGGCTTTAATTAAAAAAATAAAACCAAATTTTTCTTCATAGTTTTGATTTGCTTGTTTGAGCAAGTCTAGATCTGATGCATTTTGAGAAATATCAGCTTGCTCATTGCTTGAATAATTATGGTTGGAATTTTTATCTTTTTCTCCTATTTTAGGATGTGCGTGAAGTGCAGTTAAAATGTCATCCCACGTCCAATCTAACGCAAGTATTTTTGCTGTCGTTAGAAGTTTTTGCCTATTTTCATAAGGGCGATGACATGCAATGTGTTGAGCCCAATGCGGAATATTGACACAACGGATCAATAGGTCTTGTATCTCTGCAGAAGATTTTTCATTAAACTGATGAATATTCACATCTTACCTAAAATGCTTTAAAGTCCTTGTTCTTTACAAGCAAAAAATATGCCTAATTCTTTGTATTTATAGTTTTTTTAGCTCAGAATGAATTAGAAAAACAAAATATGTAATTAAATATAATTGGTTTGTAATGAAATATAGATGTTGTGAGAGTAACACGTTGCTATTGATCTTCTTTTAATCAAATCTATAAAAATATACTTGCATATTTTTATAGATGGCTCATATTAAATTAAAAGGACACAGAATATTTTAAATAAGTTTCAAGTGTATTAAACCTTAAATTTATTTAAAAAAGTGTGAAAAAGAAGGATGTATTAATTCCGCATAGCATGCGCAAGTAGTGAGGATAAACTATGAATATTGAAATCCGTACTGATAAGAATATTAAAAATAGTGAGCGTTTAATTAATTATGTGCGAGAAGAACTTCTAGAAAAATTTCAACGCTATGGCGAAAAAATTACACACTTTTCTGTGCATTTAAGTGATGAAAATGCTGCAAAAGGCGGAGACGATGATTTACGTTGTATGATTGAAGCGCGTCCAGCAGGCCTAAAACCTGTCGCAGTTTCACATAAAGCAGCGAATATTGATGCTGCAATTCACGGAGCACTAGACCGTCTTAAACGTAGCTTAGAACATTTATTTGAGAAAAAAGACCACCCTCGTAGCCATAAAGGCTTAGAAATTATTGAAGAATAAATAAATTTTGAACCTTCATATAAAAAGCGCCATTTGGCGCTTTTTTATCGTTTAAATGAAACTTTCTTGATAAACTGCTAGGGATAGTAGAGATAGATCTAAGCAGATTATAGTGAGCACTGTATGCTAACCACCGAACAACAATCATTTATTCAATCTCTTGAAGCGCTAGACATTGAAACAACACAATCGTTATTACAACAGGGATTAGATCCTAACTTTATTGACCCTGAAAATGGCCCACCTATTTCTATTGTATGTGATGGTATTTTTCAGTGGTGGGAAGTTGTTTGTGAGGCGTATGAAAATGAAAAACCGCTTTCAGATACTGAGAAACAAACACTTCTACAGCCACATCTTACGTTGTTAGATCTATTAATAGATGCCAAAGCAAATCTTCATCTTTGGGATACAGATGAGTTTTATGGACCACTTTGGGATGCAGCAAGTGCAGCATGTGTACCAGCCATTGAGCGTCTGCTTGCACAGCAAGTTGATCCAAATACTAAAGATGATGATGATCTAACCATACTTTCATCGATCAGTCATTTATTCTTTGAATGTGATTATGACGAAATTGATTGGTCTCAAGCATTACCAGAAGAAAAAAACACATTAGACATGTTACGTGAGCATGGCGCAAAAATGTCAAAAGAGCTTATTTAATAAAATTGGATATAAATATGAAACAGCTATTCAAAATAACAATGCTGACCTCTGTCGTGTTTTCAACTGGACATGTATTTGCAGACAGTTTTTCTTTTGATCGTCCTGGTACTGGGTTTGGCACAGGAATTACCCCTGTAGGGCGTTTAGCATGGGAACAAAGTTTGCCTTCAGCAAGCTATACAAAAGCGAGTATTGCAAATGACCAACAGCAATCTGTTTCCTTACAAGAAGACATGGTATTTCGTACAGGTTTAACAAAGGATATGGAGTTACAGCTTGGTTGGGCTGGGCCTACTTGGCTAAAAACAACGCAAAATGGTAAGAAAACTACAGTTAATGGCTCAGGTGACATGAGCGTTGGTTTGAAAAAAGCCGTAGATTTACATGATGACCGAATGACGATGGCTCTTTTAGGGCAAGTTGTTATTGCTACAGGTAATCAAGAGTTTTCTAATCACGACAATATCTATGCAGTTTCATCAAGTGTCCAGTATGCACAAGATGATATTTTAACCACAGGCATTACTATGCGCTATGAAATGCAAAATAGTGACTGGGCGGTAACCGCTGTACCTACGTTAAGTTACAAATTGTCAAAAAAATGGTCTGGCTACTCTGAATTTGTTTATAGAAAACAAGAAAGTGAACATATTCAAACATCTGTAGCTACTGGTGTTATCTATGCACTGAACAATCGTATGCAATTCGATGCAAGTATTGGTGCTGGACTCAGTGGTGATGTACCTGACTATAAGGGTGGATTTGGCGTATCATTCCTGTTCTAGTGTGTTTTAAGCATTTGGACAAAACATGGGTTTTATAAAAAACAAGTTTTTTGCAGCACTGTGGATATTTACGCAGTGCTGTTTACTTTTTAGCATAGTGCATACAAGCCATGCAGAAGAGCCATTACTACCTGCATCACAAGCATTTCAATTTTCTGCAAATGCCTTGGATCATCAGCAGGCATCTTTATCTTGGAGTATTGCTCCACATTATTATCTTTATCAGCAAAAATTTACCATTCAAGAAAATGGCAAGACGGTTCAACTCAATTTTCCTCAGGCGGTTACACAACACGATGCGACCTTTGGAAAGAGTTTAGTTTATTTTAATCAAGTCGGTTTAAATATAAAAACGAGCGCCAATGCAACATACGATGTGAGTTGGCAGGGCTGTGCGAAAGATCGGCTCTGTTACCCTCCACAGCATACCCAGTTCAAAACTGACCGTGATGGTTTGGTGCTAGATCAAAATCAGTCTATTGGAAAATCGACGTTACTTGGCTTATCTGAGAAATCTGAAGAAAATAAAGTCATTACATCCCAGACAAATAGTCAGTCATTTGAAAGCAAAGTGGTGGGGGAAAAGACCAATAAGAATGCTGTTGCCGAAGATGAAATTTTATCTACACGGCTTCACGATCATTCTTTTATATATGGACTCATTTTATTTTTAGGTCTAGGTATATTATTGGCATTTACACCGTGTTCGTTGCCCATGTTGCCCATTCTAAGCTCTTTAATTATACGAGAAAAAACAGGTACAAAGGCATGGGCAATCGCACTTGTCTTTGTGTGCAGTATGGCATGTGTATATGCAATTTTGGGCATGGTTGCCTCATATGCAGGTTTAGGATTTCAGCGTTGGCTACAACAGCCTGCAACACTGATTGCTTTTAGTATTTTATTTATTGTTTTTGCACTTAATCTATTTGGATTATTTGAAATTAAACTGCCTCAGTCATGGACTTCTCGTTTAGATCAAGTACAGTCTACGCAAAAAGGGGGGTCTTTTATTGGCGCAAGTGTCATGGGGGTTATTTCTGCCTTACTTGTTGGCCCTTGTATGACAGCACCACTGGCAGGTGCACTTCTTTTTATTGCACAAACGCAGAATCAGTGGCATGGCGCTATTTTACTCTTTGTTCTTGGTTTTGGAATGGGAGTTCCACTGCTTTTAGTTAGTATTTTAGGTACAAAAATTTTACCGAAAGCTGGTGAATGGATGTCACAGATTAAAGTGGTATTTGCATTTATTATGCTAGGTCTAGCTTTATACTTTTTAAGACCCCTCCTTTCTCCTGTGACCATGCATCTGGTGGCATGGCTACTTTATGTATGCTTTGCTATTTATCTCATATATGGCATTTTAAAATATACGAAAGGGTTAAAAATATTATTTAGTCTTTTGCTTTTAGCTGTTATTGCTGGTGCTGGATATCAACAATATCAATATGCACAAAACTCACAAGTCACGACCGATGCTGAAGTGAAATGGCATGTTGCAAAAAATGCAGAAGAGTTTGAACAGCTATTGAAAAATGCACCTCATGGACAAGCAATTGTTATTGATGTATATGCAAAATGGTGTGTGGCTTGCCAGCCTATTGAGCATCATATTTTAAAGCAAGTAAATGTTCAAAATGCTTTAACACCTTTTTATTTAATCAAACTTGATTTAAGTCAATACGATACTTCTCATCAAGCTTTATTGGCAAAATGGGATATTCTAGGGCCACCAACGTACTTATTTTTAGATGCTACACATCAAGAAAAAAGAGGTTTACGTTTGGTCGGTGAGTTTGAGGCACCACAGCTAATTCAACAACTTAAATTACTTAAAGAATCATAAGTAAAAAGGAGGCATAAAAGCCTCCTTTTTTATAGTTCTTCAATAAAACTTCTAGTATTTACAAGCGCTTGTTTTCCTTCTTCAAACCACTCATTAAACATAAAAAAGTTATGCTACATCCCTGTATATAGTTGGTAGTCCACAGTAATATCTACTGCTTCGGCCATTTCTTTTAATCGTTTTGCATCATCAAGTAATAAAGATTTACTGCCTACTTGAATGAGTAGAGGTGGTAGACCTGTTAGATCACCATACAATGGCGAAATTCTAGGATCATCTGCTTCAAAGTTGGTATTAGCAGTATAGTAATGAATACTCTTTTGTAAGAATTGTAGAGAGGTGAGAGCATCGTGCTTTTGGTTGGAGCGTATAGATCTACTTGTGAGTGTAAGATCTAAAAATGGTGAAAACAACATTAATGCTCGAGGAAGGGGGACACTTTGTTTGCGTATGAATCGTTGTGTTAAAGCAAGTGCAAGGTTAGCACCGCTATCATCTCCAGCGAGAATAATATTTTGGGCATCTACACCAGACTCAAGTAATGCCAAATAAGCATTATAAATTGATTCACTTGATGTTGGGAAAGGTACTTCAGGAGCAAGCGGATACTCTAGATGAATGACCTGTGTTTGGGTCACTTGAGCAAGACGATATAACCATGCGCGGTGACTTTTTAATGAACCTATATGAAATCCACCACCGTGTAAGTATAAAATAACATATTCATTGGTTTGAATGGTGGGTGTAATTTTTTCAATATTTAGTCCTGCAAGCTGACTCTTTTCAACAGTAATATCTTGTTTATGTAATGGAAAAATAGACGTTGCATGATTAATATAAAATCGGTTAATTTGAGGCGAGAAGCGCCCTTGACTTGGGTAACGTATGGTTGTTTTTAATAAAGCTTCTGTAAGCCATTGCTTCCACATTTCTTGCATATTCATTTCCTTTATTTGTTATAAAATAAGTCATCTAAATTTAGAATACATATAATATGTATTATGTCAGGCCAACATTCGTTCGTCACATGACAAAACTGCAATATTGTTTTTAATTTAAGTGTCCGAACGATAGGTTCATGTGATTGAGGATGTATAAATGAAAAAATTATGCTTAATTTTAAGTATGCTTGGTGCAGCGGTGACCGTACATGCTGCAGACCCTTTAAACGGAACGCTGTGGAAAACGATTGATGATGAAACAAATCAGCCAAAAGCTTTAGTTCGTTTTTCCGAGCAAAAAGATGGCATGCTTTTAGGAACCATTGAAAAAATTTTAGTACCTGGTGAAGATGGGCCATGCGAAGGATGTGAAGGACCTTATCATAACAAACCTTTAAAAGGTGTAAGTATCGTACATCATTTAAAAAGTATTGGTGGCGGACAATATGCCAATGGCGAAATTACCGATCCTAAAAATGGTAAGACTTATAGCTTAAAGGGTGAAATTCTAAATCAGGGAAAGACGCTTAAATTGAGAGGTTATTTGGGTATTTCACTGTTGGGTCGTAATCAAATTTGGCAACGTGTTCAATAAATGTAAATCTTTTAAGTCTGCATATACATATGCAGACTTAAAGTCAAAGGCTTAATCTTTTAGGGCTTTGTAGGCATCTTCATTAAATCCAACAATTAATCCATTTGGTGTTTCTAGTACAGGTCTTTTAATCATACTGGTATTGGCTTGAAGAGTTTTAATTAGTTGGGTTTCGCTTTCTAATGCATGTTCTTGTGCCTGAGCATCTAGTTTTCGCCAAGTCGTCCCTTTTTTATTTAAAATAACATCTTGCCCAGCTTCTTCTAGCCACTGCTTTAAATGCTCTTCATCTATTCCTAACTTTTTGTATTCATGAAATTCATATGATATTTCGAGCTGTGCCAATAAATCGAAAGCCTTCTTCATTGAGCTACAATTTTTTATGCCATAAATCTTTAACATAGTTGTGCTATTCCTAGTGATATAAGTACAAGCCTATCTAAGAATAGAGTAGATCTCTAGAGGTGATTTGGAAAAAATATTTTTGTGATATAAAATAGAGAAAACCCGCATTATATCATCCTGATTATGCGGGTCTCATGGTTTAACGTCCAGTGTCACATCCTTGAAAATAAATTAACGAGTTAACTTATTTTTTTCCATCCTACGGCTTCCAATCCTTGTGCTGTCATCCTGACATATCCCTTTGCCGTGCCCTTATATTGCGCTTATTTGAACAGAAAGCATAGACTCAAAAACGACAAAAGTTGTAGGTGATGAACCTATTCTGAGTGAACGAGTGTTCACAAATTAAATGAATTATCGAAATATATAGGTATATCATACAGCTACGATTTTATAAAACGATTATAAATATAAAGATATCTCATAAAATGAAATAGATATTGCTGAATAAAACATCTATTTCATTTTGAAAAAAAAACTAATGATTAGACGTTATGCAATTTTATAATCGATAATGACAGGTGCATGATCGCTATACCACTGTTCTCGATAGACCCAAGCATTTACAGTACGTGCTTTCCAATCTGGTGAACAAGCTTGATAGTCAATTCGCCAACCAACATTTTTTGCTCTGGCTTGCCCGCGGTTTGACCACCAAGAATAAAGTTCTGCCTCAGGGCGTACTTCTCTAAATGTATCAACATAGCCAAGCTCATCGTACATATGATCTAGCCATGCACGCTCATGAGGCAAACAACCTGATGAGTTTTTATTGCCTGACCAGTTTTTAATATCAATGCGTTTATGAACGATATTATAGTCACCACAAATAATGAGCGATTTATCTTCATCTCGCCATTGCTTTAAAATCTTTTGATAGTGTTCTAGAAATACTTCTTTCCTAGCTTGTGCCTCATCACCAGAAGAACCTGATGGAAGGTAAAGCGAGCAGATATAAACATTTTTATCTAAGCCTAGATCAAATTCGGCAGCAGTAAAACGGCCTTGACTGTCTGCAAGTTCGAAACCAAGTCCATCTTTTACAGACACAAAAGGTAAGCGGCTATAAATTGCTGTACCTGCATAACCTGCTTTTTCAGCAGGAAATAGGTGTGTGTGCCATCCTTCAGGCTTAAATTGATCTGTCCATTGCGCATGAGTTATACGACTTTCTTGAATGCAAACAACATCTGCATCTGATTGCTCAAGCCATTCAAGAAGCCCTTTTTTCACAGATGCACGTAGACCATTGACGTTAAGAGAAACAACTCGAAGAATTTTTTCATCACTTGGATAGTGATCCTTTGGTATCATATGCCAGTTTGACCTCAGTATCTAAAAAATGGAGCACCGCATGACAACGCCGAATCAATTTAACCCACAAGCTTTTATTGAACTTGCTCTATCACGTGGTGTGCTTAAGTTTGGTGAGTTTACTTTAAAATCGGGACGTGTGAGCCCTTATTTTTTTAATGCAGGCCTTTTGAATGATGGAGAAGCACTGTCTCTATTGGCGCAAGGTTATGCAGCACAGTTAACTACATGTAACGATGTGGAGGTCATTTTTGGACCTGCATATAAAGGCATCCCTTTTGTTGCAGCAACAGCAGTTGCTTTATCTCAACAATATAACCAAAGTGTACCATGGGGTTTTAACCGTAAGGAAGCCAAAGACCATGGTGAAGGTGGTGTTTTAGTCGGCGCCTCAGTGGCAGGCAAAAAAGTATGGATCATTGATGACGTGATTACAGCAGGTACAGCCATTCGTGAAGTGGTTGAGATTCTGAAAAATGCAGGTGCTAGTATTGCAGGTGTATTGGTTGCATTAGATCGTCAAGAACGTGGTCAAGGGGAACTTTCTGCAATTCAAGAAGTACAAAAAGAATTAGAAATCCCAGTACATGCACTTATTACGATGAAAGATCTAATGGATTATTTAGAACAAAAAGGTGATCTAGAATCACTTGCTGGTATGCAAGCCTATCGTGTCAAATACGGTATTTAAAATATAAGGAGCTGAAAAGCTCCTTTTTTATGATTCGGCTTTGAGTGCTGCAATAATATCGGTATCTTCTTGATAGTCTTTGGTAACTTCTTTACATACTGCTTGTCCAACAATTATATTTTCGCCATTAAATGACATGGTTGGCGATCCATAAAGCTCCCATCCTAAATTCAATGCTTTTGTAACACGTGCACAAAATGCTGAGTCATCTACACCTGTCAGATAACGATATAGTTTCATAGTTGAATACTCAAAAATTAAATTAATTTGCCATCATGACAGATCTATATTTTAAATTTAATCAATCGTTGTAAATATTTTACAGATGAAGACGTTTGTGATGTGTTTTAAGCTCGAAATGCTAGTATCAATACTCATGGAAATAATATTTAAAGGGAATAAAAACGATGAGAATTAACAAGGATACTATTCTATGCATGTCACTTGCTGCTAAGCCAAGTAATTTTGGGACACGATTTCATAATTATTTATATGAAGCGCTTAATTTGAATTTTATGTACAAAGCTTTTGCACCGCATTGTATTGAGCAAGCGATACAAGGAGTACGTGGATTACCCGTTCGTGGCTGTGCTGTTTCCATGCCGTATAAAGAGGTTGTTATTCCTTTAGTCGATGAAATAGATTTATCTGCACAAGAGATTCATTCTGTAAATACCATTGTAAATACAGAGGGCGTATTAAAAGCATATAATACTGACTATATTGCAATACAAAAAATTATTGAAAAACATGCAATCAATCCGAGTAGTTCATTTGTTTTAAAAGGTAGTGGAGGAATGGCCAAGGCCGTAGCTTTTGCATTAAAAAATAAAGGGTTTAAAGAAGGTATCATTCTGGCAAAAAATGAAGTGTCAGGTTCTGCACTTGCTCAAGCAACCGGTTATATCTGGAAAAAAGAGTTGTCAGAGACTGACAAAATAGATCTATTAATTAATGCAACTCCAATTGGTATGCAGGGGGCAGGATATGAACAAATGCTTTCTTTTTCAGAAATGGCAATACAACGTGCCCAGATCATTTTTGACGTTGTTGCCTTGCCTGAGAATACACCTTTAATTCAGGTTGCTCAAAAATATAATAAAAAAATAATTTCTGGTTCAGAAGTGTTCGCTTTACAAGCACTGGAACAATTTTATCTATATACAGGAGTTTATCCTGAAAAAGAATTATTTGATGCAGCAGCAGCCTTTTCTCGTACGGGTGTATAGCAGTATGATGAACTAAATTTTAATTGAATGAGAAGAAAATAATGCGTGTACTTGTAGTGATGGATCCGATTGAGCAAGTCAATGTAAAAAAAGACTCGACAATGGCAATGTTATGGGCAGCCTCTCGCCGTGGTCACGAGCTTGGTTATGTACTACAGCAAGACTTATATATCAATCATGGTAAAGCATTTGGCCTTATTTCACCGCTTCAAGTTTTTGAAAAATCAGAAAAATACTATGAGTTAGGTGAGAAGCAATCGCAATCTTTGGCTGAATATGATGTGATCTTAATGAGGAAAGATCCTCCTTTCGACATGAACTTTGTATATACAACGTATATCTTAGAGCAGGCAGAAAGAGAAGGTGCGTGGGTAATCAATAGACCTCAATCGTTAAGAGATTGTAATGAAAAATTATTCGCAACGCAGTTTCCTCAATTGCAGGTTCCTACACTGGTGACTTCTCAGCAATCGCTCATTCGTGAATTTATTCAAACGCATGAAGATGTGATTGTAAAACCACTCGATGGTATGGGGGGGAGTGGAATATTTCGTTTAAGTGCACAAGGCGCAAATATTGGTTCAACATTAGAAATGCTGACTGAACTAGGTAAACAGCCAATCATGGCGCAACGTTATATTCCCGAAATTACTGCAGGTGATAAACGTATTTTAATGGTAAATGGTGAGCCTATTCCGTATTGCTTGGCACGTATTCCACAAAATGGTGAAGTTCGAGGTAATTTAGCTGCAGGTGGACGAGGGGAGGCAAGACCACTTACAGAGAAAGACAAAGAAATCGCTGCACAAATTGGTCCTTTTTTACGTGAAAAGGGTTTAATTTTTGTTGGACTAGATGTCATCGGTGATTATGTCACTGAAATTAATGTAACAAGTCCAACATGTATTCGTGAAATTGATACTCAATTTGGAACCTCTATTGCCGATACCTTGTTTGATGTCCTTGAAAAAGGTCGAACAGCTTAATCGAAAAAACAAAGATGAGTGTTCTTTAGATGATGCTCATCTTTGTGAGATTGTTTGTGTTTTTAATAAAAAAAGAGAAGCTGGCTTGTAACAAGGCTGTTATGCAGAGTAGACTAGTAAGTACATTATGTGAAAATCATCTTTTGCAAGTATTTGCTTGAAAATAGCTTGGTTTTTACATAAGGCATAAATTACTGAATGTGTGATACACAGTAATTTAGTGAATTTATTATATAGACAATAAAATTTAACTAAATTTGTTTAAACGATGTGAAAATCGTTCACGCAATAAGTAGTTTATGATTACAATAAGACCCGAAAATCTATAGTTTTATAGCTGAAGTATTATACACGTGAGCAATTCTCAAAAGCCCCAATCTAAACATATTCTTATGATGGCCGCAGGAACTGGAGGACATGTCTTTCCAGCGCTCGCCGTCGCTAAATTATTACAACAACAAGGGCATCAAATCTCATGGCTTGCAACGCCAAATGGTATGGAAAATAGGTTACTACAAAATGAAAATATTCCTATTTATCGTATAAATATTCAAGGTGTGAGAGGAAATGGCTTTATTCGAAAAATTGTTGCACCTTTTAAAGTGTTAAAAGCAACATTAGGTGTAATTAAAATTATTCAACAACAAAAAATAGACGTTGTTGCAAGCTTTGGAGGGTATGTTGCAGGGCCAGGTGGTTTAGCTGCACGTGCACTCGGTATTCCTGTATTAGTTCATGAGCAAAATGCGATTGCAGGTTTTACAAATCTTCAATTGGCACGGATGGCAAAGAAAATATGTCAGGCATTTCCAAAAACTTTTCCTGAGAGTGAAAAAGTCGTAACGACGGGTAATCCAGTACGTTGTGAAATTGCACAGACATTGAGTCCTGCTTGGCGTTATGAACAACGTGAAAAGGAAAATGCGCCGCTTAACATTTTAGTTGTTGGTGGATCTTTGGGAGCACAGGCATTAAATGAAACTTTGCCTGAAGCCTTTAAAAGGTTGACTGTGCCTTTGCATATTACACATCAGTGTGGTCAACAAAAACTAGAAGCAACACAAGCACAGTATGAAAATTTACCAAAACATATACAGGTAGATGTTGTTCCTTTTATTGAAGACATGGCTAAAGCATACAGTGATGCGGATCTAATTGTCTGTCGAGCAGGTGCCTTGACGGTTACTGAAGTTGCGACCGCTGGTGTGGCTGCTATTTTTATTCCACTACCAAGTGCTGTAGATGACCATCAGACTGCAAATGCACGCTTCTTATCTGATATAGGTGCGGCAAAGCTTTGTCCTCAAGCAACATTTACGGTGGATCATGCAGTTGAGGTACTTACACCACTCATGAGTCGTGCATCATTATCTGAAATGGCAGTAAAAGCGCGTCAACATGCGCAACCAAATGCGACAGAAAAAGTCGCTCATTTAATTGAAACACTATAGTTAGAGAGTTATATGTCTCCAGCAATCCCTGCTCAACAAGCAAAAAAATTAATTAAAGTTCCTGAAATGCGTCGTATTAAGCATATTCATTTTGTAGGTATTGGTGGTGCTGGTATGTGTGGTATAGCTGAGGTTTTGAAAAACCAAGGTTACCATGTATCAGGTTCTGATATTAAAGCTTCAAAAACCACAGCCCAACTAGAAAAAGATGGCTTAGCAGTATTTATTGGCCATGCTGCTGACAATATAAAAAATGCTGATGTGATTGTGGTTTCAACAGCAATTGATCGTGAAAATCCTGAAGTCAAAGCGGCTATAGAACAACGCATCCCTTTAGTGCGTCGTGCAGAAATGCTAGGCGAGTTAATGCGCTATCGTCATGGTATTGCGGTTGCAGGTACACATGGAAAAACGACAACGACCAGTTTACTGACTACAATGCTTGCGGAAGAGAATTTTGATCCTACATATGTGATTGGTGGACTGCTAAATAGTACTGGTGTAAATGCAGCTTTAGGAGAAAGTCGTTTCATTGTTGCGGAAGCAGATGAATCAGATGCATCTTTTCTGCATTTACAACCTATGGCAGCAATTATTACCAATATAGATGCAGATCATATGGATACCTATGAGGGTAGCTTTGATAAGCTCAAAGACACTTTTGTAGAGTTTACTCGACGTCTTCCATTTTATGGCTTGGCAGTGGTTTGTGGTGATGATGCAAACATTAGAGAAATTATGCCAAGATTGGCAAGACCTATACTGACGTATGGTTTTGGTGAAGATAACGATATTCGTGCGATTGATATATTACAAGATGGGATGCAGTCACACTTTACCGTGTTGCGTAAAGGTCACGAGCCATTACGGTTAACGATTAATCAGCCAGGATTACATAACATCTTAAATGCCTTAGCTGCAATAGGTGTTGCAACAGATGAAGGTGTATCTGATGGTGCAATCAGTCGTGCCTTAGCAGGATTTAGTGGTGTTGGGCGTAGATTCCAAATTCAAGGTGAATATCCGCTTAATGAAGGGACGGTAAAACTTGTAGATGATTATGGTCATCATCCGAAAGAAGTGGATGCAACGATTAAAGCTGCACGCCAAAGCCATCCCGATCGACGTTTAGTGATGGTATTTCAACCCCATCGTTTCTCAAGAACACGAGATTGTTTTGACGATTTTGTAGATGTTCTCTCTGAGGTTGATCAACTTATTTTATTAGAAGTATATCCAGCAGGTGAAAAACCAATTGTTGGTGCGGATAGTCGTGCATTGGCACGCAGTATTCGTCTACGTGGTCAGGTCGAGCCAATACTCATAGATCCAATTGATGAAAAGCACCTTGAAAATGTTATTAAAAGCGTATTACAGTCCAATGACTTGGTGCTCACACAAGGTGCGGGTAACGTAGGTGCTATTTCTGCAGATTTAGCACAGAAAAAATTGTTTCTGTAATTTCAAGCTATCTGGTTTTTATTCATATTGTGTAAGGAAATAAACGTGTCAAATGCTTCTAAATTCGGCAAAGTCGCGGTGTTACTTGGAGGTCGTTCTGCTGAAAGAGACGTCTCTTTAGACAGTGGAAACTCTGTGCTTGCATCTTTATTGCGTTCAGGTGTTGAGGCTGAAGCATTTGATCCTAAAGTGCGTTCTGTCACTGAACTTGTGAACTATGATCGTGCATTTATTGTACTGCATGGCCGAGGTGGTGAAGATGGTCAGATTCAAGGTGTACTTGAATGGCTGAACCTTCCCTATACAGGAACAGGTGTACAGGGCTCTGCCATTGGTATGGATAAAGTTAAAACAAAACAAATTTGGCAGGGAAGTGACTTACCGACAGCACCTTATCGTATTGTAACGAAAGATACTTTAGCTAAAGATGTGATTGATGCGCTTGGATTGCCATTGATTATTAAACCAGTACATGAAGGTTCAAGTATTGGAATGAGCAAAGTTGAAAAAGCAGAAGACTTTGCTTTAGCTATTGAAAAAGCAACGGCACTTGATGATGTTGTTATGGCTGAAAAATGGATTACAGGAAAAGAGTATACTATTGTGGTTTTAAATGGTCAGGCTTTACCTGTTATTCGACTACAGCCACCTGAAGACGTTGCTTTTTATGATTACGATGCAAAATATCAGCGTAATGATGTGCAGTATGGTATTCCAAGTGGTTTGTCTAGTGAAGATGAAGAAGTATTACAATCTTTAACCTTACGTGCTTTTCAGGCAGTCGGTGCAAGTGGGTGGGGACGTATAGACGCAATGCGCGATGAACATGGGAATTTTTGGTTACTTGAAGTGAATACTGTACCAGGAATGACCAGTCACTCTCTTGTTCCTAAAGCTGCGCAAGCTGTTGGCTACAGTTTCGATGCATTATGTTTGGCTATCTTAGAGCAAACACTTAAGGTGGCTGACTAGTTTATGGCTCAACTACCTGCAGCAATGCGCCGTAAACGTACGGCAGCAGTGACATCTATTCACGATAAGCCGCCCTCTAAAAAGGAAAAAATAGCAAATATTGGTGGATGGCTTTTACTTGTATTTGCAACTGTCATCGCATTAGTTGGTGTGTATGGGCTGTATAAGGTGATTACAGATGCACATGTTGCAGATTTGGATGTTGTAGGTGTTGATTCTTCTGTAGAAAAACGGCAGGTAGTGAGCTATGTTCAACCTGTGGTAAAAAACAATTATTTTACTGCAGATTTAGAGCAAATTCGTGATCGTGCTTTAGAAATTTCATGGATTGACCATGTGGTTGTTTCTCGTGCATGGCCAGATCAGATTCGTTTACGTATTATTCCTCAGCATCCTGTGGCTCGCTGGGGAACAGGTCGTCTTTTAAGTGATAATGGTACGGTGTTTAAAGAAGCTGTACCGCAAAATCATAATAATCTGCCATTACTGCATGGACCTGCAAGTCAGGCTCAATTAATGATGCGAAGATATAATGAGATTAATCAGTTGTTCCAACCTTTAAATTTACACTTAAAGGAGTTGTATCTTACAGAGCGGATGACGTGGTTTATGCAGTTTGATACAGGTTTAAGAATTATTGTTGACCAAGATCAAACAATGAGTAAACTGCAACGTCTAAGTCAAATGGCATCTAGAGACTTACAACCAGTATGGGCACAAATCGCGACAATTGATTTACGTTATAGAAATGGGTTATCTATTCAATGGAAAGGACGTCCACCAGTATTTCATGGACAATTTGTTGTAACGAATAATGACAGTAGCATTGCAGCTAAACAGAAGACCAAGTGATAATATGCGGTTTTTTAATATAACAGGCGGTCAATACGCCAAAACTAAATGATAAATGAATGGTATTAGGTAATGAGTGACGCTGTTTCCTCAGTTGTAGCAATAGATATTGGAACGCATAAGATTGCTGTTCTAATTGGAAAGGTACATGCACCAGACAACATTGAAGTTGTGGGTATGGCCACCGCGCGAAACCGTGGAATGAGTAAAGGTAAAATTGTAAGTTTGGATAAAGTGATTTCTGCAATAAAAAATGCAGTATCCGAGGCTGAAGATATGGCTGAATGCCGTATCCATTCAGCATGGGTCTCTATTCCAAGTACTGATTTGAAAAGCTTTTATGCGGTGGGCACAACATCTATTATTAACCCAGAAAAAATTATTACAACAAACGAAGTTGTGCGTGCATTAGAGCTCGCAAAAGAGCAATATATTATACCAGACTACTACTTATCTAGCGCCGTTCCTTTAGGTTTTGAATTAGATGGTACGGATCAGTGGGTAGTGAATCCTGTAGATATGTCTGCACAGCAAATTACTGGTCACTATCAGTTGATGATGTTACCCATTCATACGATGCAAAATTTAGATCGTGCAATGAAAGGTGCTAGTATAGGCGTCGAGAAGATGATTATTTCTTGTCTGCCAATAGCTGAAGCAAGTTTATTGCAAGATGAAAAAGATTATGGTGTTTGTCTGATTGATATCGGTGCAAGTACAACGAACGTTGCTGTATATTTAGATGGTCGACTTGCATTAACACAGACTTATACCATTGGTGGTGAAAATGTAACCCGAGATATTGCTGCTGTCCTACAGACGACGACAGAAGAAGCGGAAAGACTTAAAGTTTTACATGGTTGTATCGATTTACATGCAGTAAAGCCAGATCATATGATCCAAGTGCATGGTATTGAAGGTCCTCAGACAATTAGTCGTATAGAACTCAGTGAAATTATTATAGCGCGCTATGAAGAGATCTTAAATAAAGTTCGTTATGACTTAGAGGCGACAGGAGCCATTCATGGGTTGTATCATGGTATTGTGTTAACAGGTGATGCTTGTCAAATTGAAGGTATGATTAGCTTTACACGTAAAATCGTTGGTATTTCTGCACATCTTGGTAACGCACCAATTGCGGTAACAGCAGCAGATGAATTACTTCCTGCACTTAGACGATCTCAGTATGCAACAGCAGCTGGGTTACTTATGTACAGTCAGAGTGAAACATCAGAGGCATTTGATGTAGAAAGTGATGAAGTAGATCAAACGTTTGTAGAGCGTTTAAAAAGTGGATGGAATACATTAAACAATAAGCTGAAGTCAATTTTTTGAGTTAAATTCAGTTTAGACATTGTTGGGATGTTGTAAGTGAGAGCGTTCATGCTTGACAAAGGTAACCCTCTCGCTTCATCCTAAAAAAAATTTGTATTTTTAGTTATGAAGTGCAAGGCAGTATACGGGCTCAAGTGACTGCCAATAAACATTAGGAACACTCAAGGTCATGGCCTCATTTGAATTTTTAGACGACGAACAAGTTGATGGTAACGGTCAAGCCCGTTTCACTGTATTTGGTGTTGGGGGTGGCGGTGGTAACGCTGTTCAACACATGGTGCAATCTGACATTAAAGGTGTGAAGTTTGTTTGTGCAAATACAGATAAACAAGCACTCGATCGTATGAACGCACCTTTTAAAATCCAACTTGGTGAGCAAAGCACTCGTGGTTTGGGTGCAGGTGCAAACCCTGAAGTGGGTCAAATTGCAGCAGAAGAAAGCCGTGAGCAAATTCGTCAGCACCTAGAAGGTGCAGACATGGTATTTGTAACTGCAGGTATGGGCGGTGGTACAGGTACAGGTGCTGCGCCAGTGGTTGCAGAAGTTGCTAAAGAGATGGGGCTACTTACGGTTGGTGTGGTGACTACACCATTTAACTTTGAAGGTCGTCGCCGCCAAAAATCTGCTGAAAAAGGGATTGAAGCTTTAGAACAGTTTGTAGATTCGTTAATTATTATTCCTAACGAACGTCTACTAAATGTGTATGGCGATATTTCAATGCAAGATGCTTATCGTAAAGCAGATGATGTTTTACTTAGCGCTGTACGTAGTATTTTTGATCTTGTTGTGCGTCCTGGGCATATTAACCTTGACTTTGCTGACTTAAAAACAGCAATGAGCACACGTGGTTATGCAATGATGGGTGAGGGTAAAAGCTCAGGTCCTGAGCGTGCTGAAGAGGCAGCTCGTTTGGCTATTCGTAGCCCATTGCTAGATAACGTAAATATTATGAATGCTAAGGGTGCGCTCATTAATATTACAGGTGGTAATGACGTTACTTTACGTGAAACCCAAATCATTACTGACGTAGTCAATCAGATTGTTGACTTAGATGAAGGTGAAATTTTCTTCGGTACAGTATTTGACCCTGAAGCACGCGATGAAATTCGTGTTACTGTCATCGCAACTGGTCTGACACGTAATGCAAATAAGCAAGAATCTAGACCTTCAAAAGTTGCTGTACATCAGGCGGCTCACCAACAGGCTGCACGTCAGCAACCAGTGTCTGAAGATGAGATTCCTGCGATTCAAAGACAGCAACAGGCTGAAAATGCATCACAACATGAGCCAACGGCAGCACAGTCGAATTCAAGACCTAGTCCAATGAGTATTCAAGAATACCTTAAAAAACAACAAGGTAGGTAATATTTGTTTAGCCGATAGGTTTAATCTGAAAAAAGGTAGGTGTTTCATCTACCTTTTTTCTTTTTTATCAATGGCTAAATGTGCTAACGTATAGCGGATTTATAGGTAGAAGATGAGTACAGATGTTGAAACAGCGTACCCTCAAACGTGTTGTTAAAGCCAGCGGAATTGGTTTGCATAGCGGACAAAAAGTCATGATTAATTTTGTGCCGCATACGGTTGATTCGGGCATTGTTTTTCGTCGTATAGATGTCAATCCGCCTGTAGACATTCCTGCAGATGCAATGCTAATACAAGAAGCATTTATGTGTTCGAACCTGATTCAGGGTGACTTTAAAGTAGGTACAATTGAGCATGTGATGAGTGCGATTGCAGCACTAGGCATAGATAACTTAATTGTTGAAGTTTCAGCCTCAGAAGCACCTATTATGGACGGTAGTGCAGGGCCATTTATTTACTTGCTTATGCAAGGTGGACTTGTTGAGCAAGACGCCCCGAAAAAATTTATTAAAATTTTAAAACCTATCGATGCTCAGATTAATGATAAAACTGCAAAATTTTCACCACATGAAGGTTTTCAGCTGAACTTTACAATAGATTTTGATCATCCTGCTTTTGCGAGAGAATACCAATCGGCCACCATCGATTTTTCTACTGAAACTTTTGTGTATGAAGTAAGTGATGCGCGTACCTTTGGTTTTATGAAAGATTTAGATTTTTTAAAAGCGAATAATTTAGCTTTAGGTGCAAGTTTGGAAAATGCCATTGGAGTAGATGAAAATGGTGTCGTGAATGAAGAAGGTTTGCGTTATAACGATGAATTCGTTCGTCATAAAATTTTAGATGCTGTAGGCGATCTTTATTTGTTAGGTTATCAAGTTATTGCAAAATTTGATGCTTATAAATCGGGGCATGCGCTAAATAATCAGTTATTGCGCAATGTTAAAAATGATCCTTCTTCTTATGAAATTGTAACATTTGATGATATAAAAAACTGTCCTATTCCTTATGTTAGTGTAATTTAAGCATTTAATTTTAAAATTATGGCTATTGAAATATAGCAAGTAAAATTGATCATTTAGATAAAAACCATAATAATTGGGTGGTCTATTTTTTACGGTTTACAAAGTTAAGTAGTGCTTGGCTAAGTTTAGGGTCTGTAACAAAACTTGCTGCACTTTCAAGCATGCTTTGAGTTTCTTGAGGAAGAGGAACAGCATCTTTCTGAGTTTCTTTGGGTTTGGGCTGAAAGCGCAACCTTACATGGATTTTTTCTAAGTCTTTAAAGTCATCTAATTGAGATAACTTTTGTATATAGTTTTTTTGCAGGTAACCGAGCTGACTCACCATTGCTTGATTTTCACCAGTAATTGTTAAGATACCATGTTGATAACATGCGATTTGCCAATCTTCTGGTTGAGGCAATATGGGTTGAATAATCTTTGTAAGCTTTTGCCAGTAAGCCACTTGCTGGGTTAAGTGTTTTACGTTACTTGATTTATTTATTTTTTTATTTGCTGTTTCGAAAAACTTGGTGGGTTGTGACATTTCATAACTCTCATTTAATACCAAATGAGATGTTAATGGAATTATGCGTATTCAAACAAGGGTTCTGAAACGATTTAGGTTAAACCCACATATTGGGAACATTTATGCGCCGTATTTTTTTTGCCTTGTCCGTCCTTGCATCTACCCCTTTTGCTTATGCAGATTTGATTGAAAATTATAGTAGTCAACGAATAACTGAATCACGTGAACAGCAGAATCGTTTAAAAGATAAGACGAATGTTGTTTCAAATATTGCTGCGAAAAATAGCCGATTCTCAGAAAAAAATGCCGTCATGAATTGGCTAACACAGCATCCATTACCCAACGCACGTATGAGCTCTGATTTTGGAGAGCGTGTGATGTTTGGAAAAAGAGAAGGTCATTCAGGCGTTGATTTTGCCGCACCGACAGGTACACCTATTGTCGCTTCGGGTTCTGGATTAGTTGTACGTGCTGGATGGGTGACAGGTTACGGTCAATTTGTAGAAATTAACCATGGAAACGGTTACCTTACACGTTATGGACATGCCTCACGCCTTTTAGTGAAAGTAGGAGATCGTGTAGAGGCTGGAGAGGAAATTGCAAAAGTAGGTTGTACAGGGAGATGTACAGGTTCACATTTACATTATGAAATTGTACTTGATGGAAAGCGTAAAAACCCTGAAACTTATTTAGCAATGTTGCCATAAGTTGCATATAAAAACTGATGTATAATATGGCCAGTAAAATCTCTATAAGCTAGAAAAATAGGGCTTTATCATAAAATGACTTACATCGTAATTTTATGTTTAAAGTGGTTTAAATCCATCGGTATTTATTTACGAAATGTCGAGATATAGTTGTATTCAAATGTAACCATTACTTATAGCCATGAAAACATGGTAAAACTATAAGCGGTTATTGATAATGATTAAGGAAAGGTGAAATATGGCGTATTATGGTGATTCCGACGCTCAAGAAACCCAAGAATGGCAAGATGCCTTTGATTCTGTTTTACAACATATGGGTACAGAACGTGCCGCTTTCTTATTAGAAAAATTGTATCAGCAAGCTGTTGCTAAGCATGTCCCAATCCAGCGTCTTAATACGCCATATTTAAATACGATCTCAGTTGAAGAAGAGCCTGCTATGCCAGGTGACTCTAGTATGGAGCGTCGTATTCGTGCACTTATCCGTTGGAATGCCTTGGCGATGGTGTTACGTGCAAATAAAACAGGTGACGATTTAGGCGGTCACTTAGCAAGTTTTGCATCTTCGGCAACACTTTATGATGTTGGTTTTAACCATTTCTTCCGTGCCAATAGTGATAACTTTGGCGGTGACATGATTTACTACCAAGGCCACTGCGCACCTGGTATTTATGCACGTTCATTCTTAGAAGGTCGTTTAACAGAAGAACAACTGGGTAATTTCCGTCGTGAAGTAAACGGAAATGGCTTACCAAGCTACCCACACCCTTATTTAATGCCTGACTATTGGCAGTTCCCAACTGTTTCAATGGGACTTGGGCCAATTATGTCAATTTATCAAGCACACATTCAAAAATATTTGATGAATCGTGGTTTGATTAAAGAAGAAGACCGTAAGGTATGGGCATATCTTGGCGATGGTGAAATGGATGAACCTGAAAGCTTAGGTGCTATTTCTCTTGCTGGGCGTGAAAAGTTAGATAATCTTATTTGGGTTGTAAACTGTAACTTACAACGCCTAGATGGTCCTGTACGTGGTAATGGTAAGATTATACAAGAATTAGAGTCTTTATTCCGTGGCGCAGGTTGGCGCGTTATTAAAGTGGTATGGGGTCGTCAGTGGGATCCACTACTTGCAAAAGATCATTCAGGTGCACTAAAAGCATGTATGGATGAAACTGTAGATGGCGATTACCAGCGTTATCAAGTGAAAGGTGGTGCTTATACACGTGAGCATTTCTTTGGTAAATATCCTGAGTCTGAAGAGCTTGTAAAACACTTAAGTGATGATGATATTGACGCATTACAACGTGGTGGACATGATCCTCATAAAGTATATGCTGCCTATGCGGCGGCGACACAAAGCAATGGTCAACCAACAGTTATTCTTGCTAAAACTGTCAAAGGTTATGGTCTTTCTGACGAAATCGAAGCAGTGAACAAGACGCATCAGATTAAAAAGATGCAGTTAGAATCACTAAAATACTTCCGTAACCGCTTTAACCTGCCGTTTAATGATGAGCAATTAGAAGAATTACCATTCTATCGTCCAAGTGAAAACTCACCTGAGATGAAATATCTTAAAGCGCGCCGTGAGTCACTCGGTGGCTACTTACCTGCGCGTCGTAAAGAAAGTGCTGCTTTACCAATTCCTGAGTTGTCTGTATTTGATGCTGTGTTAAAAGGAAGTGGTGGTAAAGAACAATCGACTACCATGGTTTCTGTGCGCTTAATTTCTGCTTTACTTAAAGAAAAAGCACTGAAAAATCATGTTGTACCTATTGTTCCCGATGAAGCACGTACATTCGGTTTAGAGGGTATGTTCCGTCAGCTTGGTATTTATGCTGCACATGGTCAGAAATATACGCCTGAAGACCAAGAGCAACTGATGAACTATCGCGAAGCAAAAGATGGTCATATGTTGCAAGAAGGAATTAATGAAGCAGGTGCAATGAGTGCATGGGCTGCATTAGCAACAAGTTATTCAACCAATAACTTGCCAATGATTCCAATGTATATGTATTACTCAATGTTTGGTTTCCAACGTATTGGTGATATTGCTTGGGCAGCAGGCGATGCACAAGCACAAGGTTTCTTGTTCGGTGCAACAGCAGGTCGTACTACCTTAAATGGTGAAGGTTTACAGCACCAAGACGGTCACTCGCATATTCTTGCAGGAACAATTCCAAACTGTGTATCTTACGATCCATGTTTTGGTTATGAACTTGCTGTAATTATGCATGATGGTCTAAAACGTATGTACGCAGACCAAGAGCGTGTGTTCTATTACTTAACATTAATGAATGAGAACTACGAACACCCACCAATGCCACAAGGCGTTGAAGAGGGAATTAAACGTGGTATGTATTTATTTGAAGAAGATGAAAAAGCAACTGTTCAGCTACTCGGTTCAGGCGTTATTTTGCGTGAAGTGATTAAAGCTGCAAAAATTCTTCGTGATGAATACCAAATTCACTCAAACGTTTGGAGTGTTACAAGCTTTAATGAGCTTGCGCGTGATGGTATGGTATGTGAAGAACATAATCGCCTACATCCGATGGATGAAACAGCACAAGAATCTTGGGTGTCACAGCAATTGCGCCCGACAGATGGTATTGTTGTTTCAGCAACAGACCATATGCGTGCCTATAGTGAACAAATTCGTGCATATCTTCCAGACAACCGCCCATATGTAACATTAGGGACAGATGGTTTCGGTCGTTCAGATACACGTGCAAACCTTCGTAGCTACTTTGGTGTAGATGCTGCACATATTGTTGTTGCAACACTGAAGAAACTAGCAGACGAAGGTGAAGTAGATAACCGCTTAGTTAAAGATGCTATTTCATCATTTGAGTTAGATACGGATCGTCCTGTTGCATGGGCACCACAAGCGCATCCTGAAGTACAACCCGTTGCTGAGTATCGTGAAGATCAAGCAGGTGAGGAGAACTAAGCATGGAAATCAAAACACCTGATATTGGTGTCGATAAAGCAACTGTTGGCGAAATCCTTGTTCAAGTTGGCGATACCATTGCAGAAAATGACAGCATTATTGTTGTAGAGTCAGATAAAGCAACTGTTGAAGTACCAAGTACTTCAGCAGGTGTAGTGACCAAAATTCTTGTAAAAGAGGGCGATGAAATCGGAGAAGGTGTTCCACTTCTTGAAATATCATCTTCAGAGCAACAATCTGCCGCACCAAGTGAACCAAAAAAAGAAGAGAAAGTAGAACCATCTGCAACGCAAGTTTCTACCCAAGAAAAAGTAGAAACAGCGCCTGTTCAGACATCGACTTCTTCACAAGTGGTTGATATTCAAGTACCTGATATTGGTGTTGAAAAAGCAACTGTTGGCGAAATTCTTGTCAAAGTTGGTGACACGATTGAAGAAAATGACAGTATTGTTGTTGTAGAGTCGGATAAAGCAACCGTTGAAGTACCGTGTACCTCTGCAGGCGTTGTTGAAAGCATTGAAATTAAAGAAGGTGATTTAATCCAAGAAGGTGTTGTTCTTATTAAGTTAAAAACAACAACTACTTCAAAAGATGCTGCCCCTGTTACATCGGCACCTCAGCAAGTAGAAAAGTCTGCTGAGCCAACAGTGCAAGTACAAGAAGAACCATCTACTCAAGCATTAGGTGGTTCTGTTGAAATGACAGTACCAGACCTTGGTGTTGATCAAGCGGCTATTGCTGAAATATTAGTAAAAGTTGGTGACACGATCGAAAAAGATGACAGCATTATTGTTGTAGAGTCGGATAAAGCAACTGTTGAAGTACCAAGTACCGAGTCAGGTGTGGTTACTGCTTTACATGTTGAAGTTGGACAGACTGTTAAACAAGGTGTGAAACTTGCAACGATTGAGGTGAAGGGTAGTTCAAAAGCATCACAAGTGAATGCGCCTGTTGCACCGCAAGCGACTGCGCCTAAAGCTTCATCTGCACCACAACAAGTTGTAGAGAAAACTTCTTCTGTCGAAGCACACTCATCTACTGAAAAACTAACGAAGCAACAACAAGCAGACAATGCCAAAGTATATGCAGGCCCTGCTGTACGCAAACTTGCACGTGAGTTAGGTGTAGTACTTGCTGAAGTGAAAGCATCAGGTCCACATGCACGCTTAATGAAAGAAGATGTTTTTGCTTTTGTTAAACAGCGTTTAACAGAAAAACCTAAAACTGCTGAAGCAACGACTACAGCACCAGCTGCTGGATTACCAAAGTTACCTGATTTTACGGCATTTGGTGGTGTTGAAGAAAAGCCAATGACACGCCTACAGCAAGTTTCTGTACCGCAATTGTCATTGAATAACTTTATTCCGCAAGTTACACAGTTTGATCATGCTGATATTACTGACTTAGAAGCATGGCGCGGTGAACTTAAAGGTGGCTTTAAACAGCAAGGCATAAGCTTAACCATTCTTGCATTTATTGCAAAAGCTGTTGCACACCTTCTTAAAGAAGAGCCTTATTTTGCTGCACATTTAGCAGATGATCAGAAAAGTGTCTTACTTCGTAACGAAATTCATATGGGCATTGCAGTGGCAACACCAGATGGATTGACAGTACCAGTTATTCGTAATCCAGATCAAAAATCAATTAAAGATATTGCAATTGAATTGGGTGAACTGAGCAAAAAGGCGCGTGAGAAGAAACTTTCTCCAAAAGATTTACAAGGTGCAAACTTTACAATTACGAGTTTAGGTAGCATTGGTGGAACAGCGTTTACACCACTTGTAAATTGGCCACAAGTTGCGATTTTGGGTATTTCACCTGCAACGATACAACCTGTTTGGAATGGTAAAGATTTTGATCCACGTTTAATGTTACCGTTGTCGCTGTCTTATGACCATCGTGTAATTAACGGTGCAGATGCAGCACGATTTACAAATAAGCTGACGAAATTATTAAATGATATTCGTTCACTTTTACTGTAAATAATACATATAAAAAGGCCTCGCTTTAGCGGGGCTTTTTTATATTTAAAAACGATAAATATAAATCAATAAGAATTTATAAAACAAATAATTAAGATTATTTTAAGGTTTGTTTCAAAATAAAATTAAACCAACCATTTTAGTAGGGATTGCAATATTAAAAAAAACTTATATAATTATCAGTAACTTCATTGGGGAGTAGCCGCTATTTACAGTTATTGTAAATAGATGATGATCAACATACTTGTTCTATCGAACATGGTCATCATAGCAAAGAACCAAATTTTTCTTTTGTTGGCAAGACCTTTGATTTATCACTCTGCAACTTTTTGGCTGGCAGGAGAGATGAATCATTGGTAGCTATTGCCAGCCAAGGAAAACATATATGTATGCCTTCCTAATATCCGTTGCAGTTGTTGCTCTTGCAGAAATGGGCGACAAAACACAACTTCTTGCCTTATTACTTGCCGCACGTTTTAGAAAACCTGTTCCAATTTTAGCAGCAATTGTTATTTCAACGACAATTAATCATGGGGTGTCTGCTGTTTTGGGGCAGTGGCTCACCACTGTTGTGAGTCCAACCACGATGGTGTGGGTTTTAGCACTTGGTTTTATTGGTATGGCAATTTGGATGCTTATTCCAGATAAATTAGATGACGGTCAAGAAAGTATTAATCAATGGCAACGCTTTGGTGTGTTTGGTGCCACCTTTATTTTATTTTTTCTTGCAGAAATTGGTGACAAAACACAAATTGCTACTGTCGCGCTTTCTGCACGTTTCGATAGTATTTGGACGGTATTGCTAGGAACTACGATTGGAATGATGATTGCAAATGCACCTGCTGTATTTATTGGAGATCGTTTGGCAGGAAAATTACCAATTGCGCTCATTCATAAAATTGGAGCAGTTATTTTCTTATTGGTGGGTATAAGTACGCTGATTCAACATTATTATTTTTAGTTCTTTAGAGAACCAAAATGCAGTATTTGTTAAAAATACTGCATTTTTCTTTTATTTTAAATCAGTTAAATATGATAAAAACAAGCATCACATCAAGTATTTAAAAGAAATTAAAAGAAACGATGCAATTTAAAATAAAATTTGTTTATAATAGCTCACGGAATTAACCAGTGAGATTGTTATGCTAACCATCATTCAAGAAGCGCTAACCTTCGATGATGTCCTTTTAGTGCCTGCCTATTCTACTGTCCTCCCAAAAGATGTTTCTCTAAAATCGCGTTTAACACGTGATATCCACCTGAATGTTCCTCTTGTTTCTGCTGCAATGGATACGGTAACTGAAGCTCGTATGGCAATTGCAATGGCTCAAAATGGTGGTATTGGTATTATTCATAAAAATATGGATATTGCTGCACAAGCGGCTGAAGTTCGTCGCGTTAAGAAATTCGAAGCGGGTATGGTCAAAGACCCTATTACTGTTACACCAGAAACCACAATACGTGAACTGATTGCAATTAAACAAGCAAATAACATTAGCGGTTTGCCTGTTGTTAAAGATGGTCGTGTTGTTGGGATTATTACTGGGCGTGACACACGTTTTGAAACCAATTTAGAACAGCCTGTTAGTAATTTAATGACGACACAAGAACGTTTGGTAACTGTGCGTGAAGGCGAATCTAAAGAAAATATTCAAGCATTATTACAAAAACATCGTATTGAAAAAGTGTTAGTGGTTGACGATAACCAAGCGCTTAAAGGTTTAATTACAGTCACTGACTTTCGTAAAGCAGAGTCTTACCCAAATAGCTCAAAAGATCATTTAGGTCGTTTACGTGTGGGTGCAGCAGTAGGTACTGGTGCAGAAACACCATCTCGTGTTGAAGCTTTAGTTGAAGCCGGCGTAGATGTGATTGTGGTAGATACTGCACATGGTCATTCAGCAGGTGTAATTGATCGTGTAAACTGGGTGAAGAAAAACTTCCCACAAGTGCAAGTGATTGGTGGAAATATCGCGACTGGCGATGCTGCGCTTGCTTTACTTGATGCTGGTGCCGATGCTGTAAAAGTTGGTATTGGACCGGGTTCTATTTGTACAACACGCATTGTTGCAGGTATTGGTGTACCACAAATTTCTGCAATTGATAGTGTTGCAAATGCGCTTAAAGATCAAATTCCGCTTATTGCAGATGGTGGTATCCGTTTCTCTGGCGATATGTCTAAAGCCATTGGTGCTGGTGCAAGTACGATTATGGTAGGTTCTTTACTTGCAGGTACTGAAGAAGCACCAGGTGAGGTAGAATTTTTCCAAGGTCGCTATTATAAAGCATACCGTGGTATGGGCTCTTTAGGTGCAATGGCAGGTTCTTCAGGTTCAGCTGACCGCTATTTCCAAGATGCAAAAGCAGGTGCAGAAAAGCTTGTTCCAGAAGGTATTGAAGGTCGTGTGCCGTATAAAGGTACTATGGGTGCAATCCTACATCAAATGATGGGTGGCCTACGCTCATCTATGGGTTATACAGGTTCTGCAACAATTGATGACCTTCGTCAAAATGCAAAATTTGTGAAAATTACTTCTGCAGGCATGAAAGAGTCTCATGTGCATGATGTGACTATTACGAAAGAAGCACCAAACTATCAGCTAGGTTAATTTATACTTTAAGTAAATTAACTGTAGGAAAACCGTCATTGTGATGACGGTTTTTTTATTTTTGGTGTAAAGTATTTCAAATTGTGAATATGAATTGGGTATAAATCTATAGATTGCCCACAGTAAAAGTTTTGACTGTATGAGAGACGCATGAGTTATTTTGGCACAGATGGTATACGTGGAAAATTTGGACAGCTTCCAATTACACCAGAGTTTGCATTAAAACTAGGATTTGCTGCTGGTAAAGTATTAAAGCAACATAGTTTTAATCATAAACCTGTGGTGGTGCTTGGCAAAGATACACGTCTTTCGGGATATATTTTAGAGTCAGCATTACAGTCAGGTTTAAATGCTGCGGGTGTTTATGTACATTTGCTTGGTCCATTGCCAACACCTGCAATTGCACACTTAACACGTGCATTACATGCCGATGCGGGTATCGTGATTTCTGCATCGCATAACCCGTATTTTGATAATGGAATTAAGTTCTTTTCATCTGAAGGAAAGAAACTTCCAGATACAATTCAGGATGAAATTAATAGCGAGCTTGAAAAAGAAATTGTCATTGAAAACACAGCAGATCTTGGAAAAAGCGTCCGAGTAAAAGATGCGAATGGTCGTTATATTGAGTTTTGTAAATCGACATTTCCTTACCATTATGATTTAAGAAATCTAAAAATTGTAGTCGATTGTGCCAATGGTGCGGCTTACAACGTTGGTCCAGCCGTATTCAGAGAACTTGGGGCAAAAGTTGTTACGATTTATAATGAGCCGAATGGTTTAAACATTAATGAAGATTGTGGTTCAACACACCCACAGGCTTTACAAAAAGCAGTCCTTGAGCATCAGGCCGATTTAGGGGTTGCTTTTGATGGTGATGCAGATCGTGTTGTATTGGTAGATCATCGGGGAAATTTAGTAGATGGCGATCATATTCTTTATATTTTAGCGACAAAAGCAAAAAAGAAACCTGTAGGTATTGTGGGCACTGTCATGAGTAATATGGCATTTGAGCTTGCGCTTCGAGAAGCAGATGTTCCATTTGTACGTGCAAATGTTGGTGATCGATATGTATTGCAAGCACTTGCAGAAAAACAATGGAGTATTGGCGGAGAGCCATCAGGTCATATTCTCACGTTAGATAAAAGTACAACAGGCGATGCGATTATCGCAACATTACAAGTACTGACTGTCATGGTTTATCAGAAAAAATCATTGCATGAATTGACGGCAGAATTAAAATTATTCCCTCAGGTTTTGGTAAATGTACGGTTAGATAAAATGATTGACCCGTTTGCTATACCTCATTTGAATCAAGCATTCAAAGACGCTGAAAAACAGCTCGAAGGTCGTGGTCGCCTACTTATTCGTAAATCTGGTACAGAACCGATGATTCGCGTCATGGTTGAAGGTGAACATGCAACTGAAGTCACTGCTTTAGCCAATGATTTGGCTGATTTAATTCGTAAATATGCTGAGGAAAATGTTTGATGACTGATACGATTAAAGATTTAAGTGAGCTACGCTTAAGCTATGAGCAAGGTGAGCTAACAGAAAATCAGGTTTCTCAAGATCCACATCAGCAATTCTTAAATTGGTTTAATTTTGCATTGGAAGCTCAACTTCACGAACCTTATGCAATGTCTCTTGCAACCGCAGATCGAGAAGGGCATCCACATGTAAGAACTGTACTATTACGTGGTGCAACAGAGCGTGGATATGACTTCTATACAAACTATGATAGTCAAAAAGGATTAGATCTTGCAGAAAATGCATTTGCAGAAATTCTATTTTATTGGCCAAGTCTAGAGCGTCAAGTCCGTATTCATGGTCAAGTAATTAAAATTTCTGAGCAAGAGTCTGTAGATTATTACCATAAAAGACCAAGAGATAGTCAAATTGCTGCACATGTGAGTACACCTCAAAGTGGTACAATTGAAAGCAGGGAAAAACTTCAGCAAAAATTTGAACATTTGTCAGAAGCGCTTCAACAGCAACAGACCTTAGACAAACCAAATTTTTGGGGAGGTTATCGCCTTCAAGCGACGTCTTATGAGTTTTGGCAAGGCCGTCCTAATCGCTTGCATGACCGTCTTCAATATATTAAACAAGATACGACTTGGGTTCTCCAACGTTTAATGCCATAAATTTATGCTCCATATTCGTCAAAGACCACTTAAAACAAGCCCTGAAAAGTTTCTAGGGCTTTCGCCATTTATAGCTAACCTTTTAGCACGTCGTTCTATTCATTCAGTTTCAGAATTGGAACTTAAGTTACCTAAGCTTCTTCCTCCCACTTTAAAAGACTTGGATAAAGCGGTAGGACTGCTAAATAATGCGATAGATTTACAAGAGAAAATTGTCATCGTAGGTGACTATGATGCAGATGGTGCGACCAGTACAGCAATTATGGTGTTGATTTTGCGTGCTGTAGGCGCATATGTTGAATATGTTGTTCCTGATCGTTTTAAATACGGTTATGGGCTGACTGCTAAAATTGCAGATTTGGTCCAAGAGATGTACCAGCCAAATTTATTGGTTACGGTTGATAATGGAATTTCAAGTCATGAAGGTGTGCAAAAGGCACAGACCTATGGCATGAAGGTGATTATTACAGATCATCATTTAACTACGAAACAGCCACCAAATGCAGAGGCTGTCGTTAATCCAAATCAATTAGACTGTAATTTTCCGAGTAAATCTCTGGCAGGTGTGGGCGTTGCCTTTTATGTCTTGGCTAGCCTAATGAGACTACGTAAACAGCAAGGTAAATCAATTACATCGGTGACGCAGTATCTAGATTTAGTTGCGTTAGGTACGTATGCAGACGTCGCTACACTAGATTATAACAACCGTATTTTAATCCAAACAGGTTTAAAACAAATTCAAGCAGGGCATTGTCGTGCGGGTATTTTAGCACTACTCGATGTTGCAGGACGTGACTTTTCAGCGCTAACTGCACAAGACCTAGGTTTTGTTTTAGGGCCAAGACTAAATGCGGCAGGACGTATGGATAGCATGCGTATAGGTATTGACTGCTTGTTGTCAGAAAACTTTTCTCAAGCTTATACATTGGCAAGACAGTTACAACAACTAAATTTAGACAGGCGACAAGTTGAAACTGAAATGAAAGAGGAAGCCCTAACAGCTTTAGCTCAAATTCAGTTAGATGCTACACAGCTTCCAAGTGCTTTGGTCTTATTTGAACCACATTGGCATCAAGGCGTTATAGGAATTGTTGCTGGTCGATTAAAAGAGCAGTTCCATCGTCCAAGTATTGTGTTTGCACCAGATGAAGATGGTATTCATATTAAAGGGTCTGCACGTTCTGTCGAAGGTATTCATATTCGAGATATGATTGAGCAGGTGGCAGAAACACATCCTCATCTTGTTCGTTACTTTGGTGGTCATGCAGCAGCAGCAGGATTAACCATAGAAAAGAAATATTTTAATGAGTTTAAATCTTGTTTCGAACAATTGATAGCTCAGGTCGATCAACAGCTTTTAGAGGCAACGATTTGGACGGATGGACAGCTTGAAGATAAATACTTTAACTTGCACACCATTGAGGATATTGAAAAATTAGGACCATGGGGACAAAATTTTCCATCGCCAGTATTTGAAGGTACTTTTAAACTGATCAATTATCGATGGTTAAAAGATAAACATCTTAAGCTGACATTACAGCTTGTATCTGGACAAGAACTTGATGCGATTGTATTTAATGCAAAAGATAGATTTGAATTTAATGAGCAAAGTGATCAGGTTTATTTGGTATATACCTTGGATAAGAATGAATATAATGGCAGAGTAAGTGTACAGTTGAAAGTTACGTATTTATCTTCTGCAGCTACTTTATGAATTTGATTGAGATCATATATTCTTAAGAATTACTTATGATTAGAAATTTATCATGTTTGAGGGTAAATAGTTGGCTTAGCTCAATAACTATAGCTCAAAATTTTAGAAAGTGCCTCATTTGAGGCAATCTTTTTTTATTCTCTCAATATGGTGTTTTGCATCTAAATTATTTTGACTAGCAGCTTTACTATACCACTCAAAAGCTTTTTCGTCACTTTGAGTTACACCCTCACCATTTTCATATAATACACCAAGATTATTTTGAGCATCTGAGTCTCCTTGTATGGCTCCTTTACTAAACCATAAAAAAGCATTCTCATAACTTTTTTTTACACCAACACCTTTGTAATACATTAATGCAAGATTGTTTTGAGCACTTGGATGTCCTTGTGTGGCTGCTTTGCTCAACAGCTCAAATGCTTTTGGATAATTTTTATTTATACCCAAGCCCATAATATACATTACGCCGATATTACTTTGGGCATCTAAAACACCTTGGGCAGCAGCTTTATTATATAATTTGAATGCTTTTTTATAGTTTTGATTTATACCTAACCCATTTTGATACATCCATGCAAGTTTAGTTTGGACTACAGGGTTATTAGTTCGAGCGGCTTTACTATATAGTTTAAATGCTTTTTTATAATCCTGAGGGACTCCATAACCACCTTCATACAGTACACCAAGATTAGCTTGTGCCATAGGATTATTTTGAGTAACTAACTCAGTATATAATTTAATTGCTTGATCATAATCTTTATTTAAGCCTTTACCATTTTGATACATTGATCCCATATTTATTTTCGCGATGGTATTGCCTTGATCAGCTGCCTTTTGATACCACTTTAACGCTTTTGAATAATCTTGAGCAGTACCCTGACCATTTTCATACATTGTGCCAAGATTATTTTGAGCATCTGAGTCACCTTTCATTGCTGCACTGCTACACCATTTAAAAGCTTTTTGATAATCTTGAGCTATGATTTTTCCTTCTACATATATATGAGCTAATTCATGTTGTGCTTTTGGATCACCTTTTTTTGCTAGATCTGATACATAGCCAAGTTTAATAGATTTTGCAAATCTAGAATTAAAAAGTGATAATACAGGAAGAATAATTAGGTTAAGAATATTTTTTTTTACATTCATTTATCTATGTTCTACGTTAAATAAATTAAATTATACAGATAGCCAAATTTTCAAACTATTAATATATTCTTCTTTAACTTTGAAAATCTATTTTCTTTAATAATATTAACTCTAAAAAGATAATGGTTAAATCAAGTTTGAGGATAATAAATTTTTAATGCATATAAGATATTAATAAATATACTAAGATATAAAAAAAGCCATGCGGTTGCATGGCTTTTTGAGTAAATATAGCTTAGAAGCGGTAAGACGCACCTACAGTATAAGTATTGTAGTTGTCATCGCCGAATCCAAGACGGCCATCTACACTTAGATTTTGGTTGAAGAATTTCTTCGCAGTAATTCCCCATTGATCTTGGTCAACTGATTTATCTTTTGTATAGTCAGCACCAACACTGAGTGTTTTATCGATGTAGTAGTCACCACCAACATAGTATTGTTTGTTGTTGCCGTCACCGAATACACCGCGTGCTTCTACATTGATGTCATGCTGACCTAACTGTGTTACGTATTTTGCACGTAATGTTGGATCTGCGCCGTCATCACCATCTTTCACGTCATAGCCTTGTACACCTACCGCAACCAATAGACCTGGTGCAGGAAGGTAACCGACTTCAGCGTTATAACGTGTAGTTTTGCTATCCCAGCCATAACGTTTTACTTTGTACTCATCACGTGCTACACCGCCACCTAAGTAAAAGTCCGAGTTTGGAACGTAATATTCCGCACCGATACCGTAGCTAGAGTTTTTTGTTCCGTCATTGTCACCGTATTTTACGGCAGCATTTACGTTACTTGCACGGTCTAAGAACGCAGCTTCTGCAAGTGGCGAGTTCTTTACTTGTACTGGGTTAAAGTAGTAAGTACCATTTACCCCAAACTGACTCACACCACTGCCATGATCAGGATCTAAGTAGCTATAAGTGCCTCCCACTTCGCTTTGGTAGGCATTTGCTGTTCCCGTAAATGCAAGGCCTGCAAGGATTGCAGCTGCAATAAATGTCTTTTTCATGATGATACTCCTGTGAAACTTCACATTCATCTTTTGTTACAACTTTCAGTCTATGCGAAAAAAATATACGGTCAACTAGATACACGTAATTGAAATGTACGAACGTAAGGTTTTGTAATAATATTTTTATAAAGTTTTGAAATATATAAATAATTTATATTGTTATCTTTTATTAAAAACGTTGTAAATATGTGATGTTAGCATATTTAATTTATTTTTGTATGAAAAATACACTGAATTTTCCAGTTTCGTATTTTTTGTTTGGGTGTTTATTTGATGTATCGCAAGAGCAATATGATAAAATAAGACAAATATTGAAAGTTTGTAGAGAGAAATTTACGTGGAAATTAATCCTTATCTAAACCAATTAAAAGACTTATCTGATCGTAGTGAAACATTACGGGGGTATCTTTGACTACGATCTTAAGAAAGAACGTTTAGAAGAAGTTTTACGTGAATTAGAAGATCCTTCGATTTGGAATGACCAAAGTCGTGCACAAGCAATGGCACGAGAAAAAGGTGAGTTGGAAAACGTTTTAAATGTATTAGATCAACTTGCTGAACAACTTGAAGATGCCAAAGCAATGCTAGATCTTGCAGTTGAGGCAGAAGATGAAAGCTTGCTTGAAGATGTTGAGTCAGAGCTAAATACAGCGGAAGAAGCTTTGGCGAAACTAGAATTCCGTCGAATGTTCAGTAATCCGATGGATCCAAATCCATGTTTCTTGGATATTCAAGCAGGTTCTGGTGGTACTGAAGCACAAGATTGGGCATCAATGTTATTGCGTATGTATATGCGTTGGATTGAACGCCATGGTTTTAAAGCTGAATTGATGGAAGTTTCAGATGGTGATGTAGCAGGTATTAAATCTGCGACAATTCGTGTTGAAGGTGAATTTGCATTTGGCTGGTTAAGAACAGAGACAGGTGTACACCGTCTTGTCCGCAAATCACCATTTGATAGTGGCAATCGTCGTCATACCTCGTTTAGTGCAGTGTTTGTATCTCCTGAAGTTGATGACAATATTGAAATTGACATTAATCCAGCAGATGTACGTACAGATACATATCGTGCATCGGGTGCAGGTGGTCAGCATATTAACAAAACTGACTCGGCTGTTCGTTTAACCCATACGCCAACAGGAACAGTGGTTGCATGTCAAAATGAGCGTTCACAGCATGCGAACCGTGATCGTGCTTGGAAATTACTTCGTGCAAAATTGTATGAATTAGAAATGCAAAAACGCAACGAAGCCGCGCAAGCACTTGAAGATTCTAAATCAGACATTGGATGGGGAAGTCAGATCCGTTCGTATGTACTTGACGACTCACGTATTAAAGACTTGCGTACAGGTGTGGAAAATACAAACACCACAGCAGTACTCGATGGTGATCTAGACCGATTTATTGAAGCAAGTTTGAAAAAAGGACTTTAAAGGTTACGACAATTACAAAAAGAAACGGCATTGCGTATAAATCGAAATAATTAGATATATAAATCTATTTATTTCGATATACATATCGTGTATATTCGATATTAGTGATTGTGAAGCAATGCTAACTTCTAGTAATGTCTTTAGATGGTTTGATTATGGATATTGATTTAATTAGTAAGGCACTAGCAAACCCTTTAAGACGTCAAATTTTACTTTGGCTTAAAAATCCTCATGAACACTTTTTAGCAGGTGGTTATGCAGGTGATTTACAACAGGGTGTTTGTGCAGGACAAATTGAACAACTTGGAAAAGTTGCGCAATCGACCATGTCTAATCATTTATCTGTCTTACAGAAATCAGGTTTGGTAGATGTAAAAAAACATGGTCAGTGGTCTTATTTTTCTAGAAACGAAGCATTGATTCAGCAATATATTGAACATTTACAACAAGTACTCTAATGATCTAATCATGTGTATCGCGAAGTGAGAAATATTATGGCAGATCTAAATTCGTCACTAAAAATGGGTGACCTTACTCTAAAAAACCGTTTAGTCCTTGCACCATTAACCCGCGCACGAAGTGATGAAACACGTGTACCTACAGCTTTAATGGTTGAATATTATAAACAGCGTGCGAATGCTGGCTTAATTTTAACCGAGGCAACCGTCATTGGTGCAGATGCTGTGGGCTATGCAAATACACCAGGATTGTGGAATAAAGAACAGGCAGAAGCATGGCGTCAAATTATAGACGTTGTACATGCACAAGATTCTAAAATAGTCGCACAACTTTGGCATGTTGGTCGTATTTCAGATCCGACGTTTCTTAATGGTGAAACCCCTGTTGCACCCAGTGCAATTCAACCTGAAGGGCATGTGAGTTTAGTTCGACCAATGCGTCCATATGTAACACCTAAAGCCTTAAGCGTTGCCGAAATTAAAGATATCGTAAGTGCCTATAAACGCAGCGCTGAACTTGCAAAAGAGTCTGGCTTTGACGGTGTGGAATTGCATGCGGCAAATGGTTATTTGGTTGATCAGTTCTTACAAAGTGGTACAAATACCCGTGAAGATGAATACGGTGGTAGCTTAGAAAATCGTGCAAGATTACTTCTTGAAGTGGTCGATGAGTTGGTTAAGATCTGGGGTGCTGGACGAGTTGGTGTACATATTGCGCCGCGTGGTGACTCACACGACATGCATGATGATCATCCTTTAGAAACATTTAGTTATGTTGTTAAAGAATTAAGTAAGCGCAATATTGCTTTTATTTTCTCTCGTGAGTATGAAGCCGAAGATAGTATTGGCCCTAAATTACGTGAGCAGTTTACAGGTGCTTGGATTGCAAATGAGGGTTTAACAGCAACATCTGCTAAACGGATACTTTCAGAAAATCAAGCAGATGCAGTTGCTTTTGGTAAGCTATATATTGCCAATCCAGATCTGCTTATACGTTTAACAGATAATTTACCTTTAAATGATTTAGATACTTCAACAATGTATCCAAACCCTGAAAAATCATTAGAAGCAGGTTATACAGACTATCCTATTTTAAATAAATGAAATGGTATTAGAAACGGTATAACATTGCTTTATTCATAATTAGTATGTCTATTTTAAAATCCTTTGATATAATTTCAAAAGATTTGATGGCGAGTAACTACCATTTTTTGTAGTTACTTTGCTTTAAGTAGATAAGGATTTTTTCATTGCAACCTCCGTTTTGGTATCAGCTTTTACTTCATTGTGTACAACCGCTTTATCGTTGGCGAGTTAAAAAGAGATCAAATAGTTCATCGTTGTTAGCAGATGAGTTAACACAACGATTCGGAAGTTTAGCTCCTCCTTTAAATACAAATGTCATTTGGTTCCATGCAGTATCTGTTGGAGAAACCAATGCAGCTCAACCACTGATTGAGCATTACTTAAAGCAAGGTAAAAATGTACTTGTAACCAATACAACAAAAACAGGTCAGGCAAGAGTAAAATCATTATTCGTTGAAAAATACCCATCTTCATTTCAAGCTGTTTTTTTACCTATTGATACGCAATCTCAAATTGAGAAATTCTTAAGCCAGTATCAACCTAAAATTTTACTTCTAATGGAAACTGAGCTATGGCCTAATTTACTTGCCATGACAGCTAAAAAAGGTATTCCTCAACTCTTATTAAATGCAAGGCTCTCGGAAAAATCTGCCCGTGGCTACGCTAAATTTAAGCGTTTAACTCAACCGATGCTTGAACAGCTAAGTTGGATTGCAACGCAAGATGAAGCAACTTATAAGCGATTTGCATCTTTGGGAAAAAAGACGGATGCAATGAGCATAGTAGGTAATATTAAATTCGATATTCAACCTCCCGAGCAAGCATTGAAGCAGGCAGAAGCGTTATATCAGGACTGGCAATTGCATCATCGAAAAATTATAGTTTTGGCCAGTACACATGCAGATGAAGAAAAAAATATTTTAAATGCATTCATACCTTACTTTAAACAAGATCCTCAATTACTTTGTGTTGTTGTACCACGCCATCCTGAGCGGTTTGATGAGGTATATCAGGTGATTAAAGATTTAGGTTTAAATGTTCAACGCCGTAGCTCACAACAATCTGTAGAGAAAAATACGCAAGTTTATTTAGCAGACAGTATGGGAGAGTTATGGCTTTGGTATGCACTTAGCCAAGTGACTTATGTGGGTGGATCATTAAATGAGCCTGGGGGTGGACATAATATTCTTGAACCTATTGCAGTAAATGTAGCGACAATATTAGGTAAAAATTATTTTAATTTTCAAACGTTGGTGGATGAGTTTGTTTCACATCATGCTATACAAGTCGTTAACTCTCCAGAAGAAGCGGCAGATGTACTCTATCGGCTTCTAGAAAATACCCAACAGCGTCAGGAGATGGTTAAGCAAGCCAATAAAATATTAAAAAAGAATCAAGGCTCCGTCCTCCGTCATATTCAATTAATTGATCAATTTCTATGAATATTGTTTTATTAGAAGAATCTGAAAAAAATAAAACATGTTGGATGATCCGAGATCAAAGACAGTTGGCACATATTTGTACCCATTTGAAGGCGAAGGTTGGCGATACATTAAAAATTGGTATAAAAAATGGTCCTCGATACGTTGCTGAGATCGTGACCATAGCACCGAAAGAAATACAAATAAAAGCTTTAAAAAATGTATCTGTTCCTGAAAAACATCCAATTACACTAATTGTTGCTTTACCTCGACCGAAAGTCTTGCGTCGTTTAATTATGGATAGCGTAACACTTGGTGTGGAGAAAATTATTTTATTGCATAGCTTTCGAGTAGATAAAAGTTATTGGCAGAGCCCATTTTTAAAGCAAATAAATGATTATGTTACGCTAGGGCTCGAACAGGCGGGGGATACCTACGTACCTCAGGTTGAGTGTTATCAAAGGTTCAAACCATTTGTAGAGGATATACTTCCTCAGCTTATTCAGCAAAAAGATTGGGCCTATGTGGCACATCCTTATGTGGAAAATACTTTGCCCAAAGAGATTGTCTCTAAGAACGGTATAATTATAATTGGGCCTGAAGGTGGATTTATCCCTTATGAAGTTGATTTACTTATAAAAAACGGTTGCCAAGCGATTCAATTTGGCAACCGTATACTTAGAACAGAAACAGCAGTTTCTTATTTACTTGGACGCTTGTCTGTTTAAGATTGACCTTCTATAGCTTTAATAGGCGCTTGAGTAATTTGTTCTTGAATTGGATATGGAATGCTAATATTGTTTTTCGCAAACGCAGCAACTACCAACTCCTGAATTTCACTAATTGAATTATTAATCGCAACTTTATTGGTATCGATCCACCAACGAATATTGATATTAATTGCAAAGTCACCTAATGCAGTTACGTTAACGATACTCGCAGGCTGATTAAGTACCCCTTTGTTTTCTTCTAAAATTTTAAGAATAACGTCTTTTGCTTTTTGAATATCATCTGTATAACCGATACCAACATTAAATTCACAGCGGCGTTGTGTATACGCAGTGACGACGGTAATTGAGCTGGTATAAACAGTTGCATTTGGAATAACAAGACGGCGACCATCATATGAGCGTAACGTTGTTGCACGAATTTGAATATCTTCAACAGTCCCTTCTAAACCATTACATACAATCGCATCACCAATACGGAAAGGTTCACTCAGTAAAATAAGAATTCCTGAGAGTAGGTTTTGAAAAATATCTTTAAATGCAAAACCGATAGCGACCGAACCAATCCCTAAAGCGCTCATAAGTTGGCCAGGAGTAAAGCCAGGAATAGCAATAACGAGGGCGATGAGGAAGCCAAAGAAAATAATAAATGTGCTACCAACACGGTTAAGTACCAGTACTAAATTTTGTTTTGCATAAGGACGATTTGAGAGTGCCTTTGCCACAAAAATCTTAAATACTTTAGAAAGTAACCAAAATATAATAAAGACAATTATAGCGATACAAAGGTAGGGAACACGCTCCCAAAAGCTATTAACGATACGGTCGATGGTCAGATACGCATCATGATATTGACCACTTTGACTGAACATATTTGCAGCTTTATTGCCTGCATTTGTTATGACGTTTTGTTCTGCCACAATTTTTCTCAAAAATGATAAAGTTAAATATATTGTGCCTTAATCCATAAATAAATTTAACTCTTTAATTACATAAACCATATGAAAATGAGTAAAGATTTTTAATTTGAATAAAAAGTGTATTTTGGTTTACTTATTAGACAATAAGTCCTAGATTTTACTGCTATATGGTTCACGTAGTAATTGAATAATCGCTCGCTTTATATAATAAACTATATAAAAAACATAACCTTGCGTAAATACTTGAGAATTTAAAGAAAAACTATGATAAAAAATAAGGGTTTTTTATGATGAAACTAGATACAAACCGTAAAAAATCTGTAATATTAACAGGGCTACTTTTATAGTAATGCTCACGTTTTTGCACACATTCAACAGACATGGCCAAACGTATTATGAATATACTAATCGTTGATGACCACCCCTTATTTCGCCATGCTTTAATTCAAGCTGTGCGTCATGGTCTACCACAAGCTCAGATTCAAGAAAAAGCAACTGTTAAAGAATTCTACGAATATCTTGAAAGTGGCGCAGAACCAGATTTAGTTTTACTAGATTTAAACTTACCAGGTGCTTCTGGGTTTTCAGCACTGGTGCATGTACGTGCACAATTTCCTGCTATTCCAATAGTTGTTGTTTCTGCACATGAAGAAACTTCAATTATTCGTCGTGCTATTGCGCATGGTGCAATGGGTTATATTCCAAAGTCTGCAAATCCAAGTCATATTAGTGAAGCAATTGTTGAAGTCCTTGAAGGTGAGATATGGCTACCTGCCAACTTACCAACCCAAGATATGAATGATGCTTGTAGTAACGACGAGGCCATACTTGCTGAACGTATTCAATCTCTCACACCACAACAATTTCGCGTATTAATGATGGTGGCAGAAGGTCTATTAAATAAACAAATTGCTTATGAGCTAGATGTTTCTGAAGCAACCATTAAAGCCCATGTAACTGCTATTTTTAGAAAATTGAACGTACAAAATCGAACACAAGCAGTACTTGCGATCGGTGCATTAAAAATTACAGAAAAGACCATATAACAAGAAAAAAGCGAGGTGAGTCCTCGCTTTTCTTATTCAATTTTTAATCTAGAAATCCATGCACGCATTGATGCAGGTTTAAGCGGTTTCTTTAATAGTGTAATGTCTAAGGTCTTCAGGCGCTGTGGTAACTCTGGATCAGAGTCAGCTGTAATCAGAGCAACTGGAACATTATATTTTTTCCTATTTTTTTCAATAAAATCTAGGCCTCTTTTGTGGTTATTTAAATGTTGGTCGACCAACCAAATCTGAATATTTTCTTTTTCAATAATTGCTTCTGCTTCTTCTGGCTCTCTGGCTTTAAATACCTGATACCCCCATTTCGTTAATAGTGTAACCATTCCTTCTAAGATGGCTTCGTCATTATCTAAACATAAAATAGTATAATGATGATGATTGGTCGTTACAGTTGGAACACTCGCCGATGCTTGTTTTGGTGCAGATGTGATCGGCACTTCAATCATAAAGCATGAGCCTTGATTAAGTTCACTATATACATATACTGGGTAATCAAGCATATGTGTCATACGTTGAACGATGGCCAAGCCAAGTCCAAGTCCTTGTTCGCCCCATGGTGATGTATGTCCACAGCGTTCGAACTCTTGAAAAAGCTTTTGTCTTTGCACTTCGGAAATACCAGGTCCTGTATCCCAAACACCAATACGAATATGTTTAGGTTGAGAAGCACTTCTTAGTACCCCTACGACAATTTTGCCTTTTGCAGTATAGCGTAATGCATTACTGACAAAATTTTGAATAATGCGACGGATCCATTGTTGGTCGGTATCAATCCAAAATTTGGCATCGTGAACATGAAACGTAATTCCACGCTGTGCAGCAATAGATTGGAATTGCATTTTTAAATCGCTGAGTAGGTCGTGCAGAGGGTAGGCTTGACGTTTCGGTTGAATGGTTCCACCTTCTAATCTCGCAATATCGAGTAGGGCAGAAAGCATACTTTCAGCACCGTAGAGAGCACGGTCGAGTTGCTGCAATGTTTTGCGATCTTCTTCTTGATGAATGCTTTGCTCGAGCGCCGTACTGAATAAACGTGCTGCATGCATAGGTTGGAGAAGATCATGGCTAGCAGCAGCGATAAATCGGCTTTTCGACATATTAGCCGTGTCTGCCTGTTTACGTGCTAGTTGTTGCTCAGTAAGTGCATTTTTTAATTGTTGTGTTCGTTCATTCACACGTGCTTCTAATATCGCTTCTGCTTCTTTAAATGGCGTGATATCTGCAAATGTAGTCACAAATCCTCCGCCAGTAATTGGGTTACCTCTAATCTGAATCACTTTGCCATCTTTACGCACTCTTTCATATTCATGTGGACTACCCACCTGCATCCAATGAATACGTTTACGTACGTGTTCTTCGACAGGTCCAGGGCCACATTCACCACGCTCTGCGTTATAACGGATGAGATCTGCTACAGGACATCCCACATAAACCAGTTCTTGGGGGTAGCCAAATAAAGTTAAGTATTGTGTATTCCATGCAACAAGGCACATATTCGCATCCACAACACTGACGCCTTGTGCCATGTGGTCAATCATGGTCATGAGTAAGTTTTGGCTAAAACGTTGCCATTGTGAAGCTTGATCCAGAATATTGGCGACTTGAGCAACGCCCAACCCATTATTAACCAATGCTGTCTTGAGTAATGTCCGTGCAGATGCAGCGCCAATGGTACTTGCGAGGTATTGTTCTGTAAAACGCCACCAAATACCATTAGCAATATGGTTTAAATTGAGAACCAAATGATAGCGTTTGGCAAATTTTTCAAAAGCTTGTTTGGCTTGTTTTTCACCTGTGACACGGCCTGCCAATGCCAATAAGTCTGCAACTTTTAAACGATGGCTGTCTGTATTGAAATAGTTTGCATCTTCTGATTGTTGCTTAGATGGTAAAACTTTTGATTCGTAATAAAAAAAACTTTCTGCTTGAATTTGTTCAGCTAAACTTGGACGGTATATACGAGAAATCCAGACATAGAATAGAACATTGAGTCCTAAAGACCACAAAACACCATGTGTAAGTGGTGCAAGTGAAGAAAAACCGAATAAGGCCTCTGGGCGAAGGATATAAAGACCAAATAGCCCATCTGTTAAAATACGGTGATCTAATGAAAATTGTGCAGGTGAAACATGCTTTAAAATTGTTGGTAATAAGAGTGTATACCCCCACATTATAAAGCCAACAATTAGCCCGACATAGACGCCTTGTTTACTGCCTCCTCTCCAATATAATCCGCCAATGAGAGCAGGTGCAAATTGTGCGACTGCTGTAAAAGCAAGAAGGCCTAATATAGACAATTGATCGACGCTATCAAATACGTGATAGAACAGAAAACCTAAAACCATTACAAAGACAATAGAGATACGTCTTGCAAATTTAAGGACTTTTGGCAGTCTCTCATCGTGTCTAGATATAATCCCTAAACGCCACATCGCAGGCATAATCAGATCGTTGGTCAGCATGGTTGAAATAGCTACAGAGGAAACAAGAAGCATGCCTGTAGATGCTGAAAACCCACCTAAGAAAGCAAGAAGTGCCAGCCATTCATGTTGATAATTGAGAGGGAGTGTGAGAACAGCAATATCTGGAATACCAAATAAACTAATGTCAGAGTGTAGTGCCCAACTCGCAATTGGAAAAATCGCAATCGCTGTTAAAATAAGGTAAAGAGAAAACCATTTTCTAGCACCTTTAATATGTTGTTCATCTCTAAGTTCGACAACAGCCACATGAAACTGACGTGGTAAGCAAATCATGGCCAATGCCGCTAAAATGGTCTGTGTCCAAAAAGTTTCAGGCACTCCTGAAACTTGCATATTGTTATATTGTTGTTTTAAATCATGTGCGATCAGATGGAGGCTGTTTGGGTGTGCAAAAATAAAAAATAAGGCGACACAAAGTAAGGCAAATATTTTTACAAATGATTCAATTGCAACAGCTAGCATTAGGCCCGCATGTTGTTCTGTATTTGAAACTTGCCGTGTACTAAAAATCATGGAAAGCATGACCATGATTGTTGTTAAAAAAAGAACGATATTGGTAGTTAAATGCACAGAGCCAGTTTCTGGTAAAATTGCAACAGTACTTAAGGAAATTGCCCGAAGTTGTAAAGCTAGATAGGGCACTGTACCGACAACAGATAAAATAGTGACCATTGCAGCCAATGCACCACTTTTACCATAGCGTGCAGAAATAAAATCAGAAATAGAGGCAATAGAATGGTGTTGCCTTATTCTACCGATACGTCGCCAGACGTAATAACCAAAACTAATAAAAAATAGTGGTCCCAAGTAAATCGGGAGATAGTTTAGACCATGGCGAACGGCTTCTCCTACACCTCCATAGAATGTCCAAGAGGAGCAATAGACACCAAGTGTTAAGCTAAATAGTAGCATTCTACGCTTTGCACTCAAATGCATGGCATACTTTTCACCAAAGATTGCACAGATAAAAAGAATGGAGATATAGAGAATGAGTGTGCCAATAATCAGTAAACTATTCATGGTAACCTAAAGGATCCAGATATATTTGCATCATAAATGCTGAATATAAATAAGAGTGGATTTAGAAAATAATTAATTTTTTAATACCAGTACAGTATAGCAACTGGTATTTTTATTGGCTTGCAATATTTATACATGCTTAATTTTGTGGACTAAGCCGACGCCAATGATGCTATAAATTAACATTACAATACACACTGAAACTTCGATATTAAATGGAATAAAAGACAATAATACCCCAGAAATTAAACCGAATAAAAATTGCAAAGAGCCAAGTAAAGCACTTGCTTGACCCGCCTGATGGCCTTGCTCTGCCAATGCGAGAACAGTAGCGTTGGGGCCTACAAAACCAACAGCAGCAACGATCGGAAATAAACCTAACATAATTGTTACAGTTGAAAGTGCATGAGAAAAAATAACAGCTGTAAGTATGAGTGCGCCTAATAGTTGCAAAGAAGATCCAAGTTTAAGCAGTTGCAATGGGCGATACCGTTTAAGTAGGACTCGGTTTAGATTTGATGCAAAAATAATACCGCAAGAATTAATACCAAATAAAATAGAAAATAAGATTGTAGATGCATGAAGCTGATCCATAATTACTTCAGATGCACTATTAATATACGTAAACATCATGCCCATTAAGATTCCACTTGCAACAGATGGAATAATAAATGTGCGATTCTTAAATAGCTGTATATAAGTGGATGTTGCTGAAACAAAAGTATGTTTTTTTCTTTTTTCTACAGGTAATGTTTCTGGCAGTTTAAACCATGCAAGAATAAAACTTATACCACCAAGGATAAATAAAAAAAGAAAAATAATACGCCAATGTAGGAAATATAAAATAAGGCTGCCGAAAAGAGGAGCAAGTATGGGAGCTAGTCCCTGTACAATCATAAGTGCAGAAAATGCTTGTGCAGCATCGGTGCCACTTAAAGTATCACGTATTGCAGAACGAGCAACCACTACACCTACACATCCACCCAGTGCTTGAGCAATACGTGCAAGCAGGAGAATATCAAGTTGCGTTGCGAAAATACAGAGCAAACTGGCAATAAGATAAAGGCCTAATCCAAAAAATAAAGGTCTTCTTCTTCCAAAGTGATCTGTAATAGGGCCATAGATCAGTTGCCCGAAAGCAAGTCCCATAAAATAAGCAGGAAGTGTACTGGCTACTTGACCACTTGTTACAGATAAATCTTTTGCCATGAGTGGTAAAGCTGACAAGTACATATCTATTGAAAATGGGCCAAGAGCAGTAAGTGTTGCAAGAACAAAAATCCAAGTAAGCTGGTAGGGTCGACTGTGCATAAGCGGTAATATAAAGATAAAGATTTTTATCATGATAATACATTTAAGTTATTAAAATAATTCTTGTATATCAATATATTAAGTGATTAATTGTTTTTTTATATTTTTTAAAATTAGATACTTTAATCACTTTAAATAACATAAAATTGCATAAATACAACAAATTAGATAATATTGATAACTGGTTATCTATATTTATAGATTTCCTATTCTTTTTTGAATTAATGGAATTTTAAAGTGAAAAAGCTACTTTTATTATCTTTATTAGGGGCAATGGGTTTAACTGGCGCAAATGCTGCAAACCTTATGGACTTTTCAAACATGAAGCCATATGTAGGTGCAGGCTATACATATCAAACACAAGATGACGTTAACCTCCACTTTTTAGGTTTAAATGGTGGTGTACAGCTGAATGATTTTCTTGGTTTAGAAGCTTTTTGGAATAAATCTACAAATGAGCCATTAAAAGGTGAAAAGCTTGATGTTCAATACTACGGTGCTGGTATTACTGGTCAGTATCCTTTAGTAGATCAAGTATATGCAAAGGGTCTAGTTGGCGTTTCAGTAATGAAAGCAGATTATGGTTATGACGAAAGAACAGAGTCTGGTGTGATTGCCCAGTTAGGTCTTGGCTATAACTTCAACAAAAATGTTGCAGCGGAAGTTTCTTATACACACCAAAGTCCATTCTCTGGCGTAGACGGTGTAAATGTACAAGTAAAATATAAATTCTAAAATAAAAAAGAAACGCATGTTTAAAATACATGCGTTTCTTGTTTAAAAATCTTTAGGAATTGCTTCGAGTAATTTCTGAGTATAAGGGTGCTGAGGATGTTTGTATAAGTCGTCTGAGTTTGCAATTTCTACAATATCTCCATGATGCATGACCATCACTTGATCAGAAATATATTTTACAACAGATAAATCGTGAGATATAAAAATATAGCTTAATCCATACTCATCTTGTAATTCTTGGAGTAAGTTTAGAACTTGTGCTTGAACAGAGACATCTAGTGCAGAAACAGATTCATCGTAAGTCATCATTTAAAATTCATATAACAAATGGTTTTGGCATATTCATTGCTTTTTTAACCACTCATTCTTTGAGTTGGGTTGAAGAGGCATGGAAAAATATGAGTATGTAGAGGAACGGCCAAATAAAGCAGCCAATGAAACATTAGAAGATTATACCTTAAGGTATGCACCTTATAGCTTCCGCCGTTGGAGTCCGAAAGTTGTTGCAATTACTGCACTTGGAGGAATTGCATATTTAGCAGACTTTTCAATTGGTGCAAGCATTGGCATGACTTATGGCACAACCAATGCAATCTATTCTATTTTGTTTGCTGCAATCATTATATTTATCACAGGCATTCCACTGTCCTATTATGCAGCGCGTTATAACATCGATTTAGATTTAATTACACGTGGTGCAGGTTTTGGCTACTTTGGATCTGTAATTACAAGTATCATTTTTGCGAGTTTTACATTTATTTTCTTTGCGCTTGAAGGCTCTATTATGGCGCAAGGTTTATTGTTAGGGCTGGGAGTTCCCTTATGGTTGGGCTATTTAATTTCAACTATTATGGTTATCCCCTTAGTCATTTATGGTATGAAAGCCCTTAGTAAGTTACAGGTATGGACAACACCGATTTGGCTTATTTTAATGATTGGTCCTGTAGCTTATTTAATTTATCAAGAACCGACTTTAGTTCAATCATTTACTATATTTGCAGGTCAAAAAGGTTATGCACCAGGCGATCTTGCGGCAATTATGCTAGGTGCAGGTATTTGTTTGTCTTTAATTATGCAAATTGGTGAACAAATTGATTACTTACGATTTATGCCTGCAAAAACAAAAGAAAATAGTAAATCTTGGTGGATGGCAGTCATTTCTGCAGGTCCGGGTTGGGTAATATTAGGTGCAATCAAGCAAATTATTGGTGCATTTTTAGGTTTTTATTTATTTACAAAGATTCCGGGTGTTGATGCCACTGAACCTGTACAACAGTTCAATGCAGCATTTCATGATATGTTGCCGGGTTGGCTCGCACTTGCGCTGGCGGTTATTTTAGTTGTCATTTCACAAATTAAAATTAATGTGACGAATGCCTATTCAGGCTCTCTTGCATGGACCAGTGCATATACACGCGTAAGTAAAAAGTATCCAGGCAGAATCATCTTTGTTTTATTTAATTTAGTGGTTGCCTTGGTCTTGATGGAAGGCAATATGTTTGCAGTATTAGGAAAGATTTTAGGATTTTATTCTAACTTTGCAATTGCTTGGGTTGTGGTCGTCGCAACAGATATTGCAGTAAATAAATATTTACTTAAGTTATCTCCAAAAGAGCCTGAATATAGACGTGAAATGTTATACGACTTTAATCCTGTGGGATTAGTTTCCTTTCTGATGGCTGCTGGTTTGTCTTTATTGGCATTTTTCGGGTTTCTTGGCAGTTTTTTATCTTCATATTCACCTTTAATTGCTTTGGTTGTAGGTTTTGTTCTTACACCAGTCATTGGGGTATTAACAAAAGGAAAATACTATATTAAACACGAACACGATGGTATTCATGAGCCAAGATTTGATGAAGAGGGATCACCAACAGCAACATCGTATATGTGTTTAGCGTGTGATCAAGAATATGAAAGACCAGATGTCATGTATTCACATAAACATCATGGCGTGATTTGTTCTCTTTGTAAAACGATGGAAAAGTAACTTAATTTTTTCATACTCAACTTGTATACGGTTATTCATTAATTATTTGGCACATATTGTGCTTATTAAAAATATAACTTGTATACAAGATGGGATTCAATCATGACATTAGATCAGATTTGCGGATGGACAATCCAAGATTGGCAACATGCCTATAAGACTAAAGAAATAAAAATAGAAGATTTAATTCAAATTATTCAACAGATTAATTTAGAAGATACAGCATGGATTTCAATTGCATCGGATGAGCAAATACAAGCTCAGATTCAAGATATTAAAAACTCTGACATAGACGATTCTGAAAACATATATACACATTTTCCACTGTATGGCATTCCTTTTGCAGTAAAAGATAACATTGATGTAGAAGGTTTTGTATCTACGGCTGCATGTCGTGCACTTAAAGAGGTCGCTTTAGAAGATGCAACTGTGGTTAGAGCATTAAAGAAAGCGGGTGCCATTGTTGTGGGAAAAACTAATTTAGACCAGTTTGCAACAGGTTTAGTTGGTACACGGTCTCCTTATGGTGCAGTTCCTAATACATTTAAGAAAGATTATGTCAGTGGTGGCTCAAGTTCGGGTTCGGCAAGTGTTGTTGCAAGAGGGGTAGTCCCATTTGCTTTAGGCACAGATACCGCAGGCTCTGGTCGGGTTCCTGCAGGATTTAATAATATTGTGGGTTTAAAACCTACAAAAGGTCGTTTCTCTAATTTTGGTTTACTACCTGCATGTAAAACTATCGATTGTATTTCTATATTTGCTTTGACTGTCCAAGATGCAGCATACGTTGCAGATTTTATGGAAGCATATGATATGAAGGACAGTTACTCGAGAGAAAACCCAAATACAGCACCTGCGAGCTTTTCATCAAATCTAACATTTGCCATTCCTCGTGTTTTAGAGTTTTTTGGTGACCAATATGCGGAAGAAGCCTTTAGTACATCTATTGAAACATTAAAAGCTTTGGGTGTATCTATTGTTGAAATAGATTTTTCACCTTTTGAAAAATTAGCAAAACAGCTTTATCAGGGTGCTTGGGTTGCAGAAAGAACAACGGCTGTAGAGCACATTTTAGAAAATCATAAGCATGACTTTGATGCAGTTGTTCTAGAAATTGTTGAAAAAGGCTATGACTATACCGCAGTAGATGCTTACAAAGCGGAGTATTTAAAGCAAGACTTAACTCGTCAAATTCAAGAGATATTGGCGACAGTAGATGCACTCTGTGTGCCGACTTCACCCACAATTTATACCATTGAGCAAATGAAAAATAATCCGATTAAGTTAAATGCTCAGTTTGGTACATATACCAATTTTACCAATTTGGCAGACTTGAGTGCTTTGGCTTTGCCTTCTCATTTTAGAGAAGATGGTTTGCCCTTTGGTATTACATTTATTGCACCTGCTTGGTATGACACTGCATTGGCAGACTTTGGTATACGTTGGCAGAATCATCTTGCACTTCAACTTGGAGCGACCAGTAAATCCTATGATGTGATCGCAAAGGATTTACCTCTTTCTAAACATCATATTCGTGTTGCAGTAGTTGGCGCTCATTTAACAGGAATGCCTTTAAATTTCCAATTAACATCACGTCAAGCTGTACGCCGTGAGGTGACTAAAACAGCTTCAAATTATTCACTCTACGCATTAAATGGCACTGTACCACCAAAACCAGGACTGGCTAGAGATATTGAAGGTGGAAGTTCTATTGTTGTCGAGCTTTGGGATATCCCTATGGCGAGATTTGGTGAATTTGTTGCAGAAGTTCCAACACCTTTGGGTATTGGAAATGTAGAGCTTGAAGATGGTCGATGGGTAAAAGGATTTATTTGTGAGCCCTACGGCTTGGAAAATGCAGAAAACATTACTCAGTTTGGTGGCTGGCGTGCCTATATTCAACACATCAATTCATCACATCAGGCATAAAAAGGGGTTCCAAATGTTTCATACAGTTCTTGTTGCAAACCGTGGTGAAATTGCTGTTAGAGCAATTCGTACATTAAAAAAATTGGGGATTCGAAGTGTTGCTGTTTATTCAGATACAGATCGCTATACACAACATGTTTTAGATGCCGATATTGCAATTTCTTTAGACGGAATAAAACCTTCTGATACTTATTTAAACATTGAAAAACTGATTCATATTGCACATAAAACAGGTGCACAAGCAATTTTTCCGGGTTATGGATTTTTATCTGAAAGTGCTGATTTCTCTCGTGCATGTGAAGAAAATAATATTGCATTTATGGGGCCGACAGCTTATCAAATTTTAGAGTTTGGATTAAAGCATCGTGCGCGTGAGTTGGCTGCCCTTGCCAATGTGCCAATGACACCAGGAACAGGGCTATTAAGTAGTCTAGATGAAGCAAAGACAGCTGCTGAAGAAATTGGTTATCCAATTATGCTTAAAAGTACAGCAGGAGGTGGAGGAATTGGATTAACACGCTGTGATAATGAACAAGAGCTAATCGATGCCTATGAAAGTGTTAAGCGCTTAGGTGAGCAATTTTTTAAAGATGCAGGTGTCTTTCTAGAGCGTTTTATAGATAAAGCAAGACATGTTGAAGTTCAAATTTTTGGAGATGGTCAAGGGCAAGTCGTCGCACTTGGAGAAAGAGATTGTTCACTGCAACGCCGTAACCAAAAAATTGTCGAAGAAACGCCAGCTGCAAATTTACCAGAAGATACGCGCCAAAAACTACATCAAGCAGCCATACAACTTGGCCAGTCTGTAAACTACCGAAGCGCAGGTACTGTAGAGTTTATTTATGATGCCATTCGAGATGAGTTTTACTTTCTAGAGGTAAATACACGGTTGCAAGTTGAGCATCCTGTGACAGAAATGGTGACAGGCTTAGATCTTATTGAATATATGCTTAAAGTCGCTTCACATGATGACATTGATTGGGAGTATTTGGCACAGCTTAAACCACAAGGGGCTGCCATTGAGGTACGTATTTATGCAGAAGATCCAGTAAGAAACTTTCAACCGAGTCCGGGTGTACTCACAGAGGTGTATTTTCCAGAAGATGTTCGAGTAGACACTTGGGTAAAAACGGGTACTGAAATCTCTCAATATTTTGATCCAATGATTGCAAAAATTATTGTTCATGGGAAAGACAGAGCAGAAGCCATTGCAAAACTTAAGCAGACACTTACAGAAACTCGTCTAAATGGAATCAGTACCAATTTAGATTATGCACGAGAAATTATTTCAGACCATCGTTTTAAAGACATGAGCATATGGACAAGGATGCTCGATAGTTTTGTGTATACACCTAGGGCTATTGAAGTAATTGATGCGGGTACGTTAAGTTCTATACAAGATTATCCAGGACGTGTTGGTTATTGGGATATAGGTGTACCACCTTCCGGACCTATGGATGATTTTGCATTTCGACTTGCCAATCAAATTGTTGGTAACTCTGAAAGCGCAGCAGGTTTTGAGTTTACACTTAAAGGTCCAATACTTAAGTTTCATGCCGATACAGTAATTGCTTTAACAGGTGCTCCTTGTGAAGCAACACTAGATGGACATAAAATTAATTTTTGGCAACCTATAAGTATAAAATCTGGGCAAACTCTTGAATTGGGTTATGTTTCTTCAGGTTGTCGCACGTATTTATCTGTGCGTCATGGTTTAGATATTCCATTGTATTTGGGAAGCCGTTCAACCTTTGCACTTGGAAACTTTGGAGGTCATGCAGGTCGTACACTCCGCATGGGAGATACGATTAAAATGGTACACCCAGAGTTACTCACTCATGATGTAGATCTGACGTATCAAGCACCTCAAGCAATGTCTGAAATACTTATTCCTGATTATGGTAATGAGTGGCGAATTGGTGTGTTATATGGGCCACATGGTGCGCCGGACTTTTTTAAACAAGAATATATTGAAGAATTTTTTGCATCGGAATGGACCGTTCATTTTAACTCAAATCGTTTAGGCATTCGTTTAACAGGACCAACACCGAGTTGGGCACGAGAAAATGGTGGAGAAGCAGGGCTTCATCCATCGAATGTGCATGACTGTGAGTATGCAATTGGAGCAATTAATTTTACTGGAGATTTTCCTGTAATCTTGGCAAAAGATGGACCAAGCTTAGGAGGATTCGTTTGTCCAGTAACCATTGCAAAAGCAGAACTATGGAAGGTTGGACAGTTAAAGGCAGACGATAAAATTTCTTTTTATCCTCTAACGGTAAATCAAGCAAATCAACTTGAAAGAGATCAATTAACAGTTATTCAAAATTTCTCAGACAGTCAAGTGCGAGTAGGCTTAAAGGATGTTCTTGAGAAAAGTTTGGGAACAACAATATTGGCAAAGAGGGAGGCTACATCTGTTTCTCCAAAAGCAATTTATCGTCAGGCAGGAGACAGTTATATATTGCTCGAATACGGAGAAAATGTTCTTGATTTATCACTTCGTTTGCGTGTGCATCAACTCATTCAAATGATTCGTGAATTAGATCTCACTGGTGTATTAGAGTTATCACCTGGGGTTCGATCTCTCCAAATTAAATATGATGGTTTAATCATTTCACAAGCTAAGTTAATTCAGGAGCTCATCTCTTTAGAAGATAAAATGGGAGATTTAAGCCAGATTAAAATCCCTTCTCGTATAGTGCATTTACCAATGGCATTTGAAGATAGTGCCACTTTAGGTGCTGTAGAACGCTATCAAGAAAGTGTATGTGCAAAAGCACCTTGGTTGCCTAATAATGTAGATTTTATACAGAGAATTAATGGTTTAGAACATAGAGATCAAGTTAAAGATATTTTATTTGAAGCAAACTATTTAATTCTTGGTTTGGGGGATGTTTATTTGACAGCACCTTGCGCTGTGCCTATTGATCCTCGCCATCGTTTACTCAGTTCGAAGTATAATCCTGCACGCACATTTACAGCTGAAGGCACTGTGGGAATAGGTGGAATGTACATGTGTATTTATGGCATGGATTCGCCTGGTGGCTATCAGTTGGTTGGTCGTACTTTACCAATTTGGAATAAATTTAAGAAAAATAAGCAATTTGAAAATAAAGAATGGTTTTTACAGTTTTTTGATCAAATCAAGTTCTTTGAAGTGTCTGAAACTGAATTAGATCAATGGTGTTCCGATTTTGAAAATGGTCTTATACACATTGATATTGAGGAGACAACATTTGATTATGCGGAGTATTGCCAGTTTTTAAAGGACGAAGAAGACAGCATTGATATATTTCAGAGGCAACAAAAAGTAGCATTTCATGCTGAAGTAGAGCGTTTGAAAGATGAGGTTGTTTCCTCAAATGAAATCATTCAAGATAAATATATTGCTCAAGACTTTAGTCAATATACAGCAGTGAATGCTTCTATGACGGGAAATATTTGGAAAGTATTGGTTCATGAAGGTCAATATGTGAAGAAGAATGACACTATTGCAATTATTGAAGCCATGAAGATGGAATTGCCAGTATATGCATCGGAAGATGGTCAGGTCAAAGCAATTGTTTGTCATGCTGGTCAAACGGTACATGGTGGAGAACCACTGATTTATAT
>NZ_VTDQ01000014.1 GCF_015627175.1 Acinetobacter pollinis | reverse complement strand
AAAATCTAAGATTCAGCTTTAAAACTGTATAAATATTAAACTTTTTAGACATATCCAGCTTCTTCAGCAATCATATAAACCATGTCTAACTCAGGACAAGGATAACTCATTGATGTCAGTATCGCAGTCACTTGCCCACGATGATGTGTTCCATGATGAAACACATGCATTAATGTTTCAGCATAAGGCAAACTCATTGCCTTACCTGTAGATGTCAAATAATCCAGTTGTTTTGGAAAATCTTTATCTACAAATTGATTTAAAAATTTATTCCAATAACGTGTACTTTGGTTTAACAAATTTAAAAGTTTATTTTTATCTGTTTCAATCACAGTACTTAGCTGTATATCAGACGCTATAGGCAAATTGGTAAACCTTCGATACCAAAAATAATGTTCTCCAACAAGCAGATGGTTCAGTGTGCCACAAATACTATTAAAAAATAAACCACAGGGTCTGGAAAAATCTTGATCCGAAATATTTTTTAAAGCATGCGTGAGTCTTTCAGTTGCCCAAATATTGTAGCGCACCAAAACTTCGAACTGCTTGATATCCATATAATTTATTTAACCTTTTATAGCTATATTGGCGTAATTAAGGAATTTTTATTAAAAAACTGAGTTAAATTTTGGCAAACTAATAGCGCCATTGCTTGTCGTGTTTCATAAGTACCACTTGCATAATGTGGTGTTAGAACCACGCGATCCATTTCAAACAGTGGACTTTGTGTACATGGTTCTTCTTCAAATACATCTAGACCTGCACCCGCAATTTTTTCATGTTTTAAACTTTCAATGAGCGCTTTCTCATCAATAACTGAACCACGAGCAATATTAATAATATAAGCAGTTGGCTTCATTTTTTCTAAAATATTTGTGTTAATAATATGCTGTGTTTGACTTGTGCTTGGTAAGGCCAAAATTAAAAAATCTGCTTGCTCTGCTAATGCTTCTAATGTTGCTACGTAGCGATAAGGAACATTATTTTTCTCGGTACGATTATGATAAATAACCTCCATACCTGCAGCGACCGCACGTTTTGCTATTTCTTCACCAATATTGCCCATGCCCAAAATACCACAAACTTTTTTAGATAAACTTGTCGTCAAAGGAAAAGGAGAAATCCAATTTCCTTGTCTTACATATGCATCTGCTGATATCAGTTTTCTTGCTACTGCATATGTGAGCATCATGGCAGTATCAGCAACACAGTCATTCAATACATTTGGTGTATTGGTAATCTGTATACCCCGTTTTTTTGCATAGTCGACATCTATGCTGTCATAGCCCACACCAAAACTGGCAATAACCTCTAACTTAGGCAATGCATCAATTTCTTCTTTTGTAATTCCGATATTACTACTAGTGGCTACTGCAACAATATCTTTCCCATTTTCCTTAAAAAAATTGTCTTTATCTTCTATATGTTCTAACTCATAAATAGTTGAAAATTGCTTTTTGAGTAAATTTAAAAGAATATCGGATTGTTCACCGAGTACTAAAATAGTTGCATCTAATTGTTGGGTCATCGTTTTCTCCATTTCATTTATTTTATATTTTCTCTTTCTTTACAGTACATCACCTTCACATTTTTTAAGCAAGAAATAAAAAGCCTCTGTACAACACTCCTATATTTATTCAAAATGAGGATGTTCAAAACCTAAATTCTCCGACTTTCTCAAATGTAAGGCGTACGTGTGTCCAACTTAGATCAGATCATACAAAATATCTCATCCCATACTCCAATGATGCAACAATATATCAACGTAAAAATGGAGCATCCACATAGCCTATTGTTTTACCGCATGGGAGATTTTTACGAGCTATTTTTTGATGATGCAAAGAAAGCTGCAAAACTTCTTGGTATTACTTTAACGCATCGTGGAAAAAGTAACGGCGATCCTATTCCCATGGCAGGTGTGCCATTTCATGCTGCTGAAGGTTATCTTGCACGCCTTGTTAAAAAGGGTGAAGCTGTCGTTATTTGCGAACAAGTAGGAGAAGTTACAGGAAAAGGACCTGTAGAGCGAAAAGTTGTAAGAATTATCACCCCAGGCACACTCACAGATGATGCCTTACTTAATAGTACACAGAACTCAAATCTTGTGGCTTTAAGTATTCATCAGAACCAAATTGGTATTGCGCTTTTAGATTTGAGCGCAGGTATTTTTAAAGTTCAACAGCAAGATTTCAAACCTGAAATGTTAACTATTGAACTGGCACGTCTAATGCCAAGTGAAATTTTGATTAATGAAGATTTAGTTGATCAAAACATTATAGATATGATTAAAAAGCAGTTGGAATGCCCGATTACAAAGCGTCCAAATGTCGACTTTAATTCCAAAAATGCAGATAAAACTCTTTGTGACCAGTTTAACGTAGCCACCCTATCAGGTTTTGGTGTTGATCACTTACCACTTGCAAAATCGGCGGCTGCTGCACTTATTCACTATGCAAAAGAAACGCAGAAAACAGCCCTACCACATATTCGAAACATTACACTAGAACAAAGCCAAGATTTTATTGCTTTAGATCCTGTTACACGGCGTAATTTAGAAATTATTGAGCCACTATTCGAACATGGTACATCACTTTTTAATTTAATTAATGATTGTCAAACCGCAATGGGAAGCCGACTTCTTGGTCGTACACTCATGCAACCTGTGCGAGACTGTGCCATTTTAGAAGCACGTTTAGAAGCAACAGAACAAATACTAACTGGCTACTACGAGTCTCCAATTCGTTTAGCTCTTAAAGAAATTGGAGATATTGAACGCGTTTTAAGTCGTGTAGCTTTAGGTTCTGCTCGTCCTCGAGATTTGGTACAACTTCGCCAAGCTTGCGCACAAATCCCTTACTTACACGAATCACTTTTACCACTTCTTCAGCATAATTCTGCACCAAAGCTCTTACAACAACTCAATGAAGATCTTGGCGACGTAGAAGCATTACACCAGCATTTAGGAGCTGCTATTGTCGAAAACCCTCCCGTTCTTTTACGTGACGGCAATGTTATTGCTGAAGGATTCGATGCTGAGCTTGATGAACTAAGACAAATTCGTGACCATGCAGGGCAATTTTTAATTGACTTAGAGGCTAAAGAAAGACAAACAACAGGAATAAATACGCTCAAAATTGGTTATAACCGTGTAAGTGGTTATTATATTGAGCTTACACGAGCACAAGCCGAGCAAGCACCAAGTCACTACATCCGTCGCCAAACACTTAAGAATGTAGAACGTTATATTACACCTGAGTTAAAAGGCTTTGAAGATAAAGTACTATCTAGTGAATCTCGCGCACTGGCACGTGAAAAAATGCTGTTTGAACAACTTTTAGAACAGTTGCGCGCAAACATTGCTGAATTACAATTAATGAGTAGTGCCATTGCTCAGATTGACGTTCTTGCTAATTTTGCACATCAAGCACGTATACGCCACTGGGCACGCCCTGACTTTAGTCCTGAAGTAGGCGTTCATATTGTTGCAGGTAGGCATCCAGTCGTAGAGGCTGTCAGTAAAACTCCTTTTACACCCAATAGTACACAACTAAATAGCCATCATCGTCTTGCTATTATTACTGGGCCAAATATGGGTGGCAAGTCAACATTTATGCGACAAACAGCCCTTATTAGCTTACTTGCCTATTGCGGTAGTTTTGTTCCTGCAGAAAGTGCAACTCTTGGGCCAATTGACCGCATCTTTACTCGTATTGGTTCAGCAGATGATCTGTCTACAGGTAAATCTACATTTATGGTAGAGATGACAGAAACCTCTCAGATTTTGCATCATGCCACTCAGCAATCTCTCGTACTTATGGATGAAGTTGGTCGCGGTACCAGTACCTATGATGGCTTATCTTTAGCATGGGCCTGTGTACTCGATTTATCTAAACGCATTAAGTGCTTGTGTTTATTTGCAACACATTATTTTGAACTTACCGAACTTGGGCATGAAAGTACGATTGATAACTATCATGTGACAGCGAAGGAACTGAATGGAAACCTAATCCTTTTACATAAAGTACAGGCAGGCCCTGCAAGTCAAAGTCATGGCCTACAAGTTGCAAAACTGGCGGGCATACCTATAAGCGTCATTAAAGAGGCTCAAAAACGTCTAAAAATTTTAGAAAAACAAAATATTACTGCCACAAATACAAGCGTTCAAAATGACCTATTTTCAGAGGAACAACCATCGTTGGACATGCCTTCTGTTGAAACTGTCGAACGGTTGATTGAAGTACCTAAACAATCCGTTGTTGAAGATACACTCACTGAAATAGATATCGACAACCTGACACCACGTCAGGCATTAGATCAGCTTTATCAGCTAAAAGCGTTGCTCAAACACTCATCTTAACTTTTGCAAAAAAACCAAAAAACCGAGCTTACCTATGCTCGGTTTTTTAATAAGTATATAAAATATTCAGATTTTAGGAACAAAAGAAACGCTATACATTACATATAAATTTATATTTATTGAAAATACGATGAAAAGTTTTCTAGCAACAACAGCGACAATTCTTACAATTAGCATTTCAACACTGGGATGCCAAAAATCTGATCATGTGCAGTCAGCTCAAACTAACTCACCTCATACAAGTGAGGCACTTACCACGCTCAATATTGGTTATCAAAAAGCAGCACTTAAGCTCATTGTCGCAAAACAAAATCATTTTTTTGAAAAAGAATTTCCAAATGTGAAAATCAGTTGGAATGAATTTCCAGCAGGACCACCTACATTAGAAGCGCTTTCTGCAGGTGCGATTGACTTTGGTTATACAGGCGATGCACCTGTTGTGTTTGCGCTTTCGGCAGGAAAAAAACTCAACTATCTGGGTTATGAAGAAGCTGCAAAACGTGGTCATGCCCTACTTATTCCAAACAATAGTCATATACAATCAATTGAAGATCTAAAAGGTAAACGTATTGGTTTAACCAAAGGATCAAGTGCACATAATTTCTTAGCAGAAGTTTTACAAAAGGCTCATCTTACATGGGCAGATATCGAACCTGTTTGGCTGACTCCTTCAGATGCACGCGCAGCGTTGGATAAGAAAGCCATAGATGCATGGGCTGTTTGGGAACCATACGTCAGTGCTACTGAACTATCTGGTACAGCAAAAGCTGTTTTTGACTCAACAACTCTTCCTAAAACCTATGGTTATTACCTTGCACAGCCAAGTTTTATTCAACAACACCCAGATAGTGCAAAAAAAGTATTACAAGTACTGAATGAAACAGACCAATGGATTAATACCCACCCCAAAGAAACAGCACAAATTTTGGCAAATAGTACAGGCCTAAACCTGAATATTGCAGAAAAAGTACTAACAACCAAACCAAATCCTAATTCCGTTAAACCACTTACACCTGTGGTTTTACAGTCCCAGCAAGATTTAGGAAATCTGTTCTTTAGCTTAAAATTAATTCCAAACCCTATTCAGCCAGCTTCATTTGCGTGGCATCCTCCAAAATAAATATACAAAGCCATGCACTCCTTAGTAGATTGCATGGCTTTATGCTTATTTCACTTGTAATATTTCTACAAGCTTATTTTGTACATGACTAATTGCATTTGCATATCCTTGATCATACATTTCAGAGTTTTCTCGCCAGAATTCCCAATGTTCCATATATTCTGTTTCTAATTCTTTAATTAATTTTTGTACTTTTTGTACTTTATGTTTATTCACATCTTTTGCGATATTGGGTTTGTGTCCACCACGTTTCGCATTCTTCATTTGTTTCTGATAGTTAAGTTCTGCTTTAATATTCATTCTACCTTCCGTATTTTTATACACAGTTGAAAGTTCAATTAAAATAAACTTCATTCTCAGCATCACGTATCTTTTTGAACAAAATATGACAAATATAAGAAGAGTTCATGACATCTTCCTCAAATCATTAAAATTGGCAATTATTCTTTAATTTGATGTGATATTTGGTGGAATACAGTAAATAACATACTGATATTAATTCTCATTATCAGTAAAAATCATATAGAAATGGGTATTTCATAGATTTAAATAATTAATATCAATAAAAGGAATTGTTACTTGCCCCATTTTTTGCCTACAATATAGCAATTAAAGATGAACACCAAATTTTTTAGGTAGCTGTCGCTATGGCCTTTGTTGTCACTGAAAACTGTATTAAATGTAAATATCAAGATTGCGTTGAAGTTTGTCCTGTAGACTGCTTCTACGAAGGTCCAAACTTCCTTGTCATTCATCCAGATGAGTGTATTGACTGTGCTTTATGCGAGCCTGAATGCCCTGCAAATGCAATCTTTTCAGAAGATGAGCTACCAGCAGGACAAGAAGTCTTCATTGAACTCAATGCTGAACTTGCTGAGAAATGGCCAAACATTACCGAGATTGGGGAGCAACCAGAAGATCGTGAAGAATGGAATGGTAAAGCAGACAAGCTTCAATATTTAGAAAAATAAAAAAAGACCAGCATATGCTGGTCTTTTTTATCACTCAAATATTTACTTAAATTAAATATCCTATTTTTATTTTCAACTATAAAATGTGTTCATAATTAAAATATCTATATTATGACTTATGCCAAATACGCTAAAATTGGGAAAAATTGGAATTACATCTATTCTCTTTCTTTTATGTGGCTCAAGTTCCGCAAAACCTTCTGTGCCTTTAATTGTAAACCCTATTCCAAGTTATTATCTGATTAAAAAAATTCCTTCGTCCTACTTCTTATGGATTTCTCAAGACAATCATTTACAACATGTCAAAGCCTATGAAGATTTTTTAACAAAGAATAATGTAAACAATGTAATTCCTACTTTTGAGTTATTAAGAACAGCTCGAGATTGGAAACAATGTGGACGAGAAGAATATTTAATTCCTCCAAAAACAGTTTGGGAAAACCAAGTTCCAACTTTAAAGGTATTTAGATACCTTATGGCCACAAAAACACTAACACAATTTGAAGTAACATCTGCCTATCGTGACTTTCAGATGAACCGCTGTGCAGGTGGTGCTGTTTCATCTCGTCATATCTTAAATGCTGCAATTGATTTTCGTATTGGCCCTGAACACCCTACAGCAAAAGATTATACCAATATTGAAAAAACAAAATTTAAATTATGCCAATTCTGGAAACAGTACGGTTCAGATCTAAATATGGGCTTAGGTACTTATACAACAGGCCAAATTCATATCGATACTCAAGGCTATAGAACATGGGGGCCCGATCATACACAATCGACCTCTATTTGTTTGTAATATGCTTTTTTATGGTAAAATACAAAGTCAGCTACAACAAGGAATGTGGTGGAAGAATGTTAAAACTTTGTATGACGAATGATATTCCCGACCGAGAAGCGCGCGCTTTTGATACAACGGCGTATGGCACATTATTTATTACTCAACGCGATGGCCAATTTTTTGCTTATAAAAATATTTGCCCTCACCTACAAGTAGAACTTGAGTTTCTAGAAAATGAATTTTTAGACCAAGACAAAGAATTCATCCAGTGTTCAACCCATGGTGCATTATTTCAGGTCGAAACTGGTGAATGTATCTCTGGGCCTTGTTTGGGAGAATCACTTACAGTTGTTCCTATTCAAGTTCATTCTGACGGCGGCATTTATCTCGCATAAGCAACGTTATGATGAATAATAGCCTAGATAATTTCTTACAAAGTCCAGAACTACTCCCTTTTCATCTGTGCGTAGTAACATTCATTCTCTTAAGTGCATCGGAAACACTTGGGCTTTATATTGGTATTTCACCATTTAGATTTTTAAAACGGCTTATTCCTTTTCGACCAAATAACCCGCTATTACAAATCAAGTTCTCTCGAACACTCATTTTAGTTTTCTTCCTGATTAATTTTAGCTTTGCAGGCTACTTCTTCCAATTCGCCTATTATGCTTATCAGCAATCTTTTGCCTCAAGTATTTATGTGCTTATACCTACACTCGTTACAGCATTATTTTTTACTATTTTTATGATTCATTGCTTAGACCAAGTCATTAAGCCTAAATTTATTCATAGAGAACTTAATCTTTTGGGTCGATTGGCGACTATTTCTACAGGTAGCGCAAAACCAGAAATTCAGGCAACAGCACGTGTAAGAGATGAATACGGTCAAATTCACTATGTCATGGTATGTTCTGAATTTGGTGAGATCCCTACCCACACACAAGTCCTTCTTATTCGTAAAAAAGATAACCTTTATATTATAAAAAAGATTATCGAATCAAATTATTTACTCGACCACGAGATATTTCCTAAATAGTTATTTATGTGACAAAAGTGAGGAGGACGCAGAATTAGATATTGGCTTCTTTACACGTAAATGGTTAAAAAAGATATTTAATCCTACTGCCATGACACATGTAATGCTAATTCCTGAATGAAACATCATTTGCACCCACTTTGGGAAATGAATAAAGAAGTCATGATTAATCATGGGAATCATGCCTGCAGATAGTGCCACAGCAACAATAATTAAATTCTTTTGATCGCTAAAATCGACTTGTCCAAGTGTTCGTATACCACTTGCCGCCACCGAGCCAAACAGGACAATACCTGCACCACCCAAAACAGGTGCGGGTATTGCAGCGATAAATCTTCCCATAATAGGAAATAATCCCAGTAAAATAAGAATCATGCCACCTGCTGCCACAACAAAACGGCTTTTTACTCCTGTAATTGCAACCAATCCAACATTCTGAGCAAATGCACTTTGCATAAAGGTCCCAAAAAATGGTGCAATCGCAGAAGATAGCATATCTGCACGCAGTCCGTTGGCGATGCGTTGCTGTGTCACTTCACTGCCAACAATTTCACCGACTGCTAAAATATCTGCTGTTGTTTCTGTCAGCGTTACGATCATAACAATACACATAGCAACGATCGCAGGGATACTAAATATAGGCATTCCAAATGATAAAAAGCTTGGAATAGCAAGCCACTGACCATCTGCTACTCCTGAAAAATTACAATACCCTAAAGCATAAGCGAATACAGTACCAATCACTATTGATAATAGAATTGCAACTCGACGTAGTCCAATCGTGCCAAAGCGACTAAACACAAGTAAAACAGTTAATGTAAATGCAGCTAAACCCAAATTAGATAAACTTCCCCAATTTGATGCTTTATTGTTCCCCCCCATTATCCAATTGAGTGCAACAGGCAACAAAGAAAATCCAATAATTGTAATCACACTACCTGTCACTACAGGTGGAAAAAATCGAATAATCCTTGAAAAAAATGGTGCAACAATTAATCCAATAAGTGAACTGGCCAAAACTGCCCCAAGTATTGTTTGAAAACCACCCCCTGTTGTTCCTATTGCAATCATACTTGCTACACCTGCAAAAGAAACACCTTGAACAAGAGGGAGTTTTGCTCCAAACCATTTCATACCAAGCGTTTGCAATAGTGTTGCCAATCCACCAATAAATAAAGAAGCAGTAATTAACATCCCAATTTCAATGTGTGTCAAACCAATTGCAGAACCTACAATTAATGGTGGTGCAACGATTCCACCGTACATTGTTAAAACGTGTTGTAATCCATAAGCAATACTTTTATTTAATCCGAGATATTCATCTTCATAAGCGATTTGACGTTGCTTCATCACTTTATCCTTATCATTTCTTTATAGGAATGACCAAGCAAAGCACATGCCAACCTTAACTTTTCTAAAATGACTTTTCGTGAGCATTTGTGAGGAAACCGTTAGAAAAGCCAATAATTTTGTTATAATTACTCAGGTTTCATATAGATACTTTTGTTTCTGCTATGAGAAAACGACAACATCATGCCTTAAATATTCCAATTGGTTCACATCTTTTAGTGAAACACTTTGGTTATACGCACCACGGTATTTATGCAGGTAAAGGCCGCGTCATCCATTACTCTGGATTTGCCCATTTCTTTAAAAAGCATCCTATTGAAATTACAAAACTTGAAAAATTTTCACATCATAAGCCATTACATATTCGTACCTACAAAAATCCAAAATTTAAAGGTCGTGCTGTAGTACGGCGAATGCGTTTACGTATGAATGAAAACCACTATCATTTAATTATGAATAACTGCGAGCATTTATGTTCATGGGCAATTACAGGTATAGAAGATAGCCCACAAGTTGAAAAGATGATGCGTAGGCTTACAACTATTGGCTACATTAGCTCTTTAATGAGTTATATGAATGGTATTTTTATTACTGTTGCAACCGCAAGTTTCGCATTGGTATTGTATATAAAAAAGAAATTGAGGGATAAAGCAAAAATGGAAGGCCCTATTCATCTTTTTTTAAAACGTATACAAAAAAATAAAAATCCTCACAATCATTAAGATTGTGAGGACAGTAATCTAACTAAAAGCGCTTATTTTTCTGGTTTAAAGCTATCTCTTAAATCCAAGATACGGTTGAATACAGGTTTATCACTAGAGTGATCATAACGATCTGCTACGAAATAGCCTTCACGCTCAAACTGGAAACGTTCTTCATTTTTTGCATTTGCCAAAGCAGGTTCAATAATCGCCTGAACAACTTTCAAAGAGTCTTTGTTTAAGTTATCTAGGAAATCTTCACCGACTTCAGGGTCAGCTTCTGTAAATAAACGATCGTAAATACGTACTTCAGCAGGCAGACCATGCTCAGCAGATACCCAATGAATAACACCTTTTACCTTACGCCCTTCAGGTTTCTTGCCCAATGTGTCAGGATCAATTGAACATTTAAGTTCAACCACTTCACCATTAGCATCTTTAACGACTTCATCGCACTTAATCACATAAGCATGGCGTAATCTTACTTCACCTTCTGGCACCAAACGTTTAAAGCCTTTTGGTGGAACTTCTTCAAAGTCTGAACGATCGATATACAGTTCTGAGGTTAATGGAATCGTACGCTCGCCCATATCTACATTGGGATGACGTGCATGTACCAAATCCATTGCTTCAGATAAGTTAGTCAGTGTTACTTTAAGTGGATTAAGTACTGCCATACCACGGGCAGCCGTATTTTCTAATGATTGACGAATACAGAACTCAAGCATCGCAACATCGACAATACCATCTGTTTTAGAAACACCAACGCGTTTACAGAAGTCACGTAAACCTTCCGCTGTAAAGCCACGACGGCGCATACCTACCACTGTTGGCATACGAGGGTCATCCCAACCATGAACATAGTTACCCTCTACTAAACGGCGTAACTTACGTTTAGAGGTAATTGTATAGTCCACATTTAAACGAGATGATTCATACTGACGAGGTACAGCAGTTGAATTTACCTTCGCAACAACCCAGTCATAAAATGCACGGTGATCTTGGAATTCTAAGGTACATAATGAATGAGTTACACCTTCAATAGCATCAGACAAAGGATGTGCATAGTCGTACATTGGATAAATTTTCCATTTATCGCCTGTTTGATGATGTGATGCATGTAATACACGATACAAAATTGGATCACGCATATGTACATTCGGACTAGACATATCAATTTTTGCACGAAGTACAGCTTTTCCTTCGCCAAACTCACCATCACGCATTTTTTCAAAACGTGATAAGTTTTCTTCTACACTTGTTTCTCTGTAAGGTGAGTTTTTACCCGGCTCTACAAAGTTACCACGATTTAATTTAATTTCTTCAGGAGATTGTAAATCGACATATGCATCGCCCTGTTCAATGAGTTGAATAGCCCACGTATACAACTGATCAAAATACTTTGATGCATAACGCGCCTCACCATCCCATTGAAAACCTAACCATTTCACATCATTTTCAATGCCAGTAACGTACTCTTGTTCTTCTGCGTCTGGGTTTGTATCATCAAAACGTAAATTACATACGCCTTTAAATTCTTCAGCAACACCAAAATTTAGACAAATTGCTTTTACATGACCAATATGTAAGTAGCCATTTGGTTCAGGTGGAAAACGTGTAACGACTGAGCTTGTACGACCTTGTGCTAAATCATCAGTAATCACTTGGCGTACAAAATCTAAGCCGGGTTGTTGTTCTTGCTGCACAGAATCAGTAGAGGCTTGACTGTTTTGTGTCGGGTGATTTGGCAGATCTGAAACAACATCATTTGGCTTCATAATAGATAATTCACTTCTATAAAGTTAAATTTTGACTGAATGAAACGTTATCTTAACTTTTTTTCTAAGATAATTAACGTTTATACTTGCTATCTAGTTTACAGTTTGCTTATGCTTCTCTCAACCAAAAACCCATGGCTAATTTAGTCCATGTATAGGAGATACAAATATGAGTTTGCCTCAAGTTGAATTAAATACAAATAAAGGACGTATTGTTCTTGAATTAAATAGCGAAAAAGCACCAAAAACAGTTGCAAACTTTCTAGAATACGTACGTGATGGCTTCTACGATGGTGTTATCTTTCACCGTGTGATTGATGGCTTTATGGTTCAAGGTGGCGGCTTTGATGAAAACTTTAAAGAAAAAGTAACACGCGATTCAATTGAGAATGAAGCTGACAACGGTCTAAGCAATGATGTAGGTACTGTTGCTATGGCGCGTACTCAAGCACCTCACTCTGCTTCTGCACAATTCTTTATTAATGTTAAAAATAACAGCTTCTTAAACCACAGTGGTAAAACTACACAAGGTTGGGGCTATGCTGTATTTGGTAAAGTTGTTGAAGGTATGGACATCGTAAACGAAATTAAAAATGTTCGTACTGGCAACCGTGGCTACCATGCAGACGTACCACTGGAAAATGTTGTCATCGAATCTGCTAAAATTATTGCTGAATAAGTTAAACTGAGTATTTAGTGATTTATCTGTTTATTTCAGATTTACATTTATCTCAAAATCACCCTCGACTCGTTCGGGGGTTTTTGGCATTGCTTGAATATTATAGAGATAAACATACCCAGCTTTACATTTTAGGTGATTGGTTTAATGCTTGGATTGGCGATGATGATACTGCCCCATGGCTAGAAGAAATTGTTCAATATCTTAAGTTATTTACCCAAGCAGGTAATCATATTTATTTTCAAGTTGGTAATCGAGACTTTGCACTTGGACAAAAATTTTTAAACCAGTTTTCAGGTCAACTCTTACCCGATACCTATGTACTGACAATTCATCATAAAAAGTATCGCTTAGAGCATGGCGATGCATTATGTACCGATGATATTTCCTACCAACGATTTAAAAAAATCATTAGAAATCCATTGCTTTTGGAGCTACTAAAAAGAACACCTCTAAACTTTCGCAAAAAACTTGCTAATGGCTTTCGTAAAAAAAGTACAGCTTCTCAGCAAAACAAAGCCTATCAAATTATGGATGTAAATCATCATGCTGTAGAAGATGCTTTAACAGGTGTAGATATACTTATTCATGGCCATACGCATCGTCCTCATCAATACTACATACACGATCAGCAACGAATTGTACTCGGTGATTGGAGAGAATCTTCAGGCGAAGCTCAAGTCTTAGAAATTTTAGAGACTGGAGAGCAAAATTTTTATACATGGAACATTTAGCAAAACTTTATTTTATTTATTAATGATAATGTCATAGAGCTTTCCTATATTATTTTGCTTATTCAATATAGAAATTCATTACTTAAAATGAGCAATTTAAAAAAACATTTCAGTATTTCTCTTGCGCTTGCAATTAGTGCTATTACGCCTTTTGGTACCTATGCTAAAGAAGTGGCACACACACAAAATATACCTTTATTAGCCGAAGGACATTGGGATCAATTTAACCGACAGCAAATTAATTCACTTATTTTAAAATACGGCAAACATAGTCCAAACTACAATCCAGCGAAACCCTCTTATATTGTTGCCGATTTTGACAATACATCCGTTTTTCTAGATATCGAAGAAGCTACATTGATCTATCAATTGGAGCATCTACGCTTCAAAGTAACTCCTGAACAACTCAATAGTATCATTCGAAAAAATATCAGCGATAAAGACTTTGTTTCTGAATACAATAATGCTCAAGGACAATCTGTAAATATCGAAAAAGTCGCACCCGATATTATTGAAAGCTATACATGGCTATATCATCACTATAAAGGCTTAGAAGGTACAAAAACACTCGAACAGGTTCGTCAAAATCCAAACTATAGCAACTTCATTACAAAAATGCGTTATCTCTATGCTGCAATCGGCGACACATTTGCACATGATGTATCATACCCTTGGGTTACCTATCTATTTACAGGTTTTACTGCGCCTGAAGTACGAGATCTAGTTAAACATACCGTAGAGTGGCAAAAGCGACAGAACATTGAACCGATTAAATGGACTTCTCCTGAGTCACTTGCAGGTAAAGCAGGTGTTGTTTCAATTCGTTGGGATAATGGTTTACGTCCGTATAAAGAAATGCAAAATCTATTTGCGACATTCCAAGAAAATGGAATTCAAGTCTATGTATGCTCTGCATCATTCATTGATGTGGTTAAAGAAATTGTATCTAATCCCAAAATTGGCTACGGCGTAAATGAAAAACATGTATTGGCAATGGAACTAGAAAGAGATGCTCAAGGAAGAATTTTGCCAGAGTTTAGAAAAGGATACTTTCAAACTCAAGGTATAGGCAAAAGCCAAATGATTAAAAAATTCTTAGTAAGCCAGTATGGTTATGGTCCTATTTTTATTGCAGGTGACAGCGAGGGCGACCAAAACATGATGCAAGACTTTAAAGAAACAGAGAAAGTTCTCATTGTAAATCGGTTAAGAAAACCAACCACAGACATAGGGCATTTTTCTAAGCTTGCTGTAGATACATACGGACAAGACAGTGCCAAGTACTTACTACAAGGCAGAGATGCAAATACAGGTGAATTTGTTCCCTCTTATAAAAGTATCTCTTATGGTTCGACTACACCTCAAGCTTTAAAATAACCAATAAAAAATGGCATGAGGTGGAGTATTACCCTCATGCCATAAATAACTTTCTATAACGTCTTTCTTATTATAACTGGTCTTGCGCTGTATTATATTTCACCGCTTTTTTTGTACGATGTCGTCTAGATACAATTACACCAGAAATTACAACAATTAAGCATAAAATTCCTGTCGAAGTAATTTCGTGAACATGTTTTGGATCAAATGCCATAATACCCAATGCTGCAATAATAAAAATGATGACAGCCCATGTTAAATATGGGTAAAGCCACATCTTCATACGGATAGGTTCACCTGTTTTGATCAATTGCTTTCTCATATTCAACTGAGAAAATGCAATAACGAGATACACAAGCAATGCAATAGCGCCTGAACTATCTAACAAAAAGTTAAACACTTCTGCTGGAGCAGCATAGTTTGCAAAAGTACAGATAAAAGCGACAGCCGTAGAGAGTAATACTGCATAAACTGGTGTTTGTTGGCTATTCAACTTTTGTACGAAGTGCGGTGCATCGCCACGCTTAGAAAGCGAAAATACCATACGGGATGCTGTATATAATGCAGAGTTTAAACAACTTGTTACAGCAGTTAATACAACAATATCTACAATAAGTTTCGCATATGGAATATTTAATAATTGTAAAACTGCTTGGTATGAACCAATTTTAGCCAAAGTTGGGTCATTCCATGGCACAAGGCTAATCACAATGAAAATAGACAGTATATAGAATAAACCAATTCTCCATATGACTGAGTTCGTTGCTTTAGTAATTTGTGTTTCAGGATCCTTAGACTCACTTGCAGCAATCGTTACAATTTCAGAACCCATAAATGAAAACATCGTTGTTAACAATGCACCCAGTACTGCACCCCAACCATTTGGCAAAAAACCACCATGGTCGTATAAATGTTGTACACCACTGACAGAAGGATTTAAAGAAAAACCAAAAATTGCAGCACAACCAATCATAATGAAGATGATAATTGAACCTACTTTAATGGTTGCTAACCAAAACTCAAACTCTCCATAGTTTTTTACACTAAATAAGTTTGTTACTGTTAAAGCAATAGTAATTAGAAAAGCAAGTAGCCAAACTGGTGCATCCGGTATCCAAGAATGCATAATAGCTGCGGCAGCATTGGCTTCAAATGGAATAACCAACACCCAGAACCACCAATATAACCAGCCAATTGTAAAACCAGCCCATTTTCCAATAGAGCGGTCTGCATAAGTTGAGAACGATCCACTATCGGGTTGTGCAACTGCCATCTCTGAAAGCATTCGCATTACAAGTACAACTAATGTACCTGCAACAATATAAGAAATTAAAACAGCGGGACCTGCCGCTGCAATTGCGTGTCCAGAACCAACAAATAAGCCTGCTCCAATTGCTCCTGCAATAGAAAGCATCGTAACATGCCTATTTTTTAATCCTTGTGAAAGATTGGTTGACTTTGCTTGTGTCATAAACACACCTAATTATCTTTTAAATATTTGAAATTTTCACTATTCATCCGAATAAAACTATGCATATATAATGCCAACCTTGGTTTTAACGAAATAATCTAAGATGAAATGGTGATTTCCTGTTTAAATGTAATGTTTCTTTCCATAGAAATATTAGAAAGGTTCAGGTGTTTCCTTCTTTTTTATCACTTCACATTCACAATACGCTTTTTTTTTATTTGGTCAAGAAAGTGTAATTCTTCTTTTTTATAAATTTAACTATAAAAATCATATCTTTATATAATAAATTAAACTAAAGTCTATAGACCTTTTAACTAAAGAATATGCACACTTGATGTGCAATATATAAGAAAAACGCTATTTTAGTGCAATAAAACCAGTATATATATACTGGTTTTATTAATATATGATAATTGAATATTATCTTGCCTGATCAAATAGTAAATTTACTTTTGCTGCTGTAGCAATCCTATTCATATAGCGTTTTGTATGAGATGGAAATATTAAGCTTTCAACTATACTTAAAGAACGTAACCATGGGAAAATCATAAAGTCTGTTATATTCATCTCTTCATGATGCTCTATCAATGAATCTATTTCTGTTAAAGACGTATTCATTGCATGAATATCTGGTTCACTATTTTCATACAACTGCTTAAGGTCGCCAAAAGAGGCCGTTTCTCTTTCAATAAATGCCTGTCTTGCTTCAGGTGTAGAGATCTCTTTGAAATCACTTTGTGTAAATCTTGGTACAATCAATCTAAAAATGAGTGATGAATTTTTCTTAATCCATGCCTCAATTTCTGTATTTACCTCACCTTGAGCATAATATGGAGGACTCAAATCATCTAAATATTTTACAATATCTAGACTTTCTGTCATGTATTGACCATCCGACTTTTGTAAAATAGGCACCACTTTTTTACCCACCAAATGAATTGGTGTTTCACTGTCGCCTTCCATAATAATGCTATATTGAATAGGTAAATTTTTAAAACCCGCAATCATGCGTGTTCTTAAGCAAAATGGACAATGTTCATAAATATATAACCGCACTACTTTCCCCTTATCTCGTTATTGTTTATTTCGTCTGAATAATATCAACTGACAAATAAATAAAATCCCATGAATGAAATAACACCATAGCACTATGTCAGTAAGTATTCTTGTTTTAATTACTTACATTTACAGTGTTATTTCACAACTCGTATATGACGAGGTTTATTCAATAAAAAGTAATGCAAGACGAACTTGGTCATATCCCATTCGTGGCTGCGTCGCTTCAACAATAGGTCGTAAACGAATTGAACCATCATCGTTAAAGTTTTCTGTACGTTTTGTTCGCTGAAGTTTTTTATAAATTTTACGAACTTGCTCGACTACCTCATCCCCTGGATGAGCAACAGAAATATCCAGCCCTTCTTTCTGTAATTTTCCTAAATGGTTAATAATGGTAGACGGCGTAAGTTGTCGTTCTTGAGCGATATCTTGAATTTCATAGCCATTTTCAAATAACTCTTTCGTTTCCTCCAAGGTTGCAGCACCATAGCTTTTTTGTGCTTGACCTTGACCTAATCTTTTTTGATTTCGCTCAATTTCTTTTTCGTTTAAGGTTCCACCACAATGGCGAATAAATGCTTTATGCTGAACCGAGAGATCTACGTGTTCAAAATTTATTTCTGCTTCTTGCGACAGTTCTTGAAAACGATGATCTGCTTTTATTGCCAAACTATCTAAAGCCAGCGCTTCATCGTTAAAACCCAATAAACGTAACCCTTGTAAAGATTTTAAGCGTGATAAGGCAACATAGCCTTGACCTTTCTCGAAGGTGTGACTTAAGTTAATTTCAGCAGCATCTAAGGTCATACCTTGGCTTTTATGAATCGTAATTGCCCATGCAAGCCTTAACGGAACTTGTTGGAAACTTGCAATAACTTTACCTTCATCATTTTCAACAGACCATGTTTCAGGTGGAACAACTAATGTCGTACCATCTGTTAAAGTAACTTTAGGTAATAATCCAAATTCGTCATCATCTTCAAACCCCACAACTTCGCCTAAACTACCGTTAATATAGCCCATATCAAAGTTATTTTTTACAAACATAACTTTGGCATGTTTTTTTAAGCTGAGTGCTTCTGGTGCACGTACTGAAGATTTAAGTGTTTCAATTAACTTTGCATTACCGTCTACATTGGCAGTAAATTCATGTGATTTACCCTCTAAACGACTTAAATGTTCGATGTTTAAACTGTCAACATCCATATTGTGTGTATATAAACGTGTAAAGGTCTCACCAATATCTTGTGAGGTTGTTGAAGCTAACGCCTGATAGTGCTGTGGTGTTAAAGACTGCGCACGAATCGCATTTAATATTTGATCAAGTATTGCATCTTCTTGTCGGTGCTGTTCAGTTAAGTAGCAAATTCTAAATTTTGCTTCTACCCATGCATCTGACATAAAACAGAATTTAGCTCTATTTTTTTCACTATTTTTTCCTACAGGAGGTAGCTGAAAAAAATCACCTGCAACAATCACTTGAATACCACCAAATGCTTGATCGGTTTCTTTAAAATACTTTAAAACTTGATTGACTAGATTCAATTGCTTCGCATGCAACATTGAGATTTCATCTATAACAAGCACCTGGGCACTTTCTAAATGCTCTTTCAAATATTTTCGTTCTTTTAGACGTTTAAGGTCATCATCAGATAAATGATCCTTAATTCCAATGCCAGCCCATGTATGAATAGTCATCCCATTCATATGTGTGGCTGCAATGCCCGTAGATGCCGTAATTGCAACAGTAACCTTACGTGCTTTTAAATATTGAATATATTGATTCAGTGTATACGTCTTGCCAGCTCCTGCTGACCCCGTCAAAAACACATTTTCACCCGCTTTTAACAGTTTCAATGCAGTTTCTTGCTTCATAAGACCATGTTCTAAAAATGAATGCTATAGCCTAACTATTTTTTATGAAAAAGTTAAGTTTCTCTCTTTAAATTTAATTCATTCATCTTATTTCAAAAGATGTAAATTCATTGATTTATTCAAGAATAATGCTAGTCTAAACACCCATTTCCTAACCATCATAGGGTTCTATTATGCAAAAATTTGCTAAAACAATTTACGCAATTCAACACCTTGCATTTGAAGACCTAGGTTCACTTGAAGATCTCTTTTATCAAAAGGGATATCGCATTAGATACTTCGAAGCTGGCGTAGATGATTTGTCTAAAGCATTCAACTATGATGGACTAACAATTATTTTAGGTGGTCCTATTGGTGTCAATGACGTCGAAGATTATCCATTTTTACAACAAGAAATAGACCTTCTCAAAAAAAGACTTGAAGAAAATAAACCCACATTAGGTATTTGTTTAGGTGCCCAACTTATTGCTAAAGCACTTGGTGCAAATGTATACGCTGGTTCTATCAAAGAAATTGGTTGGAGTACCCTCACCCTACCTCAATTAGATGACAACATATTGTCTCCTCTTTTAAACATTCCTGTTTTACATTGGCATGGTGATACATTCGAATTGCCTCAAAATGCTCAACATCTTGCTAGCTCTGCTCACTATGCCAACCAAGCATTTCAATTTAAAAATACGCTCGCTTTACAATTTCATTTAGAAGTAGACGATGAACACTTAGAAAAATGGCTCATCGGACATCACTGTGAATTAAAACAAGCAAATATTGATATCAAACACCTGAGAACAGAAAATGAAAGATATGCATCTCAGCTTATGGAAGCAGCAAAAATTGTGATTTACAACTACTTAAAACAGATAGACCTTTCTTAGCGCATATTTTTCAAGCATCCCATGAATTTTGCATTCATGGGATGCTTGAAATTAAACATCAATAATAAATGAGCTATTATTTCCTGCCAATTCTGTAATTGAGTTTTGTAAAGGAGAACAAAATAGAGTATTTCTCATTCCCCCAAATCCCTTACAAAATATTTTTGAATGATTCTTAGCAAAATAACCATAACTTCCATTGTCATTTGCACTAGAGTCAATGGATTTAATTATTCCTCCATCTTCGGCATTAAACCCATTAATATTATTTCTCTCTGAAACGGCAGAATTACCTGTAATATATCCACCAGATATAGCACTAAAACCATGCTGTGCATTGTCATTAGATTGCACAGCTGTAACATCAATGATTCCATTTTCGTCAGCCAGTATCCCCATTGTATTTGAAATTACTTTTGCTGAATTCGCACCAACCAACCCCCCATATGTAGCTCGGATACCAGCAATTAAGTTATTATTGAGTATAGTTTGATATTTTCCTAAACTATTACATTCGACCGTTCCACCCCAAGCCAAAACACCATATAAATTATTACTAGAATTGACGCCATGTGCCCAGACCGTTCCCTGACTAAGTGCATAAAATCCTGCTTTTATATTATTAGTTGCACATGCATATTCACAGACAATATAACCTCCTGCCTCAGCACAAAATCCGAAGCCTAAACCTTCTGTTTTATGACCTACATTTGAAGCTTCTGCACAGTTACAATAAATGGTCGCAGCATGAGCATGAAAACCAACATCACCAGCATTTGTAACACGAACTCCACCGCCCTTAATATTGTCTGCGCTTTTTCCTATTGCTGAAATTGTTGCACCATGCATAGAGCGCATACCGTAGTACATTTTATCAATTTCAATTTCTGTCCCACAAACAATCGAAGAGCCATCAATTGCTCGAATACCACTACCATAACATTGTGTTGCCCATGTGCCTTCGCTCAGCCAGCCTTTCATTCCTTTAATTGTTATTCCATTTAACCAGCCTAAAGAGCATTTATTAGAAATAAGAAAGCAATCTCGATTATTTAAATTATCAACTTCAATAATACATTTTGATCGATCTGCTTCATTTCCACGAATATATATGTTATTACCATCTACATGATTCACAGTATTTACCCATGATTGCTGATAAACTCCATCGGCAATTTTAATAGTCACACTGGAGTCACCAATAATTCTTTTACCATCTAACCATTCAAAGCAGTGTTGAATATTATAAAAAACACTTGGTACATTTAATTCAATATGTTGATTTACAATATTACCAAAAGGATATTTATTTCCTTCATACATTAAATATGCATTTCCTGAAGTAAACTTAAGAGAGTGAATAATAGTCCTATCAAAAACTGCATATATACCTCCATTGAATATACGATATCCTTTATTTAATTCATCAAATACATACTTACTATCATCTGATATACCATCACCTTTTGCACCTTTTAACTTTAGATCTACCGCATACGTTTCATTAAACTGACTTTCATTTAATGTATTATTTGTTTCTGCTATAGTATTTTCATTGGTTATCATATTTCACCTAAAATATTAATATAAATTTATAAATGTATTAAATTAAATACAAATCGATAATATGTGATCTATTTATCATTTTTAAGTAATTATTATTGTCTTAACCGCTATACAACATTTTATAAATCTATTTTATTTTCTATTACATAGAAAAAAACCAAATAATAAATATTATTTGGTTTTTAATTACAGTATGTAAAATATTATCTAATTATGCCAAAATTTAAGTGTTGGCATTCTAGAATAATAAGTTTTTCCTTTATTAGATGTATATCTGTAGTAGTGATATTGGTATATTTTATTTACTTCCATCGACCTACAAATATCTTCATTAAAATCCGTACCTATATGCTTTGAAAAGTCTTCACATGTAACCATTTTAAAATTATTTGTTGGTTTTACACGAGGATAAGCATTTCCAAAATAATTAGTCATAAATGATAATTTTTTACCACATGTATCACCGCTATTCTCCTTTGCAACTTTTGTCGCTAAACCATCTGCAGGAAACTCTTTTCCATCAACCTGATGATAAACTGCACATACTCTATAGCCAGATTCAGCATATGCATTTGTTAATCCAAACCCACCAATAACCGTCAAAAAACTCAGAAGTTTGAGTAAATTATTTTTAAAAAATTTCATAAATCAACTCGAATAAATTGTGAATTAGTTCACAAAAACAATCGTACTATATCTTTTATAATGATTCAGACATTTTTACAGAATATTAGCATTTCATATTGTCTTAACTATTCTCAATCCATATATCTCATAACTTCAATTTTTTAGAACTTATACATAAATTACATAATTTTTAATTTATGAAACATATTTACTGCACAGATTCGCCTTAAAGCGCAGTAATGTGTTGCACTTAAATATATAAAAATGAAAAGGTTCAAATAATGACGAATAAATTTAATATACATGCTCAAAAACAAGAATTTCCTGGCAGTGATGCTCAACTTCAACCACAAGCAGAGTTTATTTCAGAAGACTATTTAGGCAGCCGTAAATTGGTAGGTAAAGTTGCTCTTATTACAGGTGGAGACAGTGGTATTGGTCGCGCTGCAGCTTTGCATTTTGTCAAAGAAGGAGCTGAGGTTGCAATTACTTATATAAAAGACTGTGAAATGGAAAAAATAGATGCTGAATGGGTTAAAAGTTGGGTTGAAAATCAGGGAGGCACATGTCGGATTTACCCAGTAGATTTACGTTATAGTGAAGAATGTCAGAATTTAGTACAACAAGTTCTAAAAGACTTTTCAAAAATAAATATTCTTGTAAATAATGCAGGTACTCAATTTATTAATGAAGATCTAGCAACATTAGAAGATGAAAAATGGTTAGATACTTTTGCAGTGAATGTTCATTCTATGTTTTATTTAAGTAAAGCTGTATTACCTCACTTACATGAAGGCGATACTATCATTAACACCTCATCTGTAAACGGCTACCTTGCACCTGGCAATCTTATTGATTACTCAACCACAAAAGGTGCACAAATTATCTTTACACGTGCATTGTCCAATCAGATTATGAATCGTGGTATACGAGTGAATGCGGTTGCTCCAGGCCCAGTTTGGACCCCACTTCAACCTGCAACCTTAGGACAAACAGATCCTCAATTGGTTGAAAACTATGGTGGTGGTGCACCAATGGGACGTTGTGCGCAACCGAGCGAAATGGGGCCAATTTTTGTGTTTTTAGCAAGTAGCGATTCGTCTTACATCACTGGCCAAACCATTCATGCAAATGGTGGGATGATGGTTGGTGGTTAAAAATTTCTGTTTATATTAAAAATTATAATCATTTAGATAGCTTCTGGTCTATTCTATTTTGGGAGTAGACCAAAATTTAAAAATAATTGATTTCACACATTGTAATACAGTCATATGCATCTGTTTCATTTCTACATAAAATCTATAATTTGTGTTTAAAAGTTTTATTTACTTCTTTATTATCTTATAACACTCACTAGATTATTTTTCTTCTGGGCAAATATCACTATACTCATAAAAATTTAAATAGCGCAGTCCTCTATAAAAAGAAAACCCATCTATTGATGGGTTTTCCAACAAATACATTCTCTAGGCTTTAAGTTTCTCTTCTAAATTTGCAAGACGTTTCCGTTGATAAGCCATTTCTAGAATTATACACTCATCATAACGCACCATGTAAATCTCTCCTGCTTCTTTTGCTTCAACTGCTTTTATTTCAGGTGAGATTTGATTCCCTTCTTTATCGTAGGTTGCTGGCATATATTCAACCGCTTGAACTGCATTCCATTTTTCATAGGTTAGTAGTCCATAATCATTAAAATTAAGCCCAGCATGCTCAAACACTTCTTTGATACGCTGAGCAATTACACCAAAATGGAATTGAGCAATTTCACCTTTTTCTTGTACTTCGCTATTTAGCTTATACATTTGAAAGTTAACTTTAGACCATGCTTCTAGAACATTATCGGGAATATCTTGTATTTCTGTTTTATGATTTTCATCAGAAACCACTGTAACTGCATTTTGCATATACAGATTGTTTACTGTATTCGATGATGATCCGATATTATAAGTTGCTGATTTATCAAACTCTAAATTCGTATTAATGAGATCTCCTTGGAAGTAAACCTTATGCCATGATTGAACAGAAATAGTTCCACCTCCGAAATTGCTTCCGCCTACAGTATTTTTTACAGTACGTTCATACCTTGCGTATTCATTGCCCTCTTGCGGAATAACAAGAACTTGAGTTCGTATTGTTAAATCAGTTGTGTTAGAAAAAATCTCTAACCTCCAACTCTTTATTGTATTTGTTAATTGATCTGAAGGTATATTTAAACAAGTATTTAAACTTACTGTAAAAATATATGAACCAAGTGCATTAAATTCATTTAGATCTATACTTCTTGAAATATTCATTGTTTTATTATTCATTTTAATTCTCCTAATGTATTTACTATATAATTATCATATATATTATTGCTTCCATCAGATATAAATAATGTCGTACCCGTAGTTGAGCTTGTAGACACCAAATTTACGTTTCCATATTGAATTGTTCCTGTAGCATATTCACAGGTTACATTATTCAAAACAATCATATTTTCTAGAGTACTGAGACTATAGTTTATCTCTATAGGTCCCGATACATTTACATTATTCATTACAGGACACAAGCCGTAGCTTTGTTTATAACTTGAAATATTACAATCAGTTAACTGTATCTGAGAGGCATTTGCTGAATTATTAATGCTACCGAAGCTACATTTATTTGCTTTTAGCAAGGCACTTGCATTACCTCCATTTATAGATACACTTAAAGCATTAGGAAACTCTAAATTATCAATATTTAATTGTGTATATTGACCTAAGACTATTCCATCAGCATAGGTTGGTACATAGCCAGCTCCTCTAGACCAATATACATACCCTCCACCATTACCTGTAAATTTCTCAGAGCCATATACATAATTTTCAATACCGTCCTGTGCAAATCGACTCACACCATATTCACCTAAAGCAATTACGGTTTTTGTACCTAACTGGCCAATTCCATCAGAACTATCACATTCGAAATGTATATTTTCAATCCAAATTGGTGAGGAGTCCCCTGTTACAATAATATCGGCTACAGCATTATAATTATCTTCTATATGAAAGTTTAAGAAACGTAGAAAGTTACAATTGTCCCATCCATCACCAATATCAGATTTCATCACGTGTAAGGGTGCATATGTTTGATAATCTAATGTGGTTAATTTTTTTGTTTTATATTCACCATAAACAGGTGACATTCGACCACATTGAAAAATTTCAAACTTTTCTAAAAATGAATCGTAATATCCATCACACAATAACCCTGCACCATTAAAACAGTTAATAACAACATCACTTACAAATGCACGATTCCCCCTAAATAACACAATCCCATGACAGTTTGGTCGATCACCATTTGTATCTGAGTTATAACCATAGAGTGTAAATCCTTTTAAATTTACTCTAGTCCAATAGCCCTGATGATAAAAAATCTTTGCATTTCCACTACATTGTTCCAATACATCATATGGTGCTGTATGAATTGCTCCATAATTTACCCAAGTCAAATCGTCTGGAGTGCCTCGTCCTTTCCCTCCCGCAAACTCAATTGTTGTCGCATCTCTCCCTTGACCTTCAATAATTAAAGGCGGGTAAGCTAAAAAAGTATTATTTGTACTATTGTATATCCCTAAATCTGGATACTTTTCATTTAAGTACATTCCTAGTGCTGCTGCACCCCAAATAGGCCTTTTAATTTTAATCACACCGGAAGGGAAAATCATTTTAGGCGAATAACCCTTAATAAACATATTCAGTTGCGCTAATTCAATTGCATCATTCCAATCATTCAATTGATCAAAATAATATTGAATCGGCTGTGCACTTTTAAAGTCATAAGTATTGTAAGTTTCATCTTTTACCCATAATGACTTCGAAACTGAATAATCATATTTCCCATCGTTATTGACATAAACGGATCTTAAATCCCATTTATCTAGTTTTTCTAATTCATTACTACTTTCAACAATCGTAATACTCTTTTGATTGAATATACTTTGAGATGTTGCATCAGTAATATTAGTCACTATAGATTCAGTTGTGACTGTAGTATTTTCTTCGGAGGTTTCATTGTTTGTTGTCATTGTTTTATTCCTTATCATTTTATAAATAGAGCATTTACTTACTGCTCTATATTGAAATTATCATTATGATTAGAAAACTAATATTTATTCATGTTGTGTCATTCATCCAACATTAAAAAAACCGCCATATAGGCGGTTTAGTATTAATTATGCCAAAACACTAAGCTCGGATTGGAAACCCCATGTGGGTATCCATATTTTGAGCTATATTTATATATTTTATTCACTTCCATTGATTTACATAAATCTGCTTTATCTAAACCAATGACTTCTGAAAAAGCTTCACATTGTTGCATCACAAATTTATACTTTGATTTATCGCCTGCGTAAGCCAAACCATAGTTTTGTTGCATGAATGCTATTTTTTTACCACAAGTATTGTCTTTATTTTCTTTCGCAACTTTAACAACAAGTCCTCGTCCTAAACCTCTCACTAAATTAGTTTCAGGATTGATAAAAATTGTATCGTTCGTCACCACGCATACTCTATAACCAGATTCTGCATGTAGTGTGGTAAAACCAAATAAAGAAATAACCGTCATAAAAATTGAATAAAAAAATGTTTTTCTTAATTTTTTCAATTAAATACTCCATATTTGAAAAATAACATTTTATAAATTAATTATGCCAAAATTTAACCCCAGCATCTGTATATTGTGTTTTGACTGTATATTTATAGATTTTATTGACTTGCATCGATTTACAAACATCGCCTGTTGCTCGAATAGAACCCTGTGAAAAGTCTTCACATGTCATTAACCGCGTATTAAATGTTGCCTGTTGGCCAGGATATGCGTTTCCATAATAACTACGCATAAAATTGACCTTTTTACCGCAAGTATCGTCCTTATTTTCTTTTGCAACCTTTACCACTAATCCAGTACGCATATCGCTTTGGTTTAAGACAGAACAAACTCGATAGCCAGGTTCTGCATAAATAAGTGTTGTTCCAGATAATAATAAAATAGATAAAAAAATTCTGTTAAACATAACTAAAACTCAAAATTATTAAAATGTGACACATGTCACAAATTAAATAATAATATAAAATTTATTTACATTTTATCTTTTTTGTATATTTATTATTAATCTATAAGTACCACCTACAACGTAGGTGGTCTAATTTTAATTATGCCAAAATGTTACCGTTGGATTCTTTACAGCTGGATTCCGATCATAAATCGTATTGTATTTATAAATTTTGTTCACTTGCATAGATCTACAAATGTCACCTGATATTCCCATATGATTAGAAAAATCTTCACATGTTATCATTTTCATAGACTGGTCTGCTTTCTCGCCTTTATAAGCATTTGCATAGTAGTTGGTCATAAAACTTACTTTTTTACCACAAGTGTCTCCACCATTTCCTTTGGAAACTTTGGTAACTAAACCCTTGGTAAGCTGTCCAGAACCAGGAACATATGCAAATGCGCCACATACACGATACCCTGATTCAGCATGCACTGTTGTAAAACCAGAGAAGATAACCGTCATTGATAATAAAAACTTACTAAAACTAATCAAAATATAAACTCCATCACAATTATATAAATTTATGTGAAAAAATGAGTGTAGAATTTACAATACTTTAATTAAGAATAGTTATATTTTCTATATATTAATAAAAAAGAGACTTCAAGGAAGTCTCTTTTATCTAAAGCAATTTAGGATAAATCGATACCTTCATCATTGGGTACTTTTTCAAATTGTTTAAATGAGCTATTTGGTGCAATGTTTAAATTTAAGTTATTTGGTGGAATAGGTGATTGAAACCATTTTTTATATAGTTTTGCCATTTCACCTGAAATCCACATTTTATGAATAACATGATCTACCATGGATTTTAATTGAGGATTATTTTTAGCAATCATTATCCCATATGGTTCTTTTGATAATACTGGACCTATCATTTTATAATCTTGTGGATGTCCTGATTTTGCAATTAAACCAGCCAAAGTATTATCGTCCATAACCAATGCAGAAGCTCTACCTGAAGAAAGTAAAGCAAATGCTTCATTATTATCAGAACCAAAAATATTCTTAACATCAATTAAATCATTTCGTTTTAAAGTTCGAATATATTTATCTGAAGTTGTACCTTTTGTTGTTACAATTGCTTTGCCATTGAGGTCAGTGATTTTTGTATAGTTCGTATTACTCTTTACAGCCATACGCACTTCAGTTACAAAATAGCTAGTAGAGAAATCTACTACATCCTGTCGTTGTTTTGTGTTGGTTGTTGTTCCGCACTCTAAATCGATTTTTCCAGTAATTACATCTGGAATACGTGTCATTGGATGAACTAACTCATATTTCACCTGCAAATCAGGTTTATTTAGTGTTTTTTTAATATCACTAACGACCTGATTACAAATATCTAATGCGTAACCCACAGGTTTATCATTCACTGTATAAGAAATAGGATCGGCTGCATCTCTATAACCAATAGTAATTTTTCCTGATGTTTTAATTCGATCTAATGTACTTTCGGCATGTGTTTGAGCTGCATATAAAGATGTTAATATTACCGTCATCAATAGTATTTTCTTCATTTCTTTCCCCGTCAGAAACAAAATAGTCTTAAAATATATCCGCCCAAAATTCATTCAAAAGTAGCGGAAAATCAATATACTATAATTAAAAAATAAAAATAATAATTAAATACTGTTATTAGACTAATGAATTAGATGAAAAATAATAAATATATATAAAAGTAATATTATGGTGCGAAAAATAATATAAAGCACAAAAATAATTCAACAAATGCACTATAATAATTAAGGGCCTCATAAAGAGACCCTTAATATTAAAGATGATTCAGTATAAAATAATTACGCACGCTCTAAATAATCGCCAGTGCGCGTATCTACACGAATTTTTTCTTCTTGTTGAACAAATAATGGAACACGTACAACCGCACCTGTTTCTAGTTTGGCTGGCTTGCCACCCGTTCCAGCAGTATCACCTTTTACACCTGGATCTGTTTCTACAATTTGTAAAACAACAAAATTAGGTGCATTCACAGTTAAAGGAACACCGTTAAATAGCATAATTGTACATTTTTCATTTGAGTCGTCTTTCAACCACTTAGTCGCATCACCCATTGCTGTTTTATCTGCAGCAATTTGCTCAAATGATGCTGGATCCATGAAGTGCCACATTTCACCATCGTTATACAAGTATTCCATTTCAACTTCTACAATATCTGCAGACTCTAATGATTCATTAGATTTGAAAGTTTTTTCTAATACTTTACCTGTTTTTAAATTACGCAGTTTAACGCGGTTAAAAGCCTGACCTTTACCAGGTTTTACGTATTCATTCTCCATAATTGAACATGGATTACCATCAAGCATGACTTTTAAGCCTTGCTTGAACTCATTTGTAGAATAATTGGCCATGGCTGGCACACTCCAAACTTACTAATTTAAATCGATTAATGCTAGACTAGCATTTTTTTCAGCAAGTGGCATGATAAACTATTTGTACCAAGAGCAAAACTGGAAAACTCAACTAAGTGATCTAATTACAGATCCAGAAGAGCTCCTTGATATATTAAACCTATCAAAAGATCAATTATTGTCAGGTTCATTACTTGCGTCAAAGGCATTTAAATTACGTGTGCCTCGTCATTTCGTAGAAAAAATAAAAAAAGAAGACCCACTTGATCCTCTACTTTTACAAATTCTACCGCATCATTTAGAGCTCGAAGAACACGATGGATATGTTGTCGACCCTCTTGGAGAAGAAGAAGCAAATCAATTGCCTGGTGTGCTACATAAGTATAAATCAAGATTCCTATTAACCATTACTGGTGCATGTGCAGTTCATTGTAGATACTGTTTTAGAAGGCACTTTCCATACCAAGAAAATTTACCAAAGAGCCAAGATTGGCTAAATATAAAAACATATATTGAATCTCACCCAGAAATCAATGAGATTATCTTAAGTGGTGGCGATCCACTTACAATTTCTAACGAAAAATTATCGCTATGGATTGAACGCTTGGAAACAATTCAACAGATTAAAATATTACGTATTCACTCACGTACACCTATTGTTTTGCCTTCTAGAATTGATAACGAGTTAACAAAAATACTAAAAAAAAGTAGGATGCGCATCATTCTAGTGTTACACTCTAACCATCCCAATGAGTTAGATGACTTTACCATTGAGAAATTTAAAAGTCTTTTACATCCTAACATTATGCTTTTTAATCAAGCAGTCATGTTAAAAGGTGTGAATGACTCAGCTCAAACTTTAGTAAAGTTAAGCTATCGTCTTTTTGAGGCCCATATCACTCCTTACTATCTTCACGTATTAGATAAGGTAAAAGGCGCCCACCACTTCGATTTAGATTCCGAATATGTAGACGATATTTATACAGAAATGCTTGCAAATTTACCTGGCTATCTCGTACCGAAACTTGTAAGAGAGATTGCGGGAGAACCTAATAAAACCCCTTTATATGGGAAATCCTGAAATAAACTGGTGAGTTATGGACACGCAGAATTTATCTCCAGATTTTTTTACAATACCAAATGAGACCACTCGCGAAACTTTAAGCTTTTGTGAAACAAATGTAAAAAGTATTCAACAGTGGGCTGACCAACTTAATTCTTCTCAGCTTGGAGACTCCTCCAAAGCTTTGTTGAATGCTATTGTCGAAATATCAGAATTAGATTGTGCACCTGAATTAAGATATCAATTCATTCAAAGTCTACATTCATTGTTAGAACAAACGATCAGTTTTTTAGAAAAGAATTTTATTGGGAGCTATACACTCAATATTAATCATCAAGAAGGCGTTACCGATCTTACTCAGCTATTCAGATGCTATATCGCACGTATTTATAATCATATTGCTCATGATTTAGATAAGACATTAAATCATGCAAAATTTTCGATATTTTCTGTACTCAAACGTAAGAACTTACAACAAATACGGATTGTAAGTATTTATCTTGCATTAGAGCAGTTGAATTTATTAAGGTACCAGCAATTACTTTTATATAAAGGTGCACTCATTGGACAATGGCGTTGTGCTCATCAACTCTATAACATTGCTCAAGATAATGATTTTGATGATCAGGACATCAAGTCTAAATATCAATTCTCTTCTAGCATAAAAGCACCACAAACAATTTTAGATGTTTATAAACAAATGTGCCTACTTGATATCTTAAATACACATCAAGTACGGCCTGTCGAAATTTATGAGCTCTATCAATGCAGTTTCCAGTGGGTAAAATTCTTAAAACTGTCTTTAAAAGAAAATAATTTTTCCAGATACACCATTGATTTAAATAAAGACTTCCCACCAGTCATGAATCATTTTCAGAATGATATGGAAGATGGTGTGCTCTATTTAGAAACACAATCGCTCTATGAGCATATTAATTTAGTAAATTTACCAGGCCAAAAATCTCTTTCTAAGATAGAACAGCAAAATTTAACTTCCTCACTTGTTTTTCATACACTCAATATTCTAAATAACTCTCCAGAACGTCGCTTCGAGCGTTATAACTTCACATCTAACATTTGTATTACATTTGGACTTCAATCTGCCCATTACTATTTATCTAACGGCAAGGAGTTCGAAGATACTTTAGAAAAATTAAAAGATTTTCCTAAATCTTCAGAGTCTAGACAAACTTCTTCATGGCATTCTGAGCTTCAGTCTTCGATGTGGGATACAGATGTAAAAAAACAGCAAAAACCTCTCATTAAAACGAAAAAACTATCTGTTGAAGATGAAGGCCAAAAGCAAATTTATAGCTGTACGATTATAGATATCAGTGTAAATGGATATCGAATGAAATGGACGCAAGAAATTCCGAAACAACTGCGTACAGGAGAACTCATTCTCGTTCAAGAAAATAAACAAAGTCCTTGGCGAGCAGGTGTGATTCGCTGGTTAAAACAAGTAAAAAACCATCATATTGAATTTGGTATTGAAATCTTATCACAAGATATTACACCTTGTGCTGTTCAACTTTTTGTAAATAAAACATCTACATCTTATCATCCTGCATTACTTGTTAGAAAAGATGTACTAAATGAGGTATCCTTATCTATTATAGTTCCTGGTTCTCAAGTATTTAAAGAACAGCAAACTGTTTCTTTACGTTTGGGTAAAAAGGAAATTAAAATTTATTTAATGAATGCGAAGCTAATTAATCAAAGTTTCACACTTTTAGAATTTGATTTACTTGATGACAGTGATGAAGTTACTCTGAACACTTTTCTTGAAAAGCATGCTGAGTCTCTTAAAAAATTGGATTTATGGGATAGTCTTAAATGAGAAATTCTTTTTTACAAAATAAGCTGAAACAAACTGAAATACGATTACTCATTATTGATGACAACCAAATCCGGTATAATCAAATAACTGAGCTGCTCTCTACAAAAAAGCATCAAGTTCATGCAAGTCTTCTCGATGATTTAAACAGCTTTGAAAAACAATTAAATCTACCATGGGATATTATCTTATTTGGCCGCGCTTACGATTTAAAAGTTGAGCAAGCACTTACCTTAATTAAGGCATCAGAACAGCCTCAGCTTCCACTACTGTTGTTGAATCCTGAAGACTATCAACCTGAACAATACCTTTCTTATATTAATAAAGGTGTATATGACCTTTTTAATCTAGATTATCCTGAGCGTTTTTATATTGGACTATTACGCACTCTATCTTTTAGTCGAGCGCTACAATCACAGAAAAAATTAGAGAAAGAATTAGAACAAGTTGATGCACAAATAAAAACAAGTGCAAAAGAGAATGCAAATGCAATTGCGCTCATCCAAGAAGGTATTCATATGGAAGCTAGTGAGGAATACCTCAAGCTTTTCCATCTTGAAAGTGAAGATGAAATTATTGGACTTCCACTGTTAGATTTATTACAGCCTGAAGATGCCGTACAGTTTAAGCAAAACTTTAAAAAAGTAAGTCAACCTCAACCTGAGGTAATGAATTTCTCTATTGTTTCAAAAAATGTTTCGTTAAAAGATAAAAATTTAGACCTAAACTTTTTTCCAAACAGCGATGACGAAGGTTTGCGTCTTATTATAGACCATGGTGATTCAAAAATCTCTTCATCGACCAGTAGCGTGTATAGCTATGAATCAATTAATCATAAAATTACAACTGAAAATATTCCTTTCAATACGCTTATATTATTTAGACTCAAAATTTCATCAGAAGAGCAATCACATCTTGCTAAACTTCAGTCAAATGAAGTTGAAAACTATATTACTGCTATAAATAACTTTCTTCATGAACAGATTCAAAATACTGTTATCAAGCTTACACCTTCTATTTACATTGGCTTAGTACAAGCTAAAGACCAAACACAACTTAAATCTAAACTCATGAGTTTAGAGCATTTATCTAAAGATAATTTAATTGAAATTAATAAAAACAACTATACCGTTTCATTTCATCTAAATGTCACAGATATTACACAGCCAATTCAGTCACAAGAACATTTTAATGAATGTTATATTAATGCGTTTGCTCACCCACTCACATTTGAAGAAAAAAATGGGATCAGTTCTGAGATCAAATTTAAATCTGATGTAGAAATTTCAGCAATTAGCCAAGCTGCTTCTTCAGCATTTACAGTTGCAGAACAAATTACAGATCATATTAAAGAAGCTCTCGCAGACAATAATATCCATTTAAAATACCAACAGTTATATGATAAAACAGACGCTCAACTTTATATGTATGAAGTGCTGAACGGTATTATTCATAATAATGAGTGGGTAAACCTAATTGATCTAAAAGACTTACGTGACTCTCCTGCACTATCGATTATCTTAGATCGTTGGGTCATCGTTGAAGCATGTAAACAACTGAATAATTTTGCAGTACAGCATCCTGAAACCAAGTTAATCATTAACCTGAATACTCATATCCTTACAGGTGGCGATCAGCTTATTCCATTATTACAGAAAATTCTGGCTATGCTCAGTAGTGCGAATCAAGATTCACTCATTCTCAAATTCAGTGCATTGGAGCTGATTGAAGAAGGTTTAGAGTCACATTCTATTTGGAAAATGCTAGATGATCTAGGTATTAAAATTGCACTACGTCAGTTTGGTACAAATGTACAAGCGCATGGCAAACTACTTGAAAAATTACAACCGAGCCTATGCTATCTAGATGATCAGTTAACTGATGCACTCAACAGTGATGAAGACTTAGAAAAACTTCAGGAACACCTAGAGTACTATACCGAACTTAGTGCAGATACAGCATTTGTTCTGAATCAATTAAATAGCATGAGCACCTTTGCAAACGCTTGGAACGTAGACGCACGCTTCTTACAGGGTAATTATTTCCAAAAGAAATTAGATAGATTATTAGATAATCAAGACTAATAAAAAACGGGCTAAATAGCCCGTTTTTTTAAACTTAATTTCTAAGATATTAACGCTTGATTGAGCGAGACATACCAGAGAAACGTTGTTTGAATTTATCGATACGACCACCTGTATCAACACTTTTTTGCTTACCAGTGTAGAAAGGGTGACATGCAGAACATACGTCTAAGTAAAGTGTATCTTTACCTACAGACGATTTAGTTTCAATAACGTTACCACATGAACAAGTCGCAACTAATTTTTCGTATTTTGGGTGAATACCGGCACGCATGCTCGATTACTCCTAAGTTAAGAAAGGCTTATGCTGTCATCGCAATTGATCACTCTCTAATGTATTAGAGGAAAGCACTAAAAGTGCAGATCAACACCACAACAGACCATTCTTTTGGCCCACCGAAACTCATTTGGTTAGGGCAAGGCTCAACAAGTCTTACAATTATACCTAATTTTCTGCCAGTAAGCGAATATTATTTAAAGCTTCAATGTATTTATGCACGTGCATATTCATCTTGCTGAATCAGTTCGATTTTATAGCCATCTGGATCTTCAACAAAAGCGATAACCGTTTTACCACCCTTCATAGGTCCTGCTTCACGTACCACACGACCACCTTTTGCTTTAATTTCATCACAAGCGACATATGCATCTGCAACACCTATAGCAATATGACCATAAGCATCACCCAACGTATATTCACTCTGATCCCAGTTATAAGTAAGTTCTAAAACAGTGTGTGTATCTTCGCTTCCATAGCCTACAAAAGCCAGAGTAAAGCGGCCTTCCTCATAATCATTTTGACGAAGAACCTTCATACCCAATACTTCAGTATAGAATGCCAAAGAGCGATCTAAATTGCCTACACGTAACATGGTATGTAACATACGCATTATCATTCATCCTTTGTGTGTGATAGTAGTTTCATTGTGCGCTTTTAATAGTTTTGCTACCCATAAAACCAATATTAAAATAGGAATTCCTAACAAAGCTGTCATGAGGAAAAATTTCGGATATCCAATATGGGTGACTATTGTCCCTGAGTATCCACCTAGAATTTTTGGTGTTAAGGTCATTAATGAGCTGAATATTGCATATTGTACAGCAGTAAAAGATACACTGGTCAAACTTGACAAAAATGCAATAAAAGCAGCACCTGCCAACCCAGAAGCCAAGTTATCTATCATAATTGCAAAGTACAACCATGTAGAACTATATGACTTAATGACTTTACCCTCTAATCGTATAGATTCATGCTTATTGTTATGGATAAAATCTAATGGTTTGACATCTATATCTAATGCTGTCGTTAAATGATCTGCAACTTTATAACTTAATACATTCGTTGCTAATTCTTGATCACTCTTGCCATATATTCTCACCTGAATTTTATGATCAGTTTGAGATAACAATAATTTACTTTCTATGACTGCTGAAAAGTTACCCGATGCTTCTATTTTTGCAGGAAAACTTTTTCCCCCCACATACACAAGTACAGCATCTTTTTCACGAAGAGGTACTTCAAAAGAAGCATATTGCCCTCTGATAACGACTTCTTTTGATAGTGTATCTAAACTCAGTGTATTTTGATGGTTAAAAGGAATAAGTTCTAACTTTTTCTGGTTATCACTAGATAGAAAAGGAACCTCGGTACGCACATACTCTTGTGGTTGCGTACTATATGAACTCTGAATTAAGACCTTATTTAAATCATTAAAATCTTGAACAGGAATATCTACATGCCAGTATCCGACATCATCAGGTTGTGCTGTAAACTGCTTCTCTCCAAGAGAGATACTCACTGGACTTAAAGGCTCTCCCGACTTCACCAGTCCAATAAACATTAAATTCGTCGCACTGGCAAATACAGCTCCAATAAACATTAATTTCATAATGTTAAAACGCTGAGCCAACAGTCCTCCTAAGAACCCTCCTAACAGTGAGAAAATAACGCCATAAACTTTAACTGCCTCTGCAATTTGGGCTTTGGTAAAGTTTAAATCTTGATAAAAAACATTCGAAATAACACCTGCAATAATGTCAGAAATACGATAAAACCCAATAAGTAATAATAAAAATAGTGCAAGCTTAATCCCATATCGTTGAAAAAAGTCTTGTACAGGGCTAATCCAAATGTCTATAGCCATTTTCTTTTCAACAGCACCAAATTTGACAAGACATGTTCCAATGAATACTGCACAGAATATGGCAACAATAAAACGTATCATTTCAAATAAAAATAATAATGCGCCATCTTGAACAAGCCATACTTTTTCTAAATATTCGCTGATCTGACCAAAATAAATATAACTAATAACAAATGCTGAAACAGCAATAAAAAAAACAAATACTAATCGCAAATAATCCACAGCATGATAGTTTTTATTCTTCCGCGTTACATTTGGCTCTCGAATACATAAAGTCGTAATTACTCCCACTACCATGACACACGCCATGATTAAATAGGTATATTTCCAAGCATTATAAATATAATTTCCTTTAGATGTTCCTAACCATCCTGCTAGAAATAGTGCGCCTGCACCCGCCACAATCATACCTATACGATAACCTGCATTGTATGTAGATGCCAAGACTGTTTGCATTTGCGTATCACCTAGCTCAATACGATACGCATCAATTACAATATCTTGCGTTGCTGCTGAAAACCCCAATAAGACCGCACCCACAGCCATCTGAATTAAATAGCTATTGCCTAACGAAGGATCTGAAGATGCCATCACAACAATTGAAGCAATAATTAACAATTGTGCTATCAGCAACCATGCTCGACGGCGCCCTAAAATTTTTGTAAGTATAGGAACAGGAAGTTCATCGATTAAAGGTGCCCATACAAATTTAAATGAGTATCCAAGCGCAGCCCAACTAAAGAAAGTAACTGCACTCTTATCTACTCCTGCCTCTCCCAACCACAATGATAAGCTCGAAAAAATTAATAAAATTGGAACACCTGCCGAAAATCCCAAAAAAAGCATAATTAAAGCACGGCGATCAAGAAATGCCCGAAAGGCCTGAGCCCAGTCTTGGCTAGAAGTCTTCATTGTATCTATCAGTAATATTTAGTATATAAAACTGATATTCAAAACTTTTCTACTAGGTGTTGCAACCGTACAATTGTTAAATTTATTTTTTTCACTTCGTTTTCTTGATCTTTAAGATAAAATCTGTATACCTTTAATCAAACCAATTCATGTTTAGTTTTGGATTTCTTACTTACTCATAGATGTGATCAGATGAATTCAGTATTACCAGTAAACTCAGTGACAAAAAACTCAGAACTTCAACATCCATTGAAATCCGCTTTTGACCAACCTAGTATTCAAAAAACACTAAAAAAGACGGCTTTAAAACCAGAACAACTGACGCATATTCCAAAATTAAATAAAATTCCAGCATCAACAAGACGCATTAAGCCTCTTAACAATTTTCTAGGACAAGACCGTGCACGTGCTTCTGTAGAAGCAGGCATTGCATTGCCCTACTCAGGCTACAATATTTTTGCCGTAGGTACAGCAGGTTTAGGTAAGCGTACAATGATTAAACGCTTACTCAAACAACACGCGAAGACCATGCCAACGCCAGATGATTGGGTCTATTTAAATAATTTTGAAAATGCCAGACAGCCTATTGTTTTACGTTTTCCTGCTGGTCAAGCCACTAAATTTCAAAAGCAGTTAGAAGAAGCTTGGCAAACGATGTTAAAACACTTAGAACGTCGTTTTAGCTCTGAAAACTACAGAGAATCGATTGAAAAAATACGTCAACAAACAGGTCGAGAACAGCAAGAAGCTTTAATAGAGCTGACTAAAGAAGGTGAAACAATGGGTGTAAAGCTCGTTTCACGTAATGACCAAAATTGCTTTGTGCCTGTCCACCTTAAAGATGATAGTTTACAAGAAATGACTCAAGTAGACATTGATGCTTTAAGTCATGAAAAACGTGCTGAAATTTCAACAAATATCCGTTATATGGATAAAAAACTTGAGCGACTTGGACTACACTTAGGTGATCTTGAAGACGATGCGAGAGATCGCGTTTCAGATTTAAATAAAGAAGTCGCACAAGAAATTGTTATTCCAAAAATTGAACAGTTATTTAAAAAATATAAGCAGGTAGAAGGACTGCATCATTACCTAGAGCATTATGCAAATGATGTTATTGATCATGTAGAACTCATTCTAGAGCAAAACGAAGACGACTTTGCACCTGCACAATTTAGTCGTATTCCTGCACGTTACCAAGCCAATGTCATTGTGAGTAACACACCAAACAGCGGTGCGCCTGTCATCTTTGAAGACTTCCCTACTCATTATAATTTGCTTGGGCATGTCGAACAATTGACACAAAATGGCACCATTACTACAGACTTTACACTCATTCGCTCAGGTGCATTACACCGTGCAAACGGTGGTTTCCTTATTTTAGAAGCTGAACATTTATTGGAACAACCTTATGCATGGCAAGGTCTTAAACGTGCATTAAAGTCAGGACAACTAAAACTGTCTTCTTTAGAGCACATGCTCACCCTTACAGGAAGCATTTCAATTGAACCCGAATCCGTTCCACTACAACTAAAAGTCGTTCTTTTGGCAGAACCTGAAATCTATTATGAAATTCTAGAAGCAGAGCCTGAACTAGGAAGTGTATTTAAAATACGTGCCGATTTTACAGACACCCTAGAGCGTAATGAAGACAACGAACAAGCATATATGCAACTGATTGCAGACTATGTTCAAGTCGATAAACTTCTTCCTTTTGATCGCTCTGCACTTGCTGCTTTACTAACAGACTCTAGTCGACAAGCAGAAGATCAAAGTTCACTTTCATTACATGCTTCTACATTGGGCGACTTAATCCGTGAGTCACATCATCATGCTTTACAAGCTGATCGAAAGATTGTGACTAGTGAACATATCAACACCGCATTGCAACATCGCCAATATCGCTTAGGTTATTTACGTGAACTTTACTGGCAAGATCTCACACGTGGTACACAACTCATCGAAACGCAAGGACATCGTTTAGGTCAAATCAATGCACTGTCTGTTATTCATTATGCAGATGTAGAGTTTGGCCTACCGTCACGATTAACTGCCTCCGTATATCAAGGTGGTGGAGATATTTTAGATATCGAGCGAAGTGTCGAACTTGGCGGCTCATTACATGCTAAAGGCGTTTTACTCATGTCTAGCTTCTTAAAAGCACATTTCGGACGTGAACAAATACTTCATTTCTCGGCTGCACTTGCTTTTGAGCAAAGCTATGGTCAAGTCGATGGAGACAGCGCCACTGTTGCGGAGCTATCAGCGCTTATTTCTGCAATTAGTCAGCTACCTATTGATCAATCATGGGCGATTACAGGTTCAATGAACCAATTGGGGCAAGTCCAGCCAATTGGTGGTGTCAATGCAAAAATTGAAGGCTTTTATGATGCATGTCGCTTGCAAGGTTTTACAGGCAAACAAGGGGTTATTATTCCTTGGCAGAATATGCAGCACCTTATGCTACGCCAAGATATTATCGATGATGTTAAAGCAGGAAAATTCCATGTTCATGCGATTGAAACGATAGATCAAGCACTGGAAATATTGATGGCTAAACCTGTTGGACAGCTCGATAAAAAAGGTGAATATACCAAAGGGTCGATCTATGCAGCGGTCATGGAACAACTCAATTATTGGCAAGCTATCGAAGATGGTGAGGTTGAAGAAGAAAAACCTAAAAAGAAAAAGAAAAATACTAAGAAAAATACCAAAGAAAAAGATGTTGTCGTTACTGAGAATTCAATACGTCGTAAAACGTTGAAATCCCCTAAGTAATAAATTCATACGGGTATTGATCTCAATCAATACCCGTATAGATATTAATGCACTGCTTGTATTTTTTCTAAAAATATCTTTGCACGCTCGTGTCTTGCGTCAATATTTTCAAAAAATTCTGTTGTTGGACAGTCTTCCAAAATTTTCCCTTCATCCATAAAAATTAGACGATTTGAGACTTTCTTTGCGAATCCCATCTCATGAGTAACACACATCATAGTCATTCCTTCATTGGCAAGCTGCACCATAACATCGAGGACTTCACCCACCATTTCAGGATCTAAAGCAGATGTAGGCTCATCAAACAACATACAAATTGGATCCATACATAATCCACGTGCTATCGCTACACGCTGTTGCTGACCACCAGAAAGTTGACCTGGAAACTTATCTTTATGTGCAAATAGGCCAACACGCTCTAAATATTGCTTTGCCTTTTTCTGTGCATCTGCAACATTTCTATTGAGCACTTTTACCTGTGCAATAGTTAAGTTTTCTAAAACAGTCATATGTGGAAATAATTCAAAGTGTTGAAAAACCATTCCGACTTTTGAACGAAATTTTGCAAGATTCGTACTCTTATTTTGTAAAGAAGTGCCGTCTACAATAATATCGCCTTTTTGAATAGGTTCTAAGGCATTCACAGTTTTAATGAGTGTAGATTTTCCTGAGCCTGATGGCCCACATACAACCACAACATCACCTTTTTCAATACTTGTACTACACTCTGTAAGTACCTGAAAATCACCATACCATTTAGAGATATGTTGAATGTCGATCATTGGCATTTTAATCCCCTATTAACGAATAATGGCAATTCTTTCTTGCAGTCTTTTGACAAGTTTTGAGAGAAAGAATGAACTACAGAAATATACGATAGCAACCACTAAATAAAATGTTGGTTTGGTTTGCGACCCATATGTATTGGCAAGTGTATCTGCCTTGCCTAATAGATCTGGTGCACTAATTACATAAACTAAAGAAACGTCTTGGAACAAAATAATTGTTTGGGTAAGAAGTACAGGTATCATATTTCGAAATGCTTGAGGTAGCACTACATGACGCATTGACTGCCCATAAGTAAAACCAAGTGCAGAACCTGCAAAAACCTGTCCTCTTGAAACTGACTGAATTCCTGAGCGTACAATCTCTGCAAAAAATGCTGCTTCAAAAACAGCAAAAGTAATTACACTTGAGAACAAGGGTCCCCAATATGTATCTGACTGAAATTCAAAAACTTTAGGTAATAAAAAGTAAAAAATAAAAATGACTTGAATTAAAGGTATACCACGAAAACAATCTACGTATATTTTAGAAAAATTACGCGCAAAAGCATTATTTGATAATCTCATCATTGCAAGTGGTGTACCAATTAAAATTCCACCAATCATTGCAAGTACAGTGACCCATAAAGTAAAACCAAGTCCCTTAAGTAAAGCCTGATAAATATCTGCTTGTTGGAGTAATGAAAAATCCATCATTTACCTCCTGAGCCTAAACCAGGAACAGCCATACGGCGTTCGATCCAGACCATAATGAGCTTAATAGCGTAAGTTACAATTAAATAAACAGGTGTAGATAAAACTAAAATGACAATATCTTGTGAAGTTTCTTCACGCATCACTTTACTGTATGCAAAGAAATTCATGACGCTTAATGCATACAATACCGCTGAATTTTTAAATACATTCATCGCTTCTGATGTAATGGTTGGCCATACAGTACGATAAGCAACTGGTAAAACCACATAACGGTAGCTTTGCCACACGGTAAACCCTAAGGCAGATGCTGCAAATTTTTGCCCGCGAGATACTGTTAAAATTCCTGCACGAATATGCTCTGAAACACGTGCAGCGGTATAAAGTCCCAGTGCAAAAACACCAATAATAGCAGGCTGGGTATTTAATAAATTCTTCCACCATCCTCCAGCAACTACTTCACCACTACCATCACTCAAGCTATGTGGCAGAAATTCAGGAAATACGAATGCCCAAAAGAATAACTGAACAATTAAAGGAATATTTCTAAATACTTCGACGTAGACATTTCCAATTGCGGCCAGTCCTTTATGTGGAACCGTACGCAAAATACCAAACAAAGACCCTAAAAAAAATGCAATAACAAAAGCAGCACAGGCCGTCCAAACCATGGTAAATACACCATGACCAAGCATCTGTAACCAAGTCGGTGCATCAGCTGCAGGAGAATAACTTTGTCCACCTATGGCTTTACATACAGATTCTGCCCACTGGGACTTATCTAAGCCATATTCATTTGATGGTAAACAAAAAGACGTCCAATTCAATGAACCAAATGACATAATGCCCCCAAGAATAAAGACAAACTATTTAAAGTTGCACTGTCTTGAAGAGAGTGCAACATATACTGAACGTTGGTCTTAAACACCCGTATCGTTTGGATGTGCTTGTAACTTCTTAAATGAACCACTTGGTTGCATATGTAAATTAATATTTTTTGGTGGGATTGGTGCTTCAAACCATTTCTTGTAGAGTTTTTCCATTTGACCCGACTTCCACATATTTGTGACCACATGGTCAGCCAATGCTTTAAATTTCGGATCATCTTTAGGAAGCATAATGCCGTACGGCTCTGAAGATAAAACTGGTCCTACAATAGCAAAATCTTTAGGATTTGCAGATTTTGCAATTAGACCAGCTAAGATATTGTCATCCATCACAAAAGCTGCAGCACGACCAGAAGCTAAAATTGCAAAAGAATCGGCATGGTCTTTACCATAAATATTATTTACATTAACTTTCTGACCACGCTCACTCATTTTAATGTATTTATCAGAAGTCGTACCTTGTGTGGTTACAACTGCTTTACCATTAAGATCTGCGATGCTTTTAATATTTGAATTGGCTTTAACCGCCATACGTACTTCAGTTGCATAATAATTGGTTGAGAACGCAGCTTGTTCTTGACGCTGTTTAGAGTTTGTCGTTGAACCACACTCCATATCAATATTACCAGAGAGTAATTCAGGAAGACGCGTAGATGAAGTAACCGCCTTGTACTCCACTCTTAAATTTGGCATGTTTAATTCTTTTTTTACTTGGTCTGCAACGTTCTTACAAATATCTACCGCATAACCAACTGCTTTACCATCTGCAACATATGAAATTGGATCAGAAGATTCACGGTGACCAATCACAAGGACACCTTTGCTCTTAATTTTAGCCAATGTATCTGCAGCATTTGCTTGAGATACAGCAAGAAACATCATAGGTAGAGCTGTTAATGCAACAACGACTGATTTTTTTGAAACATTTCTCATACTGACTCCTTCAAGTACAATGACTGAGATAAAATTGATGAACTGATCTAGTCAGTGCAATAAACAGACCAACTTTTTTAATTTCAAAATTTGTTGCGTATGGAAAGGATTTTCAAAAAAATAGAATGATAATTTTATAAAGACTATGCATGAAATTTACAGTATTTCAGTACAAAAAAATCGTATAGCGAAAAATGACTTATTCTTAATATTAAAAAAATAATTTTAGTGGAGGAATGTCTTTTTAAAACGACTAGGAACTTTCATTAAAATAAGGGTTAATGACTACTAATCATAAAATGCTCAAATAAGATACATTTGCACCAAAAATCTCAACATAAAATAAGAATATCGCACTAAAAGTTTACAATATTCAAAAAAAGTCTATTTTAAATAAACGTACTTTTGCAATTAAAGCATAATGTAAAGCAACATAATGACTCACACTACACATAAGTAGTGCAAGCCTCAGTCATCTTAAATGGTAGGATAAAAGGTCTCAATGACTCGACCTGTCATCGTTTGTCCAAGTAAAGGTGTATTCTTTCCTTGAGAAAGCATTGAGTCTTCTGTAAGTTCCCAAGATAAAGCTGGGTCTAATAAAATCCAACCTGCTTCTGCTTGCCACTGTTCAACCATATTTGATACGACCGCAGGGGCAAGTGTCACTTTTTCTACCCATTCAAGTGCTGTAAAAACATTGTCTTTAACCAATTGAATACCAAGTGGTAAATAGGTATCAAAAGCACTAATGCCTGCTTCTGTTTCCGCAAACGGTGCTAATTTTGCAGAACCGCTTAAAGGTTCATGATGCGTACAAATTGCATCAATTACCCCAGTTTTAACTGCTTCTCTTAATTTTTCACGATCCTTTAACGTACGCAATGGTGGGCGTACATGTGCTAAAGAATTAAAACCATCAATTAATTCATCAATAAGATGTAGTTGATGCATTGCGACATCGGCAGTAACAGGTAAGCCTTTCTCTTTTGCAGCTTGAATTAAATCTATAGATGCACCACAAGACAACAAGCTAAAATGTGCTTTTACACCTGTTGCTTCAACCATTAATAAGTATTTTGCAACAGCAACAGTTTCTGCCAAAGGAGAAATCATCGGCAAACCTTGACGGGATGCCACAAAACTCTCATGGACACACCCATCTTTTGCAATTTGTGGCTCTTCTGGATAAAACACAACAGTTAAATCTAAGCCCGCTGCATATTCAAGCGTACGCAATACAACATCATCATCGGCAAAAGGTGCATTTGCATTAGATACAAAGCGGCACCCACCCTTTTTCAACCCTGCCATATTTGCAGGTTGCTTACCTTGCAAGCCTTGCGTTTGGGCTCCCATAATTGCAAGATGAATCTTGCCATCATTCCATGCTTTTTCAACAAGACCATGAATTAATGCACCATTGTCTTGCACAATTGGCTTTGAGTCTGGAGGCGTTAAAATATGTAAAATTCCTGCCGATCGTGCCGCATTTCCTTCAGAAGCAAGTGTTCCATGCTGTTGCTGGCCAGGTTCTCTTAAACGGGCACATAAATCGACCATACTTGGCATGAGCCACTGACCTTGCCCATTAATGACATGTGCAACTTCATCCAAATGAGGAACACGTTTCGCATTATTAAGGTATACGGTTTCAATTGCATCGGTTTGTGTTACAGGATCTAGAACACGTACATTTTCAATTTTTACGGTAGTCATGTCTTTTTTCCTTAAAGTGCAATTGAATCAATTAAACCTTGCTCTTGAAGTTGCCCTTGCATCGACAATGCAAGTACAGCCATACGTACAGCAATACCATTGGTTACCTGATTTAGAATCACTGCTTGCGAACCATCGGCAATTTTTGAAGTAATCTCTACACCTCTGTTCATTGGTCCCGGATGCATTACAATACAATCAGGTTTCGCTAGAGCCAAACGTGCATCATTGAGACCGTACATTTTATGAAACTCAAGCTGAGAAGCGAGTGCTGGCGAGTCAATTCGTTCATTTTGGATACGCAATGTCATAATGACATCACAATCTTTCACACCTTCATCCATATTATTAAATAAACGCACTTCGCTCCCATATTCTTCAAATCCATATGGTAATAATGTATTTGGTGCAATTACACGAATATCACGACACCCAAGCGTTTGTAATGCAGCCACATCAGAACGTGCGACACGTGAGTGTTTAATATCGCCAATAATTGCAACACTTAACTCACTAAATGGTTTTTTCGTTTCTCTACGAATGGTCAGCATATCAAGCATTGCTTGTGTCGGATGCGCGTGACGTCCATCACCTGCATTAATAATCGCAACCGTTGGACAGACATCTTTGGCAATAAAATGCGCCGCTCCCGATGAAGAGTGACGCACAACAAAAATATCCGCAGCCATCGCCTGTAAATTCCAAAGCGTATCTCTTAATGTTTCACCTTTAGATGTACTTGAGCGTGCGATATCGATATTCAGTACATTGGCAGAAAGACGCTTAGCAGCGGCTTCAAACGTTGTTCTTGTTCTTGTAGAGTTTTCAAAGAAAAGATTCATCACCGTTTTACCTTCTAAAACGGGAGAAGTAATTAACTGGTTATTTTCATTAATAAAGGTTTCTGCGGTGTCCAATATTTGAGTTAAAGTTTCTTTGAATAGCCCTTCGATCGTTACAAAGTGTTTCAAGTGACCATGTTGGTTAAGTTGAATCTGACTTGGAGTATGCAATTTTGCGAAATGCATCAATGATTCCTTTGTCTTGCGCTAAGTTGACATATTGTATCGGAAAATAAGAATAATTCGCAGTCATCTCCATGTAAAAAAGCCACAAATAACACAAGCCAAAGAGGGTCAAAATGCGTTAAAATCCTCGTTTGCTTGTTTTGGTTTGGAAGTTTGCATGAATTCACCGCAACGTTTATCTACTTATTGGGTTACTTGTGCCGATGGCTTAGAGCTGTTATTAGAAGAAGAAATTGCTCAATTAGGTGCGACCGATGTAGAACGTAAAGCTGGTCGTTTAATTTTCAAAGGAACGTTAGAAACCGCTTATCGTATTTGTATGTGGTCACGCCTTGCTTCTCGCGTTGTTATGCCAATTTATGAACATGCGATTGAACATTCGCATGATGTACGTGATGTGGCAGAAGAGCTATATGAAGGTGCGGTTAATTTTGACTGGTCTTTAATTTTTGCACCACAAAGTACATTTGCCATACGCCTTCACGTAGAACGTGATATTAAGGTAAATACACAATTCGCGACGCTACGTGTCAAAGACGGTGTGGTTGATAGTTTTATGGAAACTGTGGGTCGCCGTCCAAGTATCGACATCAAACAACCTGAAATTACACTTTATATTCTTGCAGGTAAAACAACACATTACTACTGTCTAGATTTATCTGGTGACTCTCTGCATAAACGTGGCTATCGTCAAGTCATGACTGAAGCACCTATTAAAGAAAACTTAGCCGCAGCAATTTTACATAAGGCAAAATTACAAGCGCTTCAGCCAAAACTTGTACTTGACCCAATGTGTGGCTCAGGCACATTTATTATTGAATCTCTTATGATACTGACTGACCGAGCACCGGGGCTCGTTCGACGATTTGGCTTTAATGGCTGGCATGGTCATGACCATGAACTTTGGATGAGCCTAAAAGCAGAAGCCGCTCAAAGACACCAAGATGCTTTGGCAAAACCCTTACCTAAATTTTATGCTTACGATGCAGATTGGGATGCAGTAAAAGCAACTCGACAAAACCTAATTGCTGCAGGTTTTGAAAGCATTCTAGACAACATAAAAATTGAAGAACGTACACTCGCAGACTGGCCTGCGTTTAATTTAGAAGCCGATGAAAAAGCATTTATTGTTACAAACCCTCCTTACGGCGAACGCTTAGGTGACAAGGCATCAAATCGTGCACTGTACTTGGGTATTTCTGCTTTACTTCAAAAGACCTTCCCTCACCAACATGCAGCAGTCATTGCAGCTCAAATTGAACAAGCTGATGTGCTTGCATTTGACGCAACACAAACATTACGTTTAATGAATGGTAAACTGCCAATTTATATTCGTTTTGGTGTTATTAAGCCATTGCTCAATAGTCAACCATTTCTTGCTAGATGGACAAGTCAACCTGTTGAAGTTGAAGGCGCACAAGATTTTGCTAACCGCCTACAAAAGAATATGACAGCATTGAAAAAATGGGCGGTAAATGAAGGAATCTACTGTCTACGGCTATATGATGCAGACTTACCAGACTTCAATGTTGCCGTTGATCTATACGGTGATCGTCTGCATGTTCAAGAATATGCACCACCAAAACAAATCGACCCTGAAAAAGCAAAAAAACGTTTTAACCTTGCACTCGCTGCTATCCGTGCAGTTACTGGATTTAACCGTGATGCTATCTTCATTAAAACACGTGCACGCCAGTCTGGTAAAACGCAATATGAGAAACAGAGTACTGCATCCAAACGTTTTGTAGTTAAAGAAGGCCGTGCCAATCTTTTAGTCAATTTAACAGACTATCTAGATACAGGTTTGTTCTTAGACCATCGTCAAATGCGTTTACGTATTGCACAAGAGGCTAAGGGAAAACACTTCCTTAACTTATATAGCTACACATCAACCGCTAGCTTACATGCTGCGCTAGGTGGTGCTGCCAGTACAACAAGTGTAGATCTCTCAAATACCTACTTAAATTGGTCTAAAGAAAACTTTGTTTTAAATGGCCTTACTGTAGATCATGCAGATGAACAACATATGTTCTTTGCCAGTGATTGTTTTGACTGGCTCAAAGAAGGTCATGAACAATATGACTTAATTTTTATTGACCCACCTACATTCTCTAATTCAAAAAAGTTTTACGGTACATTTGACGTACAACGTGACCATCTTTCTTTACTCAAGCGTGCAATGAACCGTTTAAGTACAGATGGAACACTATATTTCTCAAATAACTATCGTGGCTTTGAAATGAGTGAAGAGATCGAAGGCATGTTTGATGTGGTTGAAATTACCCAAGAAACCATTGGGTCAGATTTTAAACGTAATCAAAAGATTCATCGCTCATGGCAAATAAAACACCATAGCGTATAATTTAAAAAGCCGGATCAGATGATTCGGCTTTTTTAAATAAATTACTCAAAGACCAAATGCCTCTCGAAAAGTGGAATGGTCTTTTTCATCCATTCAGGTAAATGTTCTCTAGAAACTCTAATTCTTTTCTTATACTGTATTTTCTGAATAAACCAACCTGTTTTCGGTTTAATCAAATCTTCATATAATGTTTTATACCGATCTTCATCAGGATCAAGTGACATTGCATTATTTCCCCAGTAATAAGCAAGGTATAAATTTTTTTCTATCCCTTTACCATAATAACTTGCAAAGGCATAAATATATGCAATCTCAGCCAACATTTTTTTATTAAACTTATTATTTTCCATCAACATAGGAAAATATAGCCGAAGAACTTCACTTTGTTTTGTCTGACTCTCTTCCATCAAAAACTGTGCATAACCATAACTAATTTCGGCTTGTACCGACTTTTTACAAAAGGTCTGCTCAAGAAGTCCTTGTGCATTACGTGCTAAGTATTTCTGTTCTTGCTCATTACTTTGATTTAAACTTTGCGTCAACAATCTTCGCCCTTGCACCAATAATGCCTCAACATTTTTTAATGCTAAAGCACGTGCAAGCCATTGTTCTGCATGATCGATCTGTATATATTGATTTAAATTTTTATGGTCACTCAATCCAGAATAGATCTTAAACAAATACATCATACTTGGTGTATGGCCATAGTTCGCAAATTTCTCTAACAACTCAATCAGAATATCGTATTCACAACTTAAATAAAGATAATCATAGGCTTGAAAAACTTGACTATCAAAAGTAGAACATGCGTTTTTTTCCCAGATATTATACAGTGTGATATATGAAGCTGTTTCCTCAGAGATTTGCCATTCATCTGAAGATCTAAGTGCATAGAGTAATACTGCAAAACTAATATCATTGTTCCACACACCCATCAAAGCAAGTATTTTTCCTCGTATGTATGTCTTATCAATAAAAGGAAATCTATTATCTGCAAAAAATAAAATTACCGCTTTAAAAAATGTATGATGAATATCAATATTACTCTGTAATTCAGTTGAATAATCTTGAAGAATACTTTGAATTAATTGGAAAATATTTTCTTGTATTTTTAAATATTCATTTTTCGAATCAAATGTAGATATTTCACTTAAAAGAGAACAAAAAAATAGAATCTGTTGTATATAACAGTCTGCCATCAGTTTTTTATTCAAAACCAATGTATTAAAGTAACAAATTAATTCCTGACCATTCTCTCGTTTTTCTTGCCAATTTTTTTCTGTTTCGTGTATTAGAGCCTTAAACTCATGAATGTAACGCAAGTAATATAATTGCTGTAGTAGTAAGTGAGATTGCTCTTGGCAAACCGAGCTATATAAAAAGTTATCAATTTCCTCGTAGCTATCATATTTATCTAATAAATGGTTACAGTAACTTGAAAACGCCATCACAGAAGGTTGACGTTCTATACTCAGGTTAAACCAATAAAGACATGGCTTCACCTTTTCTGCTTCAGTGGGCACCCTTAAAATTAAACTAATTTTTTCTTGGGGAGGCAGTACACCATTTTGTTGATAAAAAATATTTAATGCTTGTGTACTATATTGGCTGGGATCAAACCTGTAATGTTGACATACTAGATTTAAATCGCAATGTTGATTGGTTTTTTCATATAAGTGCATGAGTGCCAAATAAATATCTGGCGCGTGAATTGTATCTGCGATTGCACGCAAATACCAATATGTACTCACATGAGTAAATAGCTGAATCAACTCAGAAAACTCAGGGTTATCTAAATCATATTGTAATGCAACTTCGGCCCAATAATCTCCGAGTAAGATATAAATTAAGAAACCTTCATCATTGGTTAACCAAAGATTTAGTATTTCTATATAAGACTGCGCTTTAACATTTGAATCTAAATATAATGTCTTGAAATTCCTAAGTAACACAGCATCTTCATATAATGGAATATCATATTTTTCAATAGATCGTAGATTATTTTGATAGATGACTTGGTAATACTGGTTTACACGGCGAAAATCATTCTTTTCTATAAACGTATTAAGTAAGTTTTTTATTTTTATAAAACGGTCAACCTCAGATGAAATATTATCCATGTCCATCTCTTATTGTTGCTGTCTTTGGATTCCTTCAGTGTAACACAATCATCATAATTACGTTTTTTTCTTTATTGAATGAGAATAGACCATAAAAAATCCCACTTACAATGAAGTGGGATTTTTTAAATAATTAACTGAGTTTCATACGATCAAAAATAAGATGACCATCTTCGCCACGAATAACAATATTATCACCCGCTTGGAAGTCTGCCCCTAATATCTTCTGCGCCAATGTATTTTCAATTTGCTGTTGAATCGCACGTTTCAGTGGACGTGCACCATAAATTGGATCAAAGCCAGCCTCAATCAATACATCAAAAGCCGTATCATCTATCGTTAAACCAATCTCACGCTCTTCTAAACGTGAACGTAAACGAGACAACTGAATGTCTGCAATGCCACGAATTTGTGATTTTTTCAATGAATGGAAAATCACCAGCTCATCGATACGATTGATAAACTCAGGACGGAAATGATGACTTACAGCATTCATTACAACTGTACGAACCTCATCTTCAGAAGCGTTATCACCTAATTCTCGTACATCTTGTGAGCCCAAGTTAGAGGTCATTACAATAACGGTATTCTTAAAGTCAATAATACGGCCTTGCGAGTCCGTTAAACGACCATCATCTAATACCTGCAAAAGAATATTAAACACATCTGGATGCGCTTTCTCGACCTCATCAAACAAAATAACGCTATAAGGTTTACGGCGTACAGCTTCTGTTAAAACACCACCCTCTTCATAACCTACATATCCTGGAGGAGCACCGACCAAGCGACTTACAGAATGCTTTTCCATAAATTCGCTCATATCGATACGAATCATTGCATCGTCACTATCAAATAAGAAATTTGCTAATGCTTTGGTCAATTCGGTTTTACCTACCCCTGTTGGTCCTAAAAACAAGAAAGAACCACTTGGTCGGTTTGGATCTGATAGCCCTGCACGAGATCGACGAACTGCATTTGAGACTGCATGTACGGCTTCATCTTGCCCAACTACACGATTATGTAAGAAGGTTTCCATCTGTAGTAATTTCTCACGCTCCCCTTGAAGCATTTTAGCTACGGGAATACCTGTTGCCGCACTCACAACCTCTGCAATTTCATTTTCCGTGACTTTAGTTCGAATGAGTTTTGGTTCTTCATTTTCTTCAATACCCTCATCTTGCTCAAGTGCTTTTTCAAGTTCAGGAATCTCGCCGTACTGTAAACGACTTGCCTCAGCCCAATTCCCTTCTCGTTGTGCTTTTTCAAGTGCAATACGTGCCTGATCAAGTTTCACTTGAGCCTGCTTTGTACCTTCGACAAGTGTTTTTTCTTTACGCCAAACTTCTTCTAAATCATCATACTCACGTTGTAAGTCATCAATCTGTGTTGTAAGTAATTTTACCTCTGCTTGGCTTCCCGCATCTTCATCTTTCTTAACTGCTTCAAGTTGCATTTTCAACTGAATAATACGACGATCTAAACGATCTAAAGACTCAGGTTTAGAATCAATCTCCATTTTAATGCGTGATGCAGCTTCATCAATTAAATCAATTGCTTTATCAGGCAACTGACGATCTGTAATGTAACGATGCGACATTTTTGCTGCTGAAATAATGGCAGAGTCTAAAATTTTTACACCATGATGGACTTCATAGCGCTCTTTTAAACCACGTAAAATTGCAATCGTATCTTCAACACTTGGCTCATCGACTAATACTTTTTGAAAACGACGCTCTAATGCTGCATCTTTTTCAATAAATTGGCGGTATTCATCGAGCGTTGTTGCACCCACACAGCGAAGCTCACCACGTGCAAGCGCAGGTTTAAGCATATTACCTGCATCCATTGCACCATCTGTTTTACCTGCACCAACCAGTGTATGCAATTCATCTATAAATAAAATAACTTGACCGTCTTGTTTAGCAAGATCATTTAAAACTGCTTTAAGACGTTCTTCAAACTCACCACGGTATTTTGCACCAGCCAATAACGCACCTAAATCTAAAGACAGTACACGTTTACCTTTCAAACCTTCGGGTACTTCACCATTGACAATGCGCTGTGCCAAGCCTTCAACGATTGCAGTTTTACCAACGCCTGGCTCCCCAATTAGAACAGGATTATTCTTAGTACGACGTGAAAGTACTTGTACAGTACGACGGATTTCTTCATCTCGACCAATTACAGGGTCAAGTTTGCCTGCCAATGCACGCTCTGTTAAATCAATCGTATATTTATTTAATGAGTCACGTTGTTCTTCGTAGTTGTCACTCATAACTTTTTCATTTCCTCGAATATGTTCAATTACACTACGTAGCTGTGCTGTTTTTACACCAACATCTGACAAAATTGACTTTGTTGATGCTGTTTCCGTCATGGCAAGCAATACCCAATCTGTCGACAAAAATCCATCGCCTGCTTTTTGTGCATGCCGATCAGCCAAGTTCAAAACTTTTACTGCATCTGGATTTAAGTTCACATCACCTGTAGGTGTATTCGTTGTTGGTGCATTATTTAGTGCCTGCGTTAGCTTCTCTTTGAGCTCAGGTAATCGTGCCCCTGCTTGTTGTAAAAGGCTAATATTTGCAGAATCTTCTAGCAACACAGCAAGTATATGAATGGCATCTATTGCCGTATGATCTTTGCCTGTCGCAAGTGACTGAGCCGTAGTTAAAGCATGGGTTAAACCTTTTGTGAACTTCTCGAACTGCATTGTTTTTATCCTCACAAATTTTCAATTAACTTCTATATAGGGTCTCATTTAAAAAATTCAATATCTTTTTATATTTCAATAAAATAATTTTACCTTTAATAAAAATAAAGGACTATATAGATATCTGTGCATTGGGTTCATTTTTCAAGTTCAAATCTATATTTTCACCAAAAAATAATTGAATATTAAATTATTCTTAAAAAGTAGATGAAATATGAATTAATTATGAATATAATCTGCGACACAAAAATATGTCTAATGAGAATTATTAGCATTAATATTAACCTTAGGAGTTCGCATGTCGCCTATCCATCCACCTCTATTTAAAATGAGCCTGATTGCTTTACTCATCTCTCAAGTTCAAATGACATGGGCAACTGAGGTTGAACCTAATACGACTTCAACTCTCCCTACAATAAAAATTGAAGCAATGAGTGAGCTTGATCCTGTAAAAAGTTATATCGATTATGATGAAGCAAGTGTCTCTCGTAATGGGTTAAAGAAAAAAGACATTCCTCAAACAATAGATACGATTGATGTACAAAAATATAAGATCTACGGCACCAACGATTTAAGTGTTATGTTGCAGGGTACACCAGGGGTTTCGACTAACTACGACATGCGTGGTGATGGTATTACGATTCGTGGCTTCAATGCAGATACAGGCGATATTTACCGCGATGGTATTCGCGAAAGTGGACAAGTTAGACGTAGTACAGCAAACATAGAACGTATTGAAATCTTAAAAGGTCCTGCTTCTGTACTGTATGGTCGCAGCGCAGGTGGCGGTGTGGTAAACATGGTCAGTAAAGAAGCCAACTTTAAGTCTAAAAGTACAATTGGTATCTATGGCGGTTCTTGGGACAACAGAGGAACTACTTTAGACTTAAACCGTATTATTAATGATAACTGGGCGGCACGACTAACCAGTGAATACTCAGAAACAGATAGTTTTCGTAAGGGCATTCATAACCGCCAAGTCATGGTTTCACCTAGTGTGACATACCAAAATGATGATCAGACATTAAAATGGACAACCCAATATACGTATGACAAATTACATCGTATTCCAGATCGTGGCCCAGACTTTACAATTTTACCTGCAGGCACATCCATTAAGACAGCTTATGCACAAAATGGCGACTATGTCGACGATGAATTACAAACCGTAAGAACCGATTTAAAATATGAATTTGTACCCAATTGGAAGTTTCATTGGGCATTAAGCTATAGAGAAGCCAAACAGAATTTCGATCATTTTTATGCAGGCTCTATGTGTACCACAACGACAAAACCAACAGCAACCAATGCAGGCTGTTACCAAGGCTATGTTAAACAAATTTATTACTGGCAAAAAACTAACAATAAAACCACCACCAATACATTTGATATTTCAGGTGAATTTAATACAGGAAGTATTAAACATAATTTACTCATTGGTTCAGATATTTCATACGAACAACGTGAACCGTACCTAGCAAATACCAATAAAGATGGCTCTTTAATTTATGGTTTTGTAAATCCACTCACAGGTGATCGTTTCAGCTCACGCGGTTCAGGTGACCTACAATATAACACGCATAATTATAACGAAGGTACGACCTACGGCGTATTTATACAAGATCTGATTTCACTTAATGATCAGTTCAAAGTAATGCTTGGTTTACGTTACGATTACTACGATTTTTCATCTGATAAATATATTGGTAAAGACAAAAGCGGAAAAATTATTCCTATTTCGGAACATCGCTCCGAAACGAATGGTTCAACCAGTCCAAATATCGGTTTTGTATGGCAACCTACGGAAAACCAAAGTTTCTATGCATCGTACAGCAAGAGTTTTGCACCATTTGGTGGCTCAATGGCTGTAAGTGCTGTGCCATCTAGCCAAACTGCTGCCTTAGATTCATCACCGCAATACAATGAACAATATGAAATGGGTGTTAAAAGCACATGGTTTAATCATCGCTTAAATACTCAATTCTCTATCTATGACATTCGTAAGAACAATATCCGTTACCAGCCAGATTCTCAAAACCAACCAGACTACTGGGCTGTTGCTGGACAGCATGAATCTAAAGGTTTAGAGTTTAGCTTTATTGGTCGTCTAATCGATAACGTCTTTGTGCGTGGTGGCTATGGTTACACCGATGCAAAAGTGAAAAAAGATAAAGCAACACCAACAAATATAGGTAATAGATTACCGTTGGTTGCAAAAAACACAGGAAACTTATTTATTCGCTACTTACCTACAGATAATGTATATGTTGAAACAGGCGTTACTTATATGGGTTCGCAATACACAGGAATTACTAACGTCATTAAAATTCCTGGCTTTAATCGTTTAGATGCGGCTGTTGGTTATAAAAATGAACGTTGGGGTGTTACTGCAGCTGTAAACAATCTCACAAACAAATCTTACTGGCGCTCTGTCGCCATGCCGGGTACACCTCGTAATTTCTTAGTCAGATTGAATTACGAGTTTTAATAAAACATCAAGATTGCGATGGCCTTTGTTCATCGCAATCCCACTTATACATAACAATTTAATACTAAACTTTTTAGACAAAACTTATAAATTATCGTTAAATAAAAGTTAACCATTATTTTATCTTATAAAAAATGCACAAGCTCATTGCCCTTTCATTTCTTACTATACTATACACGAACACATCATTCGCTGCGCTTCCTGAAAGCTCACTTCGTCCAGGCGGTATAGCTATTATCCCCTTAACAGACCAAGTACAACATGTTTCCTATGAAGATCATCGTGTTTTAATCACTGAAGAAAATAACAAGAAATATGCTGTTGTCGGAATTCCTCTTTCAACACCTATTGGTACAATAAACATCAAAGTAGATCAAGAAATTATTCCTTTAGATATTCAACCTTATCCTTATGCAGAACAGCATATCAAACTTAAAGATCAGCATTTCGTAGAACCATCAAGTGACCAATTAGCACGTTATAAAACAGAAGCTCAAGAGCAAAACTTAATTTATACGTCTTTTAGCCAAAGTAAATGGAAAACACTTCCACAATTTATTACTCCAACTCAAGGAAAGTTTACCAACTCCTTTGGAAGAAAACGTTTTTTTAATAATGAGGAACGAGCACCACATTCAGGTTTAGATATTCCAGCACCAATCGGACAAAAAGTAATTGCACCAGCGGATGGGACAGTGGTTGGTATAGGTCACTACTTCTTTAATGGTAATACAATTCTTATTGACCATGGCCAAGGTTTAATTAGTATGTTTTGTCATTTAAGTCAAATTGAAGTACATAAAGGACAAGTGGTTAAACAAGGTGAAGAAATAGGAAAAGTCGGAAAAACGGGCCGTGTTACAGGCCCTCACCTACATTGGGGTATGAGCTTAAATGATGCGCGAGTCGACCCACAGCTTTTCTTAGCCCCACAAAAGTAGCCTTTGGCTACTTTTATATTTGAGTTTCGATAATCTCAAAATCATGCGTAATTTCGACACCACCGTCTGAAAGCATTTTACTTGCAGAACAATATTTCTCGGCAGAAAGTTCGACTGCTTTAGCAACTTGTTTTTCTTTGACGGATGTCCCAGTTACCACAAAATGTAAGTGTATTTTTGTAAACACAGCAGGAACTGTCTCTGCCCTCTCTGCCTGTAGTTCACACTTGACATCAACCACATCTTGACGGGATTTTTTCAATATCGTCACAATATCAAATGATGCACATCCTCCTAATCCCATTAGAATTAATTCCATTGGACGAGCACCGCGGTCTTCTCCACCGTAACTTGGTGCACCATCCATAATTATGGTGTGACCGCTTTGAGATTTGGCTTCAAATGCAACATTCCCAAGCCATTGAACTGTTGACTGCATTGCAACTACCTAAAAAAAATTATAAATTACATGAGTGTTCAAAAGTATATTAACATACTTTACGCACAAGGAGTTTCCACACACTCAGTTATGAGTGAAAGACATCGATGTGTCTATTATACTAAATATCGGAATAAACAATCATGGTAGCTAATTTTCGTCCATTTGCAAACGATGCACTCTCTCCCAACCAGCTCCCTGAATCTATCAAGGCCTTACTAAAAGTCGCTTATATTAACCGCTATGCAAAACGCACAACGATTATTGAAGCAGGTAAAGAGTCTAAATCGCTTTACCTTGTTTTAAAAGGTTCTGTGTCAGTTGTTCTTCGTGAAGATGATGAACGTGAAATCGTCATTGCATACTTAAATGCAGGTGACTTCTTTGGTGAAATGGGTCTATTTGACAATGAGTCTCATAGAACAGCTGAGGTTCGTACACGTGAAGTATCTGAGATTGCTGAAATCTCATATGAACACTTTACAGAGTTAACGAAAGAATATCCTGACCTTAATTATGCCATTTTTGAGCAACTCACTCGTAGACTCAAAAATACAACACGTAAAATGACTGATCTAGCATTTATTGATGTTACTGGTCGTATTGCACGTTGTCTTATCGATCTTGCCCATCAGCCAGCAGCAATGCTATTGCCAAATGGTCGCCAGATTCGTATTACACGTCAAGAAATCGGTCGTATTGTCGGCTGTTCACGTGAAATGGTTGGACGTGTTCTCAAAACCTTAGAAGAGCAAGGTATGATTGAAACAGAAGGCAAAGCTATTCTAATTTACGACAGTGCTTTAGAAAGCTCAAGCGAGCCACAACACAAAGAAAGTTAAGACAAAAAAGCAAATCTTAGGATTTGCTTTTTTATTCTCTTATATTTAAGTGCATCAGAGGTCTAATATGAAGTTCAACCCACTCTCAGATACCCACGTAAAACTTCCTGAAGTATGTCTAGGTACAATGACTTTTGGTGAACAAAATACGCTTGAAGAAGCTTTCGAACAATTAAATTATGCGCTTAGCCAAGATGTACATTTTTGGGATACTGCTGAAATGTATCCTGTTCCTCCAAAAATAGAAACACAAGGTAGAACAGAGAAAATTATTGGAGAATGGTTTAAAAAAAATAAGAACAGAGAAAATATATTTTTAGCTTCAAAAATTGCAGGACCTGGCTTTGGTGGGAGTCATATTCGTCACGGAGAAACCAAATTCAATGCAAAAGATATTGCAAATGCATTAGATGGCTCTCTGAATAGGCTAAAGACAGATTATATTGACTTGTATCAATTACACTGGCCAGAACGTACAACGAATTTCTTTGGTAAACTCGGGTACGGCAATACACTTGCAGAAAGTGAAGCACAAATCACAGCCTTTACTGAAACGCTTGAAGCATTACAACAAGAAATCAAGCATGGTCGTATCCGTCATATTGGGCTATCTAACGAAACCCCATGGGGTACTATGAAGTTCTTACAAATTGCTGAAAAATTAAATTTACAAAAATTTGTCAGCGTACAAAACCCTTATAGCTTATTAAACCGTACATATGAAGTCGGTATGTCTGAAATTGCGAAATATGAAAATGTAGGCCTCTTAGCCTACTCACCCTTGGCGTTTGGAATGCTTTCAGGTAAGTACAGACATGGAGCAAGACCTACTGGAGCAAGAATTACCGAGTTTTCACGCTTTACTCGCTATACGAACCCGCAGTGTGAATGGGCAACTGAACAATACGCTCAACTTGCAGAAAAGCATGGACTTTCATTAGTACAATTGGCACTTGCTTTTATTAAACAACAGTTTTTTGTCACCAGTACCATTATTGGTGCCACTCACTTAGATCAACTTAAAGAAAATATTAGTGCATTTTCCGTCGACCTAAGTCCAGAAATTTTAGAAGAGATTGAGCAAATTCATAAACAACAGCCTAACCCTGCTCCATAACCTCCTCTTTGAGTAAAGATGAATATCATCTTTACTCATTAATGTTGCTGTATGCGCTGATTATAAATTGCCATAGCTGCGGGTAAGTTCTTTTGCATTGCTTCAATTCGTTGAACATTTGATGGATGCGTAGATAAGAAACTTACACCACCTTGCCCTTCTAATTTATTCATTTTTTGCCATAAAGTAATTGCAGCTTGAGGGTTATACCCTGCTTTCGCCATCAGAATTAAACCACCATAGTCAGCTCTTGTTTCTAAGCTTCTTGAATAAGGTAAGCCTACACC
>NZ_VTDQ01000013.1 GCF_015627175.1 Acinetobacter pollinis | reverse complement strand
GTAAAGATGGAGTCAACGCTGCTAATACGGTTATCAGTAATGTAAAAGATGGTACCAATGCAACGGATGCGGCAAATAAAGGCCAAGTTGATGCAATGGGTGCAAGTCTGACCAACAAAGGTCTAAACTTTGCAGGTGATAGCGGTACAGATGTTGCACGTAAGTTGGGTGATACATTAAGCATCAAAGGTGGTGCAGACAGCACGAAACTGACAGACAATAACATCGGTGTGGTTGCAAACGGCACAGATGGTCTTGAGGTTAAACTGGCTAAAGATGTGAATTTGGGTAGTGACGGTAGCATTACTGCAGGTAATACATCTTTAAATAATAGTGGGCTAACTATAAATAATGGTCCAAGTATTACATCATCTGGTATTAATGCTGCAGGTACTAAAGTAACCAATGTTGCAGATGGTACAGATACATCTGACGCTGTAAACAAAGGCCAGCTAAATACTTTAGAATCTGAAGTTAATAATAAGTTTAATGATCTTTCAACCAAAGGCAGTTCAACGCAGGACGGTTCTGGAAATAGTTCTACAACTACTGCATCTGGTACAACTGTTACAGACAAAGATGGTAATACAAATTCATCTACATCTACTGGGAATACTGTTTCAGGTAAAGATGGTAACAGTACGACGACTACGGCCGATGGTACAACAAGTAAAGACAAAGACGGTAATAGCAATACATCGACAGCAACAAGCAATACGCTTGCAGACAAAGATGGTAATAGCAACACGTCAACAGCAACAAGCAATACACTTGCTGGTAAAGATGGTAACAGTACGACGACTACGGCTGATGGTACAACAAGCAAAGACAAAGACGGCAATAGCAATACATCGACAGCAACGAGCAATACGCTTGCAGACAAAGATGGTAATAGCAATACGTCAACAGCAACAAGCAATACACTTGCTGGTAAAGATGGCAATAGTACGACGACTACGGCTGATGGTACGACAATTAAAGACAAAGATGGCAATAGCAATACATCGACGTCTACCAGTAATACGATCACAGATGGTAAGAATACGACCACTACAACAGCATCTGGTACAACCTATGGCAGTGCAGACCCATCTGATAAAACAAGCACGAATATTGGTCAAAATGGCCTAAGCTTTACAGATGCGTCTGGCAATAAGACAGGGCCAAGTGTGACAGCATCAGGTATTGATGCAGGTAATGAAAAAATTACCAATGTTGCAGATGGTACAGTGAGCCCGACATCTAAAGATGCAGTGAACGGTAGCCAACTTTATACAGCAACCACAGATTTAACGAATAAAGGTCTAAATTTTGCTGATACGAATGGCACAGTTACGCATAAAAACTTAGGTGAAACGTTAACGATTAAAGGTACAGGTACAAAAGCTGATGATCAGTACAATACTGATAATCTAAAAACAACCACAGATAGTAATGGCAATATTGTGGTTGGATTGGATAAAAATGCAACTTTTGATAGTTTAAATGCTGGTGGAACCACAGTTAACTCAACTGGCTTAACTATAAACAATGGTCCAAGCATTACGACATCTGGTATTAATGCCGCAGGTACCAAAGTGACCAATGTTGCAGATGGTACAGATACATCTGATGCTGTAAATAAAGGTCAGCTTAATACCTTACAATCAGAAATGAACAGTAAGTTTGATGATCTTTCAACTAAAGGTAGTTCAACACAGGACAGTTCTGGAAATAGTTCGAGCACAACAGCATCTGGAACGATTGTTACAGATAAAGATGGTAATACAAATTCATCTACATCTACTGGGAATACTGTTTCAGGTAAAGATGGTAACAGTACGACGACTACGGCTGATGGTACGACGACTAAAGACAAAGACGGCAATAGCAATACATCAACAGCAACAAGCAATACACTTGCTGGCAAAGATGGTAACAGTACGACGACTACGGCTGATGGTACGACGACTAAAGATAAAGATGGTAATAGCAACACGTCAACAGCAACAAGCAATACACTTGCTGGTAAAGATGGCAACAGTACGACGACTACGGCTGATGGTACGACGACTAAAGACAAAGATGGCAATAGCAATACATCGACGTCTACCAGTAATACGATTACGGATGGTAAGAATACGACCACTACAACAGCATCTGGTACAACCTATGGCAGTGCAGACCCATCTGATAAAACAAGCACGAATATTGGTCAAAATGGCCTAAGTTTTACAGACGCGTCTGGCAATAAGACAGGCCCAAGTGTGACAGCATCAGGTATTGATGCAGGTAATGAAAAAATTACCAATGTTGCAGACGGTACAGTGAGCCCGACATCTAAAGATGCAGTGAACGGTAGCCAACTTTATACAGCAACAACAGATTTAACGAATAAAGGTCTAAATTTTGCTGATACGAATGGCACAGTTACGCATAAAAACTTAGGTGAAACGTTAACGATTAAAGGAACAGGTACAAAAGCTGACGATCAGTACAATACCGACAATTTAAAAACAACCACAGATAGTAATGGCAATATTGTGGTTGGCTTAGACAGAAATGCGAGTTTCGATAGTCTTGCTTTAGGTGGAACGACATTAAACTCAACTGGCTTAACCATAAATAATGGTCCAAGCATTACGACATCTGGTATTAATGCCGCAGGTACTAAAGTGACCAATGTTGCCAACGGTACAGATGCTCAAGATGCGGTAAACAAAGGCCAGCTTGATGCTTTAGCAACCAACATTAGTAACAATGTGACGAATGTAACGGATGGTAATGGCAATAAAGTTAATGTGAGCAGTGAAGTTGTAAATAGCTCTCCAAATAACAGCAATACAGAGTCTATGTTCCTTACATATGACAAAAGTGGTCAGGAAACGACAGATCGTTTAACTATTGGTCAAACTGTTCAGAAAATGAATACCGAAGGTGTGAAATATGCACATACCAATGGTAGTACTGACATTGTAGATGGTAAGACAAATGACTCGAGTGCAGGCGGTACAAACTCGACAGCAATTGGTGTAAATGCAGTGATTAACTCAGGTGCAGATAATACAATTGCTTTAGGTAAGAGTACATCTGCTGCTGGAACAGCGACTAACTCCGTTGTTATTGGTAATAACTCAAGTGTGACGGGTGCTTCATCTGTTGCAATTGGTGATGGTGCTGTTGCTTCTGGTACTCAATCTATTAGCGTGGGTACTGGTAACAATGTGACTGGAAATCATTCTGGTGCATTTGGTGACCCGAGCACAATTACTGGCAATGAAAGCTATGTATTAGGTAACAACAATACTGTAAGTACAGATAATACGTTTGTGGTTGGTAATAACGTTCAAGCAACAACTGCAGGGTCAGTCGTTTTAGGCAACAACTCTGCTGCTCGTACAGGCGCTGGTGTAAATGGTTATGTCCCAACAGGTGCAACAAGTGCGAATCAGTCTGCAATCAATGCAACTACATCAACAACAGGTGCAATAGCAGTTGGCGATTCACAAAATAATGTTTATCGTCAAATTACAGGTGTTGCTGCAGGAACAGCAGACAGTGATGCGGTGAATGTTGCACAGCTAAAAGCAGTTGATGACAAAATACTTGCCTTAAAAACTGAAGGAAACACAGTAAGTGATTCTTCTGGTAATACGAATATTAGTAATGCAACAGGCAATACGGTTTCTGGTAATACAAGTAATGGGGGTACAACAACTTCAAATACCTCTGCTGCTGGTACAACAGTGACTGCAAAAGATGCCAATGGCAATGTTGTCAATAATGCGAACTATAGTGCGACACAGGCGAGTTTGTCTGATGCCAATGGCAACAATACGACCACTACGGCGAATGGTGTATCGGTTACTGGTAAAGACAGTAACGGCAATACAACAAACGCAAACTATGGTGCAAACAATGCCAAATATACAAACGCAGATGGTTCAAGCACGACAGTAGGTGGCAATGGTGTTAGCTTTGCAGACAAAAATGGCAATGCAACTGGTCCAAGTATTACAGCTTCAGGATTAGATGCTGGTAACCAGAAAGTTACAAATGTTGCAGATGGTGCTGTTACTTCTACTTCTAAAGATGCTGTCAATGGTAGCCAACTGTATTCAGTACAAAGCCAGTTAGATTCTCTAAAAACATCTGGAAATACTGTGACAGACAGTACAGGTAATACGAACCAATCTACTGCTACAGGTAATACAGTTAAGGATGCGTCTGGCAATACGAATCAGACAACGGCAACATCGAATACGCTTAGTGGTAAAGATGCGTCTGGCAATGCGGTTAGTTCTACAACAACGGCATCAGGAACAAACGTTGCAACAAAAGATAGCTCAGGCAATGTGATTAATAATGCAAATTATACATCTACACAAGCGAGTTTATCTGATGCGAAAGGAAACTCTGCAACCACTACAGCAACAGGAACGACATATACAGGTGCAGATAAAACAAGCTCAACGATTAACAACAATGGTTTAAGCTTTAAAGATGCATCTGGCACAGCAACAGGTCCAAGTGTAACAGCTTCAGGAATTGATGCAGGAAATCAAAAAGTCACAAATGTTTCAAATGGTAGCATTGGTTCGACATCTAAAGATGCTGTGAATGGTTCACAAGTGTACGCTGCAAATGCTTCTATCGCAGCGGCACTAGGTGGTAGTGCAGCAGTCAATGCAGATGGAACGCTTTCTAGCCCGACCTATAAAGTGGCGAACAGTAGCTACAGTAATGTTGGTGATGCATTAACGGCTGTGGATAACCGTGTTGGAAATGTGGAAAACAATTTGAACCAAGCATTTGCCTATACGAATAACCGTATTAATAAACTTGAAGACAAACTATCTTCAGGTATTGCAGCAACCGCTGCTTTAGAGCAAGCACCATATGTTGCAGGTAAATGGACATATGCGGCAGGAGCTTCTTATTACAATAACCAAGGTGCAATCGGTGCGACATTACGTCGTACAGCAGACAATGGTCGTTGGTCAATGAGTGGTGGTGTCGCAGGTGGTAATAATGGCTCGCCATTATTCCGTGTAGGTATCTCAGGTGTGATTGACTAAGTTATAGACTAGATAAACTGGGATCGTTTGTAGCGTATGACAAGCGATCTCATACCATCTGTTCACAATTTCAAGAGTATAAAACAAATGAAAAAAATAATATCTACATTGTTCATGAGCACAGCACTTACACTTACGATGTTGTCTATGTCAGCTAAAGCTGAGGAGGTTAGTGCAACAAGTGATTCCGACATTCAGTTTCCAGATGTGAAAGATAGCTACTTAAAACAAGTTTCACGTTACGAATACGGCACAATTGCAAATTTATCTACAGGGTTAACAAAGGATCAATACCGTCACTTACTGGGCAACCCTCAGTTTAGTGAGGGCTTACTTTTTGTTCGTACATGGAATTATGTGTTAGATATTCGCGTACCTAACACACAACAATATAAGCGTTGCCAATTACGTATAGATTTTGATAAGGATTATATTGGCGAGCACTTATATTGGAAGGGTGAAGAATGTCAGGGGCTTATGGATTGGGGTGTAAATAATCATCCTGTAATCGTACCTGCACCTATTCCTGTTAAACAAGAAGTGATTCCACATACAGCATATGTATTATTTGCGTTTGATCGTTCAGATAAGAAAGCAATTGTTTCAACAGATAGTCCTATCGAAACCATTGTTCGTGAAATTAAAAAATCTGACACTCAGAAGGTGACAGTGACGGGTTACACCGATACCAAAGGTTCGTATAGCTACAATCAGAAACTTTCTCAAGCACGTGCTAAAACAGTCGAGCAAGCTCTCATTCAGTCTGGTATTTCTGCAGAGATTATTCATGTGGTTGCTGCAAATAAGACAAGTCAGTTTGAGCAGTGTAAGGGAGAGCAGCGTACGGTGGCTAAGAGATCATGTGAGTCTCCAAACAGACGCGTTGTTGTGGAGTGGTAATTGATATATTTTAAAAAGCCATCGAATCAGGTGGCTTTTTTATATCCTATAAAAAATATTTATCAATAATAAAAAAATATTCATTAAAGTTTAATCCCTTATTGGGTAAATGAATGATGTTTGGCCTTTTAGAAAGTAAAACTGTTCTATAGAATGAAAAAGAATATGATGATCTAAATTAGGAAATAAATAAGAGATCCTTATTATTAATAATGTAGATGATGAATATATTGAGATTTTGGAAATACGCCTTTGAGTCTAAACGACTATTGTTGGCTTCTTATGCAAGCTCACCCAACCTAATATATAGGTATTGCTGCTTCCAATAAGCGTGATTTTCCATATCTATGATGTTGCATGCTTACCTCATTGTTACGATGGCATGTTTATATAAATCAACATCTAACTTACTGTCACTCTTTGTATGAGAAAGCGAACTGGCTCATTTCATACAGCAATTGTACGTTTAGCCAGAGATCGTAACTCATCTCAAGCATAAAAATTGGAAACACTAATGCCTGATTATCGTTCTAAAACATCAACACATGGAAGAAACATGGCAGGAGCACGTGGTTTATGGCGTGCAACTGGTATGAAAGATGAAGATTTTGGCAAGCCCATTATTGCTGTTGTTAATTCGTTTACGCAATTTGTTCCAGGTCATGTACATTTAAAAGACCTTGGGCAATTGGTTGCAGAGCAAATACAAGCAGCTGGTGGTGTTGCAAAAGAATTTAATACCATTGCAGTCGATGATGGTATTGCAATGGGTCATGATGGGATGCTGTATTCTTTACCTTCTCGTGATTTAATTGCTGACTCTGTAGAGTATATGGTAAGCGCGCACTGCGCAGATGCCATGGTTTGTATTTCAAACTGCGATAAAATTACGCCGGGAATGCTCATGGCATCTATGCGTCTAAATATCCCTGTTATTTTTGTATCAGGTGGCCCAATGGAGGCCGGCAAAGTAAAATTTAGAGGCAATGAAAAGGCAATTGATCTTGTAGATGCAATGGTTGTTGCAGCAGATGATAGCTATACCGATGAAGAAGTAAAAGATTTTGAACGTTCTGCATGCCCGACATGCGGTTCATGTTCAGGCATGTTTACAGCAAATTCAATGAACTGTTTAACAGAAGCACTTGGTTTGTCTTTGCCAGGTAATGGTTCAATCGTAGCTACGCATGCCAACCGTAAAAAACTTTTCTTAAAAGCGGGTGAGCAAATTGTAAAAATTGCGAAGCGCTACTACGAAGAAAATGACGAATCTGTATTACCTCGTTCAATTGCAACCAAAGCAGCATTTAAAAATGCAATGACGTTAGATGTCGCGATGGGTGGCTCAACCAATACGGTATTACACTTATTGGCGGCTGCACATGAAGCCGAAGTTGATTTCACTATGGCTGATATCGATCAGCTGTCTCGTCATGTTCCTGTACTTTGTAAAGTTGCACCTGCAAAACAAGATGTTCACATGGAAGATGTGCACCGTGCAGGTGGAATTATGGCAATTTTAGGTGAGTTAGAGCGTGCACAATTACTTGACACATCTGTAAGTACAGTACACGAGAAAACATTGGCAGATGCGATTAATAAGTGGGATATCATTTCTCATGAAGACCCTGAAATCTATGAGTTTTATCGCTCTTCTCCAGGTGGTGTACCTACGCAAGTTGCATTCTCACAAAACCGCTACTATCCAACTTTAGATGGTAACCGTGAAACTGGCGTTATTCGTAGTGCAGAACATGCTTTTTCTCAAGATGGTGGTTTAGCTGTATTGTTTGGAAATATTGCTCTTGATGGCTGTATTGTAAAAACAGCAGGCGTAGATGACTCTATTTTGAAATTTACTGGTCAAGCACGTGTATTTGAAAGCCAAGATGCTGCGGTGGAAGCGATTTTAGGGCATGATATTAAAGCGGGCGATGTGGTTGTCATTCGCTATGAAGGCCCTCGTGGTGGTCCGGGCATGCAAGAAATGCTTTACCCTACAAGCTATTTAAAATCAAAAGGATTGGGCAAAGATTGTGCCTTAATTACGGATGGCCGTTTCTCGGGTGGCTCTTCTGGTCTATCTATTGGGCATATTTCACCTGAAGCAGCAGAGGGTGGGGCAATTGGTCTCATCGAAGATGGTGATATTATTGAAATTGATATTCCAAACCGTAGCATGAATGTGAAAGTGGATGATGAAACACTTGCACAACGCCGTGCAATTCAAGAAGAAAAGGGTTGGAAACCAAAAGAAGAGAGAAAGCGTAAAGTCTCTAAAGCACTGAAGATTTATGCACAACACACGACAAGTGCAGCAAAAGGTGCAGTAAGAACGCTGTAAATAATTACTCTTTAAAAACCGCTATAATTCATTTATAGCGGTTTTTTTATATAAAAATTAAAACACCCTTAAATTTTCTTTTACAATAGAATATCTCACGCAGAAACTTTAATTTTTGCTAAACTTTAAATTCATCGAACAACAATAAACTTTGAGTGTGACAATCTCATTTGATTCACTTGTTGCCCTCACTGTTGAATGAAGAAATTATATTTAGAGGCGCATTACATGTCTTTTTTACGTCGGTGGTTGGATCCAATTCATTCGAAATGGTTCTATAAGAAGCCAACACGTCAGGATGTATTACCTATAGATCAGGGTTTAACAATCCACTTGCGTCTAGATGATGTATATAGCTATCTTATCGTACAGCAGTTGGCAAAACTGAACGAAATTTTAGTGGATGAATTAAAGCCTCTAAAAATTGTAATTTCTAAGCATGTGGCTGTGCCACCGAATAATATGACTGCCGAAGAATGGCAAAATTATACGCTTAATGATGCTAAAAATTTAGCAAAACAGCATGGTTTTGGTTACGATGATCAACCAGAACTGCCTTCTCAAAGTGCTTTAGAACAAGCAGAAATTATTTTAAAAAACACACCTTTAAGGGATGAGAAGTTTTTATATTTACTAGAAGATGTATTTCATATGCTGTGGCAACAACAATATGGCAAATTACGTATTTTGTATGTAATGGCCAGCACTCAGCATAAAGCACAACAGTTTCCAGAACGTACATTTAATCAGGACGCAATTCTAGCGAGCTATTTTGAGTTTGGTGGAAAAAAATATAATGCATTTGATGATTTGCTGCGTTTAACGCGCCGTTTAAAGCAACAAAAGTTATTGACGGATAATCCTATTTTCTTAATTAATCATATTGAATGGCGTGAGCATTTAATTAATGATGCTGAAGAGCTTGCAGATATTCAAGCAATGCAACCTGAGCTAGATTTATACATTGCTTTAGAAGATCCAATTAGCTGGCTATTGTTGTCTTATATTAAAGAAGAGTTAGCAGACTATTATAATATTCAGCTCCGAATTTATCCATTAAGCTATCATGGACGTGATCAATTCGATTGGCCACTCGCTGTAAGATTATCTAAACGTACCAAAGTGGCATTTACACCGTTTTGTCGACCTACAGAGCACGCTACATCGGAGATGGCTAAACTGTTTTATAGTGTAGATGATGATGCAAAAGTTGACACCATGTACCATATTTTAGAAGCTGCTTGGGTACATGGTAAAGACTTGTCTTACAAGCCACATGTAGAGGCTGTTCGCAAAGAACTGTCCATAGATCGTCATACTGAACAAGATGTACAAGCACGTTTAAAGCAAAATGATATTGAGTGTTTGGCAAAGCATCAACCAAACTTTCCTGTGCTTGTACTGAGAGTACAGGGGCGTGTATATACATTTAATAGTTTATATCGGGTATGGATGATTGAAAGTATTTTGAGTCAAGTCTTAGAAAAGTATTATCAATCTAGTTAGTTAAAGTTGCCCTGACTTAAATTATCAACACTATTACCACGTTTGTCTTTAAGTTCAGTATTTGCACCTTGTTTAACAAGTGCATCAAGAATTTCTTTACGTTGAAATAGAGCAGCATACATACTTGCTGTCTGACCAGAACCATTGGTTTGATCGGGTGAGCAACCAGCTTTCATAAGGGTCCTTGCAATACGCAATTCGCCTTTGAAAATAGCACCCATAAGTGCGGTATTACCTGTCTTATCCTGTACACATGCGTTTGCACCTGCTTTTAGCAACTGATTAACTGCCTCAGGATGACCATGATAGGCTGCTAAAATAAGGGCAGTGTATCCCTTTTCATCCTGAATATTTAGGTTATACCCAGCTTGAATAAACTCTTGCAACATCTCAGTATTGCCTTGGCGTGCAGCATCAAAATAATACTGATTGAGCTTAGATTTTATTTCTTTAGGTGATGACGTAGATGTTTGGGTCTGAAAAGAGGCCGGCGTATCTGCAAGGCTGAGCGGTGAATAAGCAAATAGAGCTGCTGTTAAAAATACATATAAAAACTTCATTACAATCCCTCTTTGATGAGACATCATGTATGCATGTCACATACATGATGTTGATTCTCACATTTGTGAAAAATTAGTCTTGTAATTGAGCAGCCATTGCTTTCACACGGTTTACATCAACTTTTGCAATTTTTGAAACACCTGTACCGTATTCAGGATCGGCTTTATATAAGAATGATGCAATTTTATATTTTGCAGATTCATCAGCCCCTGAAAGTGCGCCACCAAAGTTCTCAATTAAGTCACGGCGTTCTGCTGTGGTAAATGAGCGGTATAAATCACCAGCTTGTTTGAAATTCTGTTCTTTTTGAATTTTAGTTTGCTGTGTTTTCCCGTTTAGCGCTGACTCAGTATAGCGAGCAGATGCAACTTGCGGTCTTGGGTTACGTGCACTTGGTTCATAGTTAACAGATGATGTTGTATGACCGAAGTTCATTGCACCATCTTGGTTTCCATTATTTACAGCAACCATAGGACGGTTAATTGGTAGGCTTAAACCATTTGCACCTAAACGATACATCTGTGTATCAGAGTATGCAAATACACGACCTTGAAGAAGTTTATCTTCAGAGAACTCGATACCAGGAACAATGTTTGCAGGCGCCATAGCCACTTGCTCAGTTTCTTGGAAGAAATTATCTACATTCTTATTCAGTACCATTTGCCCAATTTTATGTTCAGGAACATTTGGCCAAATTTTTGTCGCATCCAATGGGTTAAAGTCAAATTTATCTAAGTCTTCAGGAGTAAGTACCTGAATATAAAGATCCCATTTTGGATAGTCACCACGTTTAATACTGTTCACTAGATCAGTTGTCATATGACTATAATCTTGACCTTGAACAACTGGAACTTCTTTTGGTGTTAAGTTTTTAGTGCCTTGTAAGCTTTTCCAATGGAATTTAACGTAGTGTACTTCACCCTTAGCATTTACAAGTTTATATGCATGTACACCGTTACCATCCATGAAACGGTAGCCTACTGGTGTACCATTGTCTGAGAAAAGTTCTGTGAGGGTACGAGTTGCTTCAGGAATATGTTGGAAGAAATCAAACGTACGACCCATATCATCTAAGTTATTTTGCGGGTTTGGTTTGAAAGCATGAACCATATCTGGGAATTTAATCGCATCACGAATAAAGAAAGTTGGAAAGTTATTACCTACCAAATCCCAGTTTCCATCTTGTGTATAAAACTTCGTTGCAAAACCACGAGGATCACGCAATGTTTCAGGGGAATGATTTCCATGAACTACAGATGAAAAGCGTACAAATACAGGTGTTTGTGTTCCTGGTTTAAATACTTTTGCAATTGTTAAGTCTGAGATGTCTGCAGATGGTGTAAATACACCATGTACACCTGTACCTCTAGCATGCACAACACGTTCAGGAATGCGCTCACGGTCAAAACGTTGTAGTTTTTGAATAAGTTGAACATCTTGAAGAAGTGTCGGACCATTCGCACCTGCTGTTTGTGAGTTTTGGTTATCTCCAACGAGAGCACCGTTGTCACGAGTAAGTGGGTCTGCTGCAATGGTCATTTGTGATGCAAAAGTCGGAGCAATCAATATTGCGATTGCTAAAGGATGTTTTAAATTCATATTTTTCCTAAAAAACTCAATATCATGCTTGAGTATTAATTTTAATCAGATTATTCTCATATTTAAATTAGATTAAACTGATCTAATTAATAGTTATAACCGATCGTTATATTTGTTGACGACTCTACTCAGAGTCACAATTATAATTTAGATCGATGGTTGTTTTGCATTATTATATTTTGCAATTGAACCAGATTATATTTTTAATTTTTCATATGAATTTGTAAATATATTGTATGTAATATTATTTTATAATAGAAAGTTGCGACAAATTGAATTATTCATTTTATCGCAAATTATCTACAGAACACTTAAATTCTAATTTTCTACTTTTAAGAGTTCAACATCGAAAATGAGTGTACTATTCGGTTGTATGGTGTCGCCTGCACCAATTGTTCCATATCCCAGTTGAGCAGGAATAAAGAAGCGAGACTTTCCACCTTCTTTCATAGTAAGCAGACCCTGTGCTAACCCTGTAACCACATCCTTGACTTGTAATGTGACAGGTTGCTGGCGTGCAATAGAACTGTCAAATACAGTACCATCAATGAGTCGCCCCTCATAGTTGAGTCGAACAGTACTGGTAGACTTAGGACTAATACCTGTCCCTTCTTGTAATGTAATATATTGCAGCCCTGTTTTTGTGGTGATCACACCAGATTTTTTCATATTTTTTTGAAGAAAGCTGTCTCCTAATTTTTGGTTACTTTCCGCTTGTTGCTTTAACTCAAAAAACTCTTTTGCTTCTGTTTGCTTTTTATAGGTCATAAGTACTTGACCCATCTGTTCTTCATTTAGGGCAGGGGTAGTATTCTGAGCAGCATTTGTGAGGCCTTGAATAAAAGCATCTAAATTAATGCCCTGTAATGCTTCAGTATTATTTTTACCTAGTAAATAGCCAAGACTATATCCTGCTTGATCACTTAAAGCACTTTGAGTATTAATTGTTGTTGCACTAGCAATATTTGTGATACAGGAGAGAGAAAAAATAGCGAAAATCAGATTTTTTTTCATTATTTTATCCTTTGATTGATAATGTAACAAAGGTATCTCAGGAGAGATACCTTTGTATAGTGAATTTCATTAAAAATGTATTTGATGAGACAAACAAAAATTATTCGATACTTTGTAAATCTACATCAACAATTACAGCTGTATTGGCTGGAACAGAAGAGTTAAAGTCACGAATACCTGACGTTAAACCAGTTGGAATAAAGAATCGTGTTTTACCTTTTTCACGCATTGTTTGCACACCTTCTGCAAGTGCAGGCATTAAGCGATTCAATCTTAAGTACTGATCTGTTTGACGAGCCAGCGTTTTGTCATTTAAATCTTTAATTTCATAAGAAATACGCACGTTCTGTTGGTCACGTGGAATACGACCTAAACCTGCTTTCAATACTTGGTATTGTAGTCCAGAGTTTGTCGTTACCACACCTAAGCGACGTCCATTTTCAGCAAAGAATGTACGATCATTTACGTTGCTTGCGCCACGTTGTTGCGAGTTTTCAGCTTGATTACTCGAATTATTACGTGAGTTTGTATTTCCTACGTTACTGTTACCAGTATTAGAGTTTCTTGTATTTTGGTTGTTGCTCGAATAGCCTTCATCTCTGCTATTTTGGTTATAGCTATTATTACCATAGCTTTCGTTACGTGTATTTTGGTTAGAGCTATTATTAGCATAGCTTTCATTACGTGTATTGTGGCTTTGATTGTTTGAGCTGTTCGTGTTTACATTTCGAGAAGAACGATTATCTTCTTGGTTGTTCGTTCTGCTCGAGTTTTGTCTGTTACTGTTGTTATCGGTATTCTGATTACGAGAGTCTCTTCTTTGCCCATCTTCAATACCTTGACGCAATGCAGTAGATGCATCTTTATTATTTGCGAGTTGCGTACCTAGTCTGTAAGCCTCTTGGTCGCTAACATTGTTGTTGCTATTTGCTGTTGCCAATGTTGCTGTAGTTGCTAACGTGACTGAAAATAGGCCAACTATAGTCTTATTCATGTCGATATTCCCAAAAAAAATCAAATAAATTAAGTAATACCTAGCTTACATACACTGAAATCAATGAATGAATAAGGCTATGCAGGTATTGTTTTCCATATAGATGTCTAATGCTCTATACATGAAATTAGAAGATACTACGGGATAGATTAAAAATAAGTAGTATTTTTTTATATTAACGCTTTAAGAAAGATATTCCTAGTCTTGATTTTTTTTGATCAATTTTTGTTATAAAAATCAATAGATAAGTAAAGTAAATTAATGGGTAAAGCATGAGGTGGGATAGAAAATTAACAGATATTTTCTATCCCGAAATGTTTATTTATGTGTTATTTCACTTGCAAAAGCTCTACTTTGAAGATTAAAACACTATTTGCAGGAATATTGCCAACTGGATGTTCGCCATAGCCTAGTTTGGCAGGTACATAAAGCATAATGCTACCACCTTCTTTAATTTTAGGAATACCTTCAATCCAGCCTGGAATAGTTGAGCCTAATGCAAGTTCAACAGGCTCATTACGGCTGTAAGTGCTGTCAAATACAGTACCGTCAACCAGTTTTCCTTCGTAGTTCACTTTAACAGTAGAGTTAGCGGTTGGGGCTTTACCTGTACCTTCTTTCAGAATTTGATACTGTAAGCCAGATGGTGCTGTTTTTATCTCAGGTTTTTTTGCATTGTCTGCTAAAAACTGTTCATTCTTTTTCACAGCTTCTTGTGCTTTTTGAGCTACGGTTTTTTGATAGCTTTCAAAAGCAGCTTTAATTTCATCTTGAGTATAAATTGAGTCTTTATGTGCTTTACCTTCTTCAATACCTAAAGCGAGTTGCTTTGTATTGATCTCAGCAGGAAGCTGGGCACCGAGTTGATAACCTTGGGCATAGCTTAGAACTTCTAAAGGATCTGTGCTTTTTTGATCTTTAGTCGCAGCTGCAGAGGCTTTATTATCTTTTTGTGCTGTCTCTGATTTAGAGCAACCAGTAAGTGGAAGTAGTGTAAGACTGCTGACTAAAATAGCAGCTGAAATAGGTAGAATTTTACGCATAAAAAATCCAAAAAATTACATGAATACGAACTCATATGAACAATTTCCTTTGTTCATAAAAGCATACCTCAGTAAGGTATAACATATTTAAATGACTAAAATAGCACTAGCGTATAAATATGTAAAAAAACATCTTGATACTTTATGTAAAATTATATTTAGAATTAATTATCTGATGTGATTGAAATTTTTTAATAGAAATTTTTAAAATGGCAGAACTTTAAAATTTAGAATAAAACAATTCTAAATTTTATTTATGTATATTTTTTATGGATTTATTCCATCTGTATTATAATATATTATATGATGCCTTAGTTCTTTAAGATGACAAAAAGAATTAACTAAATTTGAATAAAATTATATTCAATTTAATCTAACTAGAATATATCATCAAACCAATAAATTTTTTCTTAATGAAAGCAGAGTTGTTATGATTAAAAAAGCTATTCTTCCAGTTGCAGGTTTAGGAACACGCTTTTTACCCGCCAGTAAGTCTATTCCTAAAGAAATGGTTACAGTTGTAGATCGTCCAGCAATAGAATATGTAGTTAAAGAAGCAGTAGCTGCTGGAATCAAACAAATTATCTTGGTGACCCATAGCTCTAAAGCATCAATTGAAAATTACTTCGACCGTAATTTTGAACTAGAAACAACATTAGAAAAAAAGAATAAAATTGATTTGCTCAATGAAATTACAAAAATTGTACCCGAAGATGTATCTATTATTAGTGTAAGACAACCTCAACCACTCGGTTTAGGCCATGCTGTACTTTGTGCAAAAGACGTTATTGGAAGCGATGATTTTGCTGTACTACTTCCAGATGTATTGGTAAAAGAGAGAAGTTCAGAGAATGATCTTGCACAGATGGTGGCGCGTTTTAGCCAAACGAATGCTGCACAGATTATGGTCGAAGCCGTACCACGAGAGTTGGTAGATCAGTACGGAATTGTTGATGTAGATCAAACACCTCAAATGGGTGAAAGTGTGGTTATGAAGGGTATTGTTGAAAAGCCTTCAATTGATAAGGCACCGAGCAATCTGTCTGTGATTGGGCGTTACGTTCTACCTACAAAAATTATGAATATTTTAGAAACCACACCTAAAGGTGCTGGAAACGAAATTCAATTAACGGATGCAATTGCAACTTTGCAATCGAGCGATGTGGTTGAAGCTTTTAGAATGCAAGGTGAAACATTTGACTGTGGTAGTAAGTTAGGCTACTTGAAAGCTGTTTTGCACTACGGAATAGAGCATCCTAAATTAGGTCAAGAATTTAAAAAAATGATTGAAGAATTAAATATTTAAAAAAAGGAAAGTCATGAGAATTGCAATTTATGGAACAACATTAAATGCAGGCGTCATGGCGGGTTTATTTGCAGAATACGGACACCAAGCCTATTGGTGTCAGTATCCTGTAGAAGAATATGGTTGTTCAGTAGAATACCAAGATAAAACCGTTAATGATTTAATACAAAAACAAATTAATTATAAAAACTTAATTGTTTCTGAGTGTGAAGATATTCCAAACGATGTGGATGCATATTTTCTTGCATTTAATTCGCATGAGTATGAGTTTGCGGTACAGGTATTAAAAAATTTACAAGAACAACCCATTATTCATCCTAAACTTATGATTAATGGGTCAAGTTTTGGTCTAGAAGGTACAAAAAAATTACAAGCTTTTGCAACGAAAGATAATTGGTGTTACTTACCAGATATGGTTCAAGAGGGTAATGCACTTAACAGTATTACCAAAGTTCAACATATTGTTGTAGGTGTCGAAACTGCTGTTGCAAAAACTAAAATTAAAGAAATTTTAAGACCCTTTTATAGTTCAAATCATCACTATTTATTTATGCCTATTCAAGATGCGGAATTTACCAAGCTGAGTATTTCTGGCATGTTGGCAACTCGAATCAGTTATATGAATGACTTGGCACAAGTTGCTGAAAAAATGGGTGTAGATATTGCAAATGTTCGATTAGGCCTTGGTGCTGACTCTAGAATTGGTTCATCCTATTTAGCACCTGGTGTTGGCTTTGGTGGTGAAAACTTTTCACACGATATTATTACACTGACTAAAACCATTGCAGAAACTGGCACACGTAGTGAGTTGTTAGAACAAGTTTGGAATATTAACGAACAACAAAAAGAAGTGTTATTTCGTAAGCTATGGAATTACTATCAATGTAACCTCAAAGGCAAGGTGATTGCCATTTGGGGTGCTTCATTTAAAGAAAATACAGCTCGAATAAATTTTTCACCTATTCATGAGATGTTAACTGCATTGTGGGCACAAGGTGCAACGGTTCAACTACATGACCCGCAGGCATTGCCATTGATTGCAAAGAAATATGGTCGTCGTGATGATCTGATCTTGTGTGAACATCGTTATGAGGCTGTTGAAAATGCAGATGCTTTATGTTTACTGACAGCATGGAAAGAGTATTTAAGTTTAGATTATACGAGATTACATCAGTTGATGAGCCATCCACTCATTCTTGATGGTCGTAACGTATATGATGCAAATTATGTCAAAGCACAAGGCTTTGCATATGAAGGAGTTGGGCGAATATGAGCGACCAAAATATAACAAAGTTCCCAAAAGATATAATGAATACGCCGTACAATAACTTGAAAAAGCTTTCTACAAGTTTACAAAATGTTCATTTAAATGATCTTTTTAATCAGCACCCATCAAGATTCCAAGAATTTTCACAGACTTTTGAAGATCTTATTTTTGATTATAGTAAACAGCGCATTACAGCTCCTGTGCTTGAAGAGCTCGTTAACTTTGCTAAACAACAAAAATTAGATGATTGGATTGGTAAGCTTTTTTCGACTGAAGCCATTAACTATACTGAAAATCGTGCTGTAATGCATTGGGCGCTCAGGTTGCCACAGCAAGGAAGTCAACATCAGCTCTTAGCGAATCAAGTGAATGAACAACTTGAAAGAATGTATGCACTGGTTGAAAAAATTCATCAAGGACAATATCGTGGTGCGACAGGTGAAGTCATCCAAGATGTGGTGAATATTGGTGTAGGTGGTTCCGATCTTGGCCCATTAATGGTAAGCCATGCATTGTCTGATTTTAAGGTTCAGACGAAAGTGCCATTAAAGACTCATTTTGTTTCTACGATGGACGGTAGTCAATTATCTGATCTACTTCATCAGCTACGCCCGGAAACAACGCTCTTTATTATTTCTTCAAAATCATTTGGCACGATTGACACATTATCGAATGCAAAAACAGTACGCTTGTGGCTTGAAAAAGCCCTTGGTCAAACAAATAAGGTAATCAAGAACCATTTTATTGGCGTATCGACAAAGCCTGAAAAAATGACCGCTTGGGGAATTGATCCTGAAAAACAATTTTTACTTTGGGATTGGGTAGGTGGACGTTATTCACTCTGGTCATGTATTGGTTTACCAATTGCACTCACTGTCGGAGTTGAAGGGTTCAAGCAATTTCTTGCTGGTGCCTATTCAATGGATCAGCACTTTCAAAGTGCTCCATTTTTAGAAAATATTCCTGTGTTAATGGGACTACTTGGTGTATGGAATACTAACTTTTTAGACATGCAGACGCATGCAGTTCTACCATATGATGGTCGTTTAAAGTATTTTGCATCTTATTTACAACAGCTTGAAATGGAATCTAATGGTAAATCCATTCAGAGAAATCATAAAAAAGTTGAATTGAAAACATGTCCAATTGTATGGGGTGAAGTTGGTCCAAATGCCCAACATGCTTTTTATCAGTTACTGCACCAAGGTACACACTCTGTAAGTTGTGACTTTATTGCACCAGTACAACGTTATAATGCAAAACATTTTACTTATGTAGAGAATGCAGAGGCATTGGCTGTACAGCACAATTTGGCACTTTCTAATTGTTTAGCACAATCTAGGTTACTGGCATTTGGTAATCAAGCACTCGCGCAAGAAGAGTTAGATCATTTACCTGAATATAAGCAATACGAAGGGAATCAGCCCAGTACGACAATGCTTATTCAGGAATTAAGTCCATATACTTTAGGGGTGTTAATTGCGCTCTATGAACATAAAGTTTTCGTGCAATCTGTCATTTGGAATATTAATCCATTTGATCAGTGGGGCGTAGAAAAAGGTAAGGAAATTGCAAATCAATTGCTCCCTGTTTTAAATGGTGAACAAGATGACTTGTCAGCATTCGATGTGTCTACACAAGGATTATTAGAAATACTGCTCGGTAAGAAGGGTGTCTAATGTATTAGTGACTGGAGGGGCTGGTTTCATAGGTTCACATATGTGTCTTGCCCTTTTAGAATCTTGTCATGATGTAATCGTTATTGATAATTTATCGAATAGTTGTTTAGAACCACTAAAACGTGTAGAAAAACTCGCTCAAAAATCATTAATATTTATTGAGTGCGATATCCGTAATGATCAAAAGCTTAGACAAATATTCAAAGATCATTCAATTGATGCTGTTATTCATTTTGCAGGCTTAAAAGCAGTGGGAGAGAGTCAAAGATTTCCACTTTCGTATTTTGAACATAATATTGCAGGAAGCATTAGCCTATTTAAAGCAATGGAACAGGCCAATGTATTTAATATTGTATTTAGTTCGTCTGCGACTGTGTATGGAGAAAATAATAGATCGCCATACCGTGAAAATATGCCTGCCAATACGCCGTATAATAATTATGCATTTACAAAATTGATGACTGAGCAGATGCTAGAAAAATTAGCATTAGCAGATCAGCGTTGGTCTATCGCTCTATTGCGCTATTTCAATCCGATTGGTGCACATCAAAGTGGGCAAATTGGTGAAGATCCACGAGGAAAGCCCTATAACTTAATTCCTCATCTTACTCAGGTTGCTATAGGGAAAAGAGAAAAGTTATCTATATATGGTAATGACTATAACACTCCCGATGGCACATGTGTTCGCGATTATATTCATGTGGTCGATCTAGCAACTGCACATCTGCATGCTTTAGATAACCGTCTAAAAACAAATGGCTGTCGTACTTGGAATATTGGTACAGGGCAGGGGCACTCTGTATTAGAGATTAAAGAAACTTTTGAAAAAGTAAATCGGTTGGACATACCTTTTGAGTATGCACCACGCCGAGTAGGTGATTTACCTGCTTATTTTGCAGATAATCAACGTGCAATGAGAGAGCTTAAATGGCAACCCCAATTTCAATTAGAAGATATGTTAAAAGACAGTTGGAACTGGCAACGACAAAATCCAATGGGCTTTAAATAATATATTCATTTATGAAAGAGCCTTAAGAATACGTTCTTTTGCCTTTTGTATTTCGCTGACTTTTTCATTAAGTTTTTCTTTTTCAAGATCTGATGCATTGGGATGCTTGTCTGGATGATATTGCATCATTTTTTTGCGATATGCCTTAATTACGGCACTTTGATCATTTGTTTCGGATAGATCTAGTATTCGGTAAGCATCTGATAAGCTCGTCGTATTCGATTCTTCATTTCTATAGTTAGAATTGTCTTCATAGTGAGACTTAAACATATTAATAATGGTTTGATAGTGAAACGCATGCAGTTGCAGGTGCATTGCCAAATTTGTAAGGATTCTTTCCATATCTCGATCATTATAATCATTATAGTTTAAGCCTTGGCAACACATCTTAAAAATGGTAATACGTGTTTCATAATCAGAGGCAATACTTAATACACCCCTAAGAATCTGTGATAAATCTACACTTCGTTCTTTCAGTAGATTTTTAAGTAAACGTAAGTCAGTTTCATCTTTGCATTCTGCTTGAAATGCATTTTTGACATAACTTACTTTATCTGTCGACCATGTCTGATCTGGAAATGTTGTATAATAACTAACAAGTTCAATAATAGGTTTTAATCGAGTAATGTTATACGGCACTTGGTTTGAGTGCGTATAGTAGTTGTCATGACGACGGCGTGAACGGACAAACTTTTTTTCTTGAGTTGCTTGCAAAAAACACCCAACCAGAAAGCCAATAATTCCTCCTGTAGTTCCCCAAAATGTGCCCCCAATGACTGTTGATAAAATAACGAGCCAAAATTGAAAAATGAGGCCTAAAAAGCATATTCCTATAATAAGAAGAATAATCCAAAGCATAGTGTGAGTAAGATCAAGATTGAAAAATATAAAAATGGATTAGAGCAGGATCGTATTTCACTCTATATACATTACCTATGTTCCACGTGAAACAAAGGAGCTAGCAATAGTCGAGCTATTGCTAGCCAAATTGTTTATTGTGTAATAATTGCTGACACTTCATCTACATAAGATTGTACAGAACGACCCGCTGCTTCTGCATTAATTTCAATATTAAGTCGCAGTAATGGTTCTGTATTCGAAGCTCGAATATTTAGACGCCATGCGCCAAAATCCAAGCTTACACCATCAGTTCTGTCAATCGTTGGTGATTGAACAGCATAATGATCAAAGATGCGTTGAATTACTGTGTCTGTATTATTAACTTTAAAGTTAATCTCTCCACTACATGGGAATTTAGCAATCATTTTTTCTACTAAAGAGGAAAGTGTTTGCTGCGTTTCAGAAAGTAGTGAAGTAACAAGTAACCATGGAATCATGCCACTGTCGCAGTATGAGAAATCACGGAAATAGTGATGCGCGCTCATCTCACCGCCGTAAATGGCATTTTCTTCACGCATTACTTGTTTAATAAATGCATGACCTGATTTAGATTGAACAGCAATACCATTATATTTTTCAACAATATCTAGTGTATTCCAGATGAGACGAGGATCGTGCACAATTTTTTCACCAGGCTTTTGGATTAAAAATGCTTGTGCAAGTAAGCCAACGATGTAATAACCTTCAATAAACTCTCCTTTTTCATCAAAAAGGAAGCAACGGTCGAAGTCACCATCCCATGCAATTCCCATGTCTGCTTCATGTTTTAAAACAGCTTCTGAAGTACTTGCACGATTTTCGACGAGTAATGGGTTAGGAATACCATTTGGAAAATTACCATCTGCTTCATGATGAATTTTAATAAACTCAACAGGAATATTCATGGCTTTAAATTTTTCTTCTAAAGCATCAATAACATGACCTGCTGCACCATTTCCTGCATTTACTACAAGCTTTAATGGGCGAATTTTTTCAGGTTCGATATAAGTTAAAAGGTGTTCTACAAACTCAGGTAAAATGTTGTATGACTCTGTCGTACCCTTTTGAGCAACCTCTTCAAAATTGTTTTCTTCAGCGAGTTTTTGAATATCTTTTAAACCAGTGTCTGCACTAATTGGTCGCGCATTTTCACGAACCAGTTTAATACCATTGTAGTCCATCGGGTTGTGGCTTGCTGTAATTTCAATACCACCTTGTACATCTAAATGGAAAGCACCGAAATATACTTCTTCTGTGCCTGTCATGCCAAGATCGAGTACATTTACACCTGAATCATTGAGACCACGAATAAGTGCTTCTTTCAAACTTTGACTACTTAAGCGAACGTCGCAACCTACAACAATCGTTTTTGGTTTATAAATTTGCCCATAGGCACGTCCAACTTTATAGGAGATATCTTCATTGAGTTCAGTTTCTAATTTGCCACGAATATCGTAGGCTTTAAAGCAAGTTAGTGTTGTCATAGAGCTCAGTATTTTTTGATGTTTATGAAAAAATGATTATAACGAGCATTTGTGTAATTGTAAGTACAAAAGAAATATTGTATTTATAAAACCAGTTGAATTATAGATTTTTGTTATTTGATTCATATCATAAAATTATAAATTTTTCCGAAAAACAAGACTTTAGTATAATTGATTTTTTTATTATTTCGTAAAATATTAGAGTAGATATAAACTGATAAGGAAAATTGGGATATATGTAAGCATTTGATAATTAAAGAAAATAAAAAATGATACATTATTTAACTGGTATCATATGTAATTTTATGTTGACGCTTACATAGCCCATTAGTACATTAGTTCAGTTTTTAGCAGAGCATTATAAAGACTCAACACATGAGTTTTTGCTTTTATCTTTCCACTTCCCGCGGTTGTAATGTCAATATTGATTGCACATGATGGGACTGAGTAGGGTTTTTGGCCTATGAAAAAAGTGAAGATTAGTCTGGCGTGGCAAATCTTAATCGCCCTTGTTTTAGGGGTTATTGTAGGGGCGATTCTACATAATCAACCTGAAGTTAGAGATTATGCAGTTACTAATTTCTTGAAACCTGCAGGTCAGATCTTTATTAGTCTGATTAAAATGATTGTTGTTCCAATTGTAATTTCTACACTTATTTTAGGAATTGCTGGTGTAGGTGATTCTAAGAAACTGGGAACACTTGGATTAAAAACAATTATTTATTTCGAAGTAATTACAACTGTTGCAATTATTTTAGGAATATTCTTAGCAAATACATTCCAGCCTGGTGCTGGTGTAGATATGTCTCTTTTACATAAAGTTGATATTTCTCAATATGAGCATACAACTGAGCAAATTCAATCTGGCTCACATGGTTTTATGCAGACATTATTGTCTTTGATTCCATCGAATATTTTCAATGCAATGGCAACAGCACAGATGCTGCCAATTATCTTTTTCTCAGTACTTTTTGGTACAGGCTTGGCTGCGCTTCCAAATGAAACAAAGCAACCATTACTTGATGTCATGAAGTCTGTTTCAGAGGCAATGTTCCGTGTAACTCATATTGTAATGATGTATGCACCTGTAGGTGTATTTGCACTTATTGCTGTCACTGTTGCAAGTTTTGGTTTCTCATCATTAGTGCCTTTAGCAAAACTTGTTGGGCTAGTTTATGCCGCAATCTTTATTTTTGGTCTAGGTGTTCTAGGTTTAGTTGCTAAATTCTGCAACTTAAATATCTTTACTATTATTAAAATCTTAAAAGATGAATTAATTTTAGCGTTCTCTACGGCTAGTTCTGAAACAGTTCTACCACGTATTATGCAAAAAATGGAAGCATATGGCGCACCAAAAGCAATTTCTAGCTTTGTTGTACCAACAGGATATTCATTTAACTTAGACGGTTCTACACTTTACCAAAGTATCGCAGCAATCTTTATTGCTCAGCTTTATGGTATCGATTTGTCGTTAACTCAAGAGATTGTCCTTGTCTTAACGCTTATGGTAACGTCTAAGGGTATTGCGGGTGTTCCAGGAGTATCATTTGTTGTGTTACTTGCAACGTTAGGCTCTGTCGGTATTCCTTTAGAAGGTCTTGCATTTATTGCAGGTGTTGACCGTATCTTAGATATGGCACGTACTGCATTGAACGTAATTGGTAATGCCTTGGCAGTACTTGTTATTAGTAAATGGGAAAAACAATTTGATGTGGAAAAAGCGAAAGCATATGAGCTTTCACTTAAATAATTTTCATATTAAAAAAAACGGTTCATTATGAACCGTTTTTTTATGTCTATTTTTAGGTTTTTTGAAGCTGCTTTTTATGTTGCATGTAGCTGTATAAGAATATGACTAAACCTACTGCATAAAGAGCAACTGATAGAAGTAGAAGTGAAACACCAGCAGCATAGAGAAGCCATAGTGCATATATTGTTGCAACACCGGCGATTAGAATGTGCTTCTGACGTTTATTTCGGATTGACTCTTTTAAGTAAAATGCAGAAACCAAGAAATATGGCAGTAAAATCATGACTGATGAAATGAGTAAAAGCTGAGTATAGTTTTTATTGAAGAAATACACAGCAATAAGACAAAGCTGAACCACGATTGAGGTTAACCAAAGAGATGCACTTGGAACATTATTTTCGTTGGTTTCTAGAAACTTCTTCGGAAAAGCCCCATTTTTAGCAGCCAGAAAAGGAATTTCTGTCGCAAAAAGTGTCCAACTTAAATAAGAAGAAGCAACAGAAATAATTAAACCAACCGTAATAATCACTGTACCTGAAAAACCAATGTAGTGAGACAAGATGGTTGCCATTGAAGGATTTTGCATACCTGCAATTTCTGCACGTGTAGATAATCCGTAGGAGAGGACGGTCACCATAATGTAAAAAGCGAGCGCAGTTAATACACCAAAGACTGTTGCTTTACCAATGTCATTTCTATTCTTTGCGCGTGAGGATAAAACAACAGCTCCCTCAATCCCTGTAAAGACCCACAAGGTAATAAGCATTAAATCTTTGACTTGTTGCCAAATAGGTACTTGTAAGGAAACGTCGTGAAAGTTAAATTTAAACAGATCGAGTTTAAATGCAAAGAATGTACATAGAATAAATACAACCATGGGAACAGTTTTCCCAATGGTTGCAACTAAGTTCACAATTGCAGCCTCTTTAATTCCTCGACTAACTAACCAGTGTACAAGCCAAACAAAAATAGACGAGCCGATCATGGCGTAAAGGGTATTGCCATCACCAAAAATGACATGCTCTTTGGTATCTACGAACATTCCTAATGATGCGAAAACAATAACAACATATCCAACAATACCAATCGTCGTACATAGCCAGTAACCCCAAGCAGAGCAAAAGCCGATAAGCTCTCCAAAGCCTGCACGCGCATAGTTATAGATTCCGCCATCTAACTCTGGATACTGTCGAGATAAGAATAAAAGTGCAAATGCTAAGAATAAAATTCCTACGCCTGTAATAAGCCAAGCAATTATGAGTGCTGCTCCGTTAGAAACAGCCGCCATATTTTGAGGTAAACTAAATACACCAGAACCAACCATCGAGCTAAATACGAGTGCTGTCAGCGAAAATAGTCCAATTTTCTGAGACGACATTTACACAGACCCTTTAAAGTACGCAGAAAGGCGTTGTATATGCTGAGGTGTAATACCACAACAGCCACCGATGAGAGTTGCGCCAGCATCTTTCCATTCTTGTGCAAAATGTAAGTAAGCTTCAGGACTTAAATCTTGACGAATTTCATCGAGTCCATCGTTTGCTGTTGCATTTTCATCTTGTGGTGGAAAGGCATTTGCATAAGCCCCAATTTGAATTTCTGGTAATAAATATCGTATCTCTTGAATTGCTTTGAGAATTACTTCAGGTTGGCAACAATTGAATAGAACGGCATCTGCACCAATACGCTTTAATAATGCCGCTGTTTGCTCTAGATTTTCGCCAGAGCGTAGGTGAGCGTTCTCCAATGAAATATCGTCTTGTAGGGTAAATGACACCCAATAAGGTTTATTATCTTTTGGTAGTAGTGCGTGTACAAGTTCAACTTCTTTCAGGCAAGATTGAGTTTCGGCTAGCCAAAAATCTACATGAGGTGCAAGCGTTTCAATAATTGGTATTGCAATCTCGTTGACATGATCTTCTTGAAATAAGTCTGCACGATATGATCCGAAAAGAGGTGGTAGGCAACCTGCAATTTGAACCTCTTTCTTACTTTCTTGTACAGCTGCTTTGGCTTGATCAATAGCAACTTGTATAAGTTGGCGACCTTCTTGATGAAATTTTTCTTCGCCAATATGAAATGGGACAACTGCATAGTTATTTACAGTAATTACTTCTGAACCTGAGTAGATGAAATCTAAATGTACATCTTTGACAGTAGTGGGCGCTTCCCAAAGTGCTAAAGCAGACCATTCTGGTTGTTTAAACGGTGCCCCACGCCGTGCAAGTTCTCGGCCAACACCGCCATCTAAAATTTTCATAATACACATCTATTTTGTACGAATAGAGGCAGTATACTGAAAACTTTTATACGAAGTTAATGAAGTTTTTGATAATCTTATTCAAAAAAATAGAAAATGAAACCTATTCATCTTTAGGATGAAAATCATTCATAATGCGCCATATTTCTGCCATGTTTCATTGGTTTTGTACTGAGCATAGTGCGATTTTAAATTTTGAAAATACGAGAATTGATATATACCCACAATAATAAAGAGTACAAAAAATGCGATGGTTCTTAGCTTTGTTTTATAATGACTACTGAAGAAAAAGAATCCTATTACATAAGCAATAATGAGCCCAAGTGGCAAAACGGAATCATGTTTGTATATGAGCCAATAGACGGCTGATATGAGCGTAATGATACCGAATAAGAGTTTATACACCACATGCGTAAACTTGGAGCCTAACAGGATAAATAAAGCAATTAGGCTAAAGAGAAAGAACTTTACAGCCCCACCAATAATAGCAATGTACGCTGCATGGATCAGCATTAGAAAAATTAAAAGAAAATTTAGTTTGGATAACCATTGGAGGGGAGAAGTATTCATGCTGTTATTAATATTGTGGGAGTTTATTAGTATAAAAAGGGATGAAATTAATTTCATCCCTTTTGTGTGAATACAACGTTATTTACTTTGTGTTGGTGCTGTGAATAAATCCGCAGGTGTCACATAGTTTAAACCAAGTGTCTGGCTCGTATAGTGACGTGTTTGATCGAGTAGTTGCGCATCTTCAGGTAACTTTTGTCCATAAGAACGAATAATTTCATGAAGCTTAGGATTCCACTCACCTTTGGTTTGTTCAGGGAATGCTTTCTCAAGTAGGCTTAACATAATATATGGAGATGTTGAAGCACCTGGAGAAGCACCAAGCAACGCTGTTACAGATTTATCAGGAGAAGCAAAGATTTCTGTACCAAACTGAAGTTTTGCAGGTTTACCAGGTTCTTTCTTAATAATCTGAACACGTTGGCCACCTTGGCTTAAATGCCAGTCTTTTGGATCTGCATTTGGATAGTACTTTTTCAATTCATTAAAACGGTCTTCGTCAGACATAAGTACTTGGCTAATAAGGTAACGAACAAGATCAAGATTTTGTAATCCAATGTTTGTCATTGGTAGAACGTTGTAGCGATTTGTCGAAGCCAATAAATCTAGCTGAGAACCATTTTTTAAGAATTTATTTGAATACGTTGCAAATGGTCCGAAAAGAACATACTTTTTGCCATCGATGTAGCGCGTATCAATATGAGGTACAGACATAGGAGGTGCACCAAGATCTGCACGACCATACAGTTTGGCTGTATGTTCAGATGCAACTTTTGGATTATCTGTAATTAAGAACTCACCACCCACAGGGAAGCCTGCATATTGTTCTGCTTCAGGTAAGCCTGTTTTTTGAAGCATTTTAATGGCTGCGCCACCTGCACCAATAAAGACAAATTTTGCTTTAATTCGGCTAATTTCACCAGTTTTCAAGTTTTTAGACTCGATAGACCATGTCTTATCTGCATTCTGACTCAGATTTGTAACTTCTGTAGAGAGTGCAAGCTTAAAGTTTGGTGATTTTTCTAAATGATTAATGAGCTGTGTAGTAATCGAACCATAGTTCACATCAGAACCAATTTCCATACGTGTCGCAGCAACTTTTTGCTTTGGATCACGTCCTTCCATGGCCAAAGGTGCCCATTTCTTAATAACTTCAGGGTCTTCTGTAAATTCCATACCCTTAAACAATGGGTTTTTAATCATTGCTGCATAACGCTTTTCTAAGAAGTCGACATTGTCGCCCCAAACGAATGCATGATGTGGTACAGGATTAATGAAAGTATTCGGTTGACCCAAAACTTGGTTATTAACTTGATATGCCCAAAATTGCTTTGAAATTTCAAACTGATTTGCCACATTAACAGCTTTTGAAATGTCCATTTTACCGTCTTTTTCTTCGGTATAATTCATTTCCATAAAGCCTGAGTGTCCAGTTCCAGCATTGTTAAAGCCATTTGAACTTTCTTGAGCGACATGATCTAAACGTTCAAACATGCGAATATTCCAATTCGGCTGTAGTTCGTTTAAGTAAGTACCCAATGTGGCGCTCATGATTCCACCGCCAATAAGGACGACATCAACAGTAGGCTCTTTTGCATCTACTTCAATGGCTTTTGAACTAATTGGTCGGAATAAAAATAAAACGAATAAAATTCCCAATACAATAATGAGTATGAGAAGATATTTCATGAATTTCTTCATGTAAGTTCCCTAAAATGAATAACTGTCCATAGATGAGTGTAAGTACTCAGAAGAAGGTTGGAGATTTTGCAGATTGGCACGGTAAAATATCCATTTACCATCACAGTGAGAGATACGACTCAAGCAATACTTTAGTATTATATCAATGGCTATTTTTTAATAAAAGTTAAAATTTAAAATTCGCTTAAAAAAGTATGAGATCTTATTTCTAAAATGTAAAAAGCCGAGTAAAACTACTCGGCTAAATAGCTACAAAAGAATGAAGAGTTATGCGGTTTCTACTGTTTTTACAACAGGCGTTTCAGGATTCTTCTTACGAATTACTGCGTACACTACGCCCGTTACAATGCTACCTGCCAAAATAGAAGCAAGATATAAAAATGCATGGTTAATTGCATTTGGAATGAGTAGAACGAAAATACCACCATGAGGTGCCATTAACTGACAACCAAAGAAGGCAACAAGTGCACCAGTAATTGCCCCACCAATAATACAGCTTGGAATGACTTTAACTGCATCTCTAGCTGCAAATGAAATCGCACCTTCAGAGATAAAGCATAAGCCTAAAACAAAGGCTGCTTTACCAGCATCACGCTCAGCTTGGTCAAACTTTGCTTTTGCAATAAAGGTCGCAATAGCCATACCTAAAGGAGGAACCATACCGCCTGCCATGGTAGCAGCCATTGGCATGTAAGTGTTGGTTGTAAGTAGACCCACGGTAAAAGCATATGCAGCTTTATTAATTGGACCACCCAAGTCGATACACATCATTCCAGCTAAAATCATTCCCATAAGGACAGCATTACCTGTACCCATATTATTCAGGAAGTGCTTCATAGCATCGAAAATATAGGCAACTGGATGACCTACAACATAAACCATAATTAGACCAGTAATAAGACTGGCAAACAATGGGATAATAAGAATTGGTTTTAGAGATTCAACACTTTGAGGTAGCTTCACTTTCTTGGCAAGAAAGAGCGCAATATAACCTGCAATGTAACCAGATGCGATTCCACCTAAGAAGCCTGCACCTAAAGGTCCTGCTGCAAGAAAACCACCAATTAAGCCCGGAGTTAGACCAGGGCGGTCTGCAATAGAATAAGCGATATAGCCAGATAGCATTGGCACCATTAAAGTTAGTGCTGTTTTTCCAATGAGTCCCAGATTGGCTGCTAACGTCCCTTCGGCTGGGTTTAAGCCAAAGAAAAGTGAAATGGCTAAAATGAGGCCACCTGCAACAACCATAGGCAACATGTAAGAAATACCTGTAAGTAAGTGTTTATATACACCTACTTTTTCTTTCTTCTCACTTTTTGCTTCATCTTGACTTTGTTGTGTACCTGATTCTAAAACTGTCGCTTCTTTAATTGCATTTGCAAAAGCTTTATCGGTTTGTTTTAGCGCAAAACCTGTACCACAACGATATACACGTTTACCAATAAATCGATCGGTATTTACTTCAATATCCGTTGCTAATATAACAATATCTGCTTCTGCAATACTTTCTGGAGTGAGAATATTTTTTGCACCCACAGAACCTTGAGTCTCAATATTAATTTGATACCCATGCTTTGCAGCGCCTTGTTGTAAGGCTTCTGCTGCCATAAAAGTATGTGCAACACCTGTTGGACATGCAGTAATTGCAACAAATTTACTAGCACTTCCTGATGAGGCAGTGCTGGTAGATGCAAGTGCTTCTGTAGTTGTCGATGTATTTAATGCATTGTTTAGAATATCTTCTGCATTATTTTGGAGTACATCTAAGCTCACAATTGAAACTTGTTTGTCTTTTAATGCATCTGTCAAACTTGGACGGCGACCAATAAAAATGACATGATCTGCTTGCTGCGTATCCATGGTTTCCATAGATTGTGCAACAGTGTTTTTATATCCTAGAGATGAAGCAACACTGGCGAGTTTACGTGCCAAAATCAATGCATTGATAGGTTGTTCAGGACTATTTGGAACAAATAAAATATGTTTAGTGTTTTGCATTTTTCTCACCTAACTCAATGAATCAATTGAGATTTGTTGCTTCAGCTTATCAATGGCAGATAGATCTTCAATAGCAAAACCAATTTGAGTTACGGCATTGCTACCGATGGCAGTTGCTGTTTTGAGTGTTTCTTCAGGTGCCGTTTTTGTAAGAAAACCGTGAATCATTCCTGCAACAAGAGAATCGCCAGCACCTACTGTACTTTTTACAGTGACTTTGGGTGCTTTTGCATGTAATGGGTGAGAAGGGTGTAACCAATTCACACCTTCTTCGCCCATTGAAACAATGATATTTTCAATTGTGGCATTTAACTTATCAAATACAGCCTTTTGTTCCGCAAAGGTATTTGCAGGTGCATTATATGCTTCGCTAAGTTCATCTGTATTTGGTTTAATTAGCCATGGATTTGCTGAAATAGCAGCACTCAGTGCTTTACCACTGGTATCTACTGCAACTTTCTTTCCTTTGCTTTTCAGCCATTCGATAAGTTCTATAAGTTCATCAGGCGAGAAACCTTGAGGTAAACTTCCAGAAATTGCAATAATTTCTACCTGATCAATCAGTTGACTTATCGTCTCGCGTAAACGATTTTTGGCGTCTTCATCAACGAAAAATCCTTTCCCGTTAATGTCGGTCATTCTTCCAGATTGTTCAGCAACTTTAATATTATGGCGAGTTTCACCATGTATATAAATAAAGTGATTGTCTAAACCTTCTTTTTCAAAGTGTTTATCGAAAATTTGACGATTACTTTGTCCAAGAAAACCAGTAACAATAGGTGAATGACCTAAATCTTTTAAAACCTGCGCGACATTCAGTCCTTTACCAGCAGCTAAACTTTGTGCCGATTGTTGACGATTCACTTCTCCAACTTTCAGAGTATCTAGTTGAAGAGTAATATCAATTGCAGGGTTGAGTGTAATTGTTAGAACTTTTGCCATGCTTATTCACCTAATTGTCTTACTGCAGTTGCACTGTCGCACTGTAATGCTTTTTGTGCAATATTTTGGCATTCAGCAAAGTTCAATGTACGAATTTGTGCTTTTACAAGAGGAATACTTGTACTCGACATACTTAACTCATCTACACCAAGTCCCATGAGTACTGGAACTGCTTTTGGATCTGCTGCAAGTTCACCACAGATACCTACCCACTTCCCATATTGATGTGCAGCACGTACGGTTTGATCAATGAGTAAAAGTACACTTGGATGCAGACCATCTGCCTCAGCTGAAAGCAATGGGTGACCACGGTCAATTGCCATGGTGTATTGGGTTAAGTCATTGGTTCCAATACTAAAGAAATCAACTTCCTGAGCAAGAATAGGGGAGAGAAGTGCCGCAGCAGGAACCTCAATCATAATACCTACTTCTAAATTCTCACATGGGTAATCTTGACGTACTTCATCTAAAATTGCTTTTGCAGCACGCCATTCTTCGACACGTCCGATCATAGGGAACATAATGCGAAGTGGGCGGTTATCAGAAGCTTTTAAAAGTGCAACAAGCTGTTGACGTAAGAGTTCTGGTTTACGCAGTGTTAAACGAATACCACGAATACCTAAGAAAGGATTCTCTTCTTCTGCAATTGGTAAATATGGAAGTGGTTTATCGCCACCTACATCGAGCGTACGTACAACCAGTGGTCTTCCTGCAAGATCATCAAGGACAACACGATAGTCTGCCTCTTGTGTCTTTTCATCTGGAGCACTGTTATGTGCCATAAAGACCAGTTCTGTACGCAAAAGACCTATTGCTTCTGCACCATCTTTTACAGCTTTTCCGGCTGCGTTTACTTTTCCAATATTTGCAGCAATTTCCACTTGATGCTTATCTAGTGTGATTGCAGGTTCTAAACAGTGTTTTTCTGCTTCAATACGAATTTGACGTTGGCGCTCGCGTTCAGCAACAGCATGTTCAATAAGTGATTGAGCTGGATCAATGACAAAGTCGCCATTGTCGCCGTTAATGAGTACAGTTGTATTACTTTCAATTTTAAGAACACTACTGCCCGCACCAACAACAGCCGGAATACCAAGTGCTCTTGCAACAATTGCACTGTGCGCACTTGCACCGCCTACTGCTGTTAAAATACCGGCAACGCGGTCTTTATCTAAACGAGCAACATCACTTGGCCCAACATCATGCATAATTAGGATGTATGGCTCTTGAGGTTCTACAACATCTGGTACACCACAAAGGACAGCCAAAACACGCTCACCAATGTCACGTAAGTCTGCCGCACGCTCTGCGAGTAGGTGATCTTTAAGTTGTTCTTGTGCTTTTGCAGCAGCTTCAATATGTTCGTGCCAAGCAGCAGGTGCAGAAAGATTTTGCTTTAGCCCTTTATGAACGCCTTGAATAAGGTCAGGATCATCTAACATTTCTAGATGTGCTGTAAAAATTTGCTTAATTGCTTCTACTTTGCTTTCAGCAATAAACTGGCGGATATTTTCTTTAACTTGTGCAATTGCTTGTTCAAGTTTCGCAGTCTCTGCTTTTACATTTTTACTATTACGTTCGTATTTAAACTCACGTGGTTTAATGACATGTGCTGGACCGAAAGCAAGACCTGAAGATGCTGGAATTCCAGAGTTTGATTCCTCTTCTTCAAAAGTAAGCACTTCAACTTTATCAGTATTATTGTTCGCTAGTTCTTGTTCATCAATCGGTTCTACTTCTTCGCCTAAGCCATTTTTTACAGCAGCGATAATGTCATCTAATCCAGCAACAGCATCAGTATTTGGTTCAGCAATAAAGGTAAGTACTTGACCGCGCTTACAGCCCAATGAGAGTAATTTAGTTAAACTTTTTGCAGAAACTAGTTGCCCATCATCTGCAGAGACTTGGATGTCGCCTTTAAAGGTTTTACTAATATTTACCAATTGAGTGGCAGGTCTTGCATGTAAACCATGTGCATTGGCGAGCGTTACGCTACGTGACGGCCAGTCAGGAATAATTTCTGCACCAATAATTTGTGCAATTTGATGGCTGTCATTTTCTTGTGTGAGTTTTTCAAGTTGACTCGGATCAAAAAGAATATCCATTAAGCGGTTAAACTGTGGCATATCTAACTGATCGTTGCTTGCGATACACAATAATGTGCTAATGCTTTCGCCTTGGTGCTCAATAGGGTGTTCAGGTTTGATAATACTAACAGCAGGACTAAGGACATGTTCACTTGCTGTAATAGACCAAGTACCTTCACCTAAATGAATCATTTGTTTAGGATCGAGTGCACAAATAAAACCTGGTTCTACAAGTTTTTGTTGTTTGAGTAATTGCGTTGCCTGCCACAGTAAATCATCTGTATCGTTTGCAGGAACTTGAGTTGCAATAAGGTTTTCGTGTAATGCTAAAGAGGGAGGCTGTGCATGAAGGAGTTCTATAATTTGTTCTGCAGATGTTGCATTTTTAACACGGTCTGAAACATCGTCAATCAGTGCTCTTGTCAGTATTTGTAGTACTTGTAAGTGTTCGTCTGATTTTGCAGCGATGACAACAGCGAGATAAATTTTATTTTCTCCGTCCCATACCACACCTTGTGGGAAATGGGCGAGTCGTACACCTGTTTCTAAAATATATTGTCTTGATTGTGGCGTACCATGCGGTATAGCAATACCTTGACCTAGGTAGGTCGCACTTTGTTGCTCCCGTGCTTTTAAGCCTTCTAAATATTCAGGAGTAACTAGTTTATCTTCAACTAAAATGTTGACTAGACACTCTAACGCCTGAGCTTTATCAACAGCATGTTGATCCATTCTAACATGTTGTACATCTAGCGCTAACATAAAAAATCCTTGAAAAACATCATAAATCGAGTTGAGGCGCTGCCTTTCCGGGAAAAATTAAAAGGCAAATTCTACTATGCTTCGCCCTTAAAATCAGTTCTTTTTGATTATTGGACATAATTGTAGATTTAAACCCCGTAAAGTTTACTTGAATTCACTTTAAATAGGGTGATAATTTTGTTTGTATTTTAAAATTACATTTAAATCAGGTGTATATAAAATAAAGTCCTGATTTGTTTTTAAAATATCCATCACTATTATCCTATTTATTTTCCTACACTAGAAATTTATTCCTATGACACCTGCATGTAAGTTATTAAAAGCAAAGAGAATCAGCTATACCATACATGAATATATACATGATGCAAATGCGACCAATAGCTATGGTTTGGAAGCTGTTGAAAAGCTGGGTTTACAGCCTGAGGAAGTATTTAAAACGCTACTTATTACAGATGGGAAGCAGTTCTATGTTTCTGTATTACCTGTTAGCCATCAATTAAATTTGAAGAAAGTTGCACAAGCATTGGGATGCAAAAAAGTCGTAATGGCTGACCTACACGATGCAGAAAGAATTACGGGTTATTTGGTTGGAGGAATTAGTCCTATAGGCCAAAAAAAACGCTTAAAAACACTACTTGCGATGCAAGCAACCTCGTTAGAGAAAATATATATTAGTGGAGGTCGTCGAGGATTAGATATAGGAATTAAACCAGATGATTTAGTAAGTATTTTAAATGCAAGCTTTGCAGATATTATTTAACTTCATATAAATAAATGAGTTTAATGTATATAGAATAAATATTAAGGAAAAATAAAGTTATGGGAAATAGAGTATTATTTATTGAGTAATGAAATCATTATAATTTGGCGGTGAGAGAGGGATTCGAACCCTCGATACGCGCAAACGTATACACGCTTTCCAGGCGTGCTCCTTCAGCCACTCGGACACCTCACCAATGGGCGAGGATGATAGCGAAAAAAATACAACCTGCCAAGCTGAAATATAAGATTTAAAGCAAAAGGCTTAACTTAGTGCTAATATTCGCCATATGTGCGAAGAACATGTAGTTTTTTTATGCAAAATTCAACGGTAAAACCATCTATGCATGCATTGACACTGGCTGCTTTAGGTGTTGTGTTTGGTGACATTGGAACCAGTCCATTGTATGCAATTCGAGAGTGCTTTATTGCAGCACATATTTCTATCAGTCAATCGACTGTTATGGGGGTGTTGTCATTGGTCTTTTGGTCAATGATGCTTACAATTAGTATTAAGTACGTCACTTTCATTATGAGAGCAGATAATAATGGTGAGGGTGGAATTATGTCTCTCCTTGCGCTTAATTTGCGATCGAAAAGACTTGATCATAATAAAAAGATTTATCTGATTGCATTAGGCTTTATTGGTGCCTCCTTATTTTTTGGTGACGGCATTATTACCCCTGCAGTATCTGTTCTATCTGCGGTTGAAGGGTTAAGCATTGTTACACCAAGTTTTAACCAATGGTTGATGCCTATTGCACTTGGAATTTTAACAGCATTATTCATGATACAGCGCCACGGTACAGGGACGATGGGGAAACTTTTTGGCCCGATTACCCTGACATGGTTTATCTCAATTGGTTTGTTAGGTATTTGGAGTATTATTCAAACACCTTACGTGCTGACTTTAATTAATCCGTACTGGGCTGTAAATTTTGTAGTTAGTGAGCCTAAAGTTGCTTTTCTAACTATGGGTGCAGTGGTATTAACGCTAACGGGTGGTGAAGCACTTTATGCAGATATGGGGCATTTTGGTAGACAACCTATTCGTTTAGCATGGTTTACGATTGTATGTCCTTGCTTATTGTTAAATTATGCAGGACAGGGTGCATTACTTTTAAGAGATGAAACAGCAATTTCAAATCCATTTTATCTTTTAGTACCGCAGTGGGGATTATTTCCCATGATTATTCTTGCGGTTGCTGCAGCAGTTATTGCCTCGCAAGCAGTAATTACAGGTGTATTCTCAATGGCAAATCAGGCCATTCAATTGAGATATTTGCCGCGTCTTGCTGTACATCACACATCGGATATAGAGCAAGGACAGATTTACTTACCATTCATTAATTGGATATTATACGTCTCTGTACTCATTTTAATTTTGCTATTTCACAATAGTGCAAACCTCGCTGGTGCGTACGGTATAGCAGTAACGATGACGATGTTGTGTAGTACCATTTTGGTTTCTGCATATGCAAGAAGTGGTTGGCAGTGGCCTTGGTGGAAAGTGGCTGCATTTGCAATTCCATTTTTATGTATAGATACGGTATTTGTTGCATCAACGTCTTCAAAAATTTTGGTCGGTGGTTGGGTTCCGATAGTGATTGGTTTTGTTGTTTTTACCATATTAATCACATGGAAAAATGGTCGAGAAATTGTGATTCAGCGACTCGAAAAAGATGCGCTTCCACTTGAACTATTTATAAAAAGTGTACGTGCAAGTGACGACACGAAGTACGTACCGGGCGAAGCTGTATTTCTAACGGGTACGCCTAATATTGTGCCTCATGCGATGTTACATAATATCAAGCATAATAAAGTTTTACATGAACGAAACATCATGGTGACTGTCATTACTCAAGATGTTCCATATGTTCAAGATAAAGATAGGCTACATATTGAAAAATTAGATGATCGATTTTATCGAATCTTTATGTACTATGGTTTTAAAGATCAACCCGATATTCCAGTTGCATTACAGCAAGCGTATGAATCACTTGGTTTTGAATTCGATATGATGCATATGAGTTTCTTTATTTCTAGAGATCGCTTAATTCATACGGTTGGAGAGGGGATGGCACCTTGGCGAGAAAAGCTCTTTATTTCTATGTATCGCAATACAAGTCCAGTGAGTGACTTTTATCTTATTCCGACCAATCGTGTGGTTGAAATGGGAAGTCAGATAGAAATTTAAAAATAAAAAACCGGGCAATTTGCCCGGTTTTTTATTTGCCAATTACATTCCAGCAGGCGTAGATGCTGGCTGTTGGTCAGTATTGTCATTTGGAGTTTGTTGTACATTGCTATCTGGTGAAACCAATGTATATTGCCCACTTTGTAAAAGACTCTTTAATGACCCCGGTTGTCCATTTACAGTCGTCGACACCTGTGCTTGAGAGAGACTTTCTAAGGTTTGACCTGACTCAACAGCAGGTTCTGCAAAAGCAGTTGTTGCAAGAAGACCCGTCGCTAACCCAATTGTCGTTATGATTTTACCCATCATGTAACTCCAATTCACATCAATAAAATTGTTTAAATTATAACAAAGCTACATTCGCATATATTTTATTTATAATCAATTTAGGAAGTATAAAATTTTCATAAAAGCATCATATGTATACATAAACATGAATATTTCGTGGTTTTGTAAAATGCTATTGTTTAATGTATAGACAATTGAGAGATCTTGAATATACTTTCCAAAAGTTGCTTGATAATCTCACCCAAGGACATTTTTTCGAAAAAAATATGAAATATTTAATGGTTCACAAAGTTTTTTCTATTCCAGCAATTTCTCGTTTACGCCGTTATTTGGCATGTACCACAGTAACTACACTTGCTGTTATTGGTGGTCAGAGTGTTTATGCTGGAACGAACTTTTGGAGCAGTTCTTCTTGTCTGAATGAGTTTTATAAAGATACACCACCATATTTAGTCAGAGATAGCTTAAAAAAGAATACGACAGCACTATGTTTTCATGGCTTTAATGTCATGTATTCTGGAATGTCAAAAACACCACTTTGGAGTGCCGAGCATTTAACAGTACAGCGTTTAAGCCATAAAATTAAACGCGAAGATAGCTTCCATGAAGAAGAAAGAGTGAGTCCTCAGTTTCGTGCAACTTTAAGAGACTATAAAGGATCGGGTTTTGACCGTGGGCATATGTCTCCTAATGGAGATATGCCAGATACGCTTTCACAAGCAGATAGTTTTTCTCTGGCGAATATGGTGCCACAAGCACCTAAAAATAATCAGGATATTTGGAGAAAGCTTGAAGAAGCAACACGTTCTACTGTAACAAAACAAAAACATGATGCTTATGTAATCACAGGCCCTATTTTCTCAGGGAAGAAGCTTTCAACCATAGGTAACGGTGTATTTGTTCCATCTGCTGTGTTTAAAGCTGTTTATTATCCACAAACAGGTGTTATTGGTGCCTATTATGCACCTAATAATAATTCACTCAATGTTCGAGTGGTGAGTGTGTGTGAGATTGAAGACTTAACAGGTATCAATTTATTTCCAACGCTCAATGAAAGTACAAAACGAAAAATATATGATTTACCACTGACGGGTGGTGAGGTGAAACCTGCACAAAAAGCCAGTTATTTAAGTTGGGATGCGAAGAGTGAGTGTGCAGAGCATGTATCAGATGCAGATATACAGTCTTTGCAGAAGCAATTTTATGCCGAGGGAAGAACAGGAAATAGTGCAAGTGGTACGATTAGCGGTATTCAAGAACGTGTGATACAGTTTTTGAAACAACTATTACCGAGTATTTTAGAGTTTATTTTAAAAATGTTGAAAAGTTCATAACACATCTATGCTTGTTAGATAACAATAGAGGACAATAAAATGTTTAAACCGTTTGCAGGTGATGAGTCTTCATCAATTTATGATTTAACTTTGGAAAATGCCGAAGATCGCATTAATATTTATGGGAACTTACAAATTACTAAGGATCAAGAAGGCTTGAAAACAGCAAAAGCTTTGCAAAACTTTATAAATGAACTTGTAAGTACTTTAGAGGGAACTAAAGATTTGCCTGAGAAAATTAAAATTGAAGATGCAAAAGAAATTGAAAACCCCTTTTTATAAGGGGTTTTTGTTTAAACAAGGCGATACTTTATTTTTTGAAAACAAAAGATAAGACAGAAAATCAGTGACATCGTGAGTACAATACTTAAGCCTGTTGCAATGTTGAGTAATGCACTAGACCATAAACCAATGGCAAGTGCTACTTGTCCTAAAATGAAAGAGAACAAAACCATTTGCTTAGGTGACTGTGCAAGTAATCTTGCTGTAAGTGATGGAATTACAAGTAATGCACCCATGAGAAGAGATCCAACAGCACGCAACGCCAGCACTGTAAATATAGCAAGTAATATCATGAATATGAGACGTTGAACATTGGCATTGATGCCTTCACTCATTGCTATATCTGGATCAATCGCAATTTGAATTTGTGCACTCCAAAAAAAACGTAGAAGTGTAACTGCGATTAATACAATTAGCCCAAAAAGAGGGAGATCTGACCAACTAATTGTAAGTAGGTCGCCAAAAAGATAGCTGAGTAATTCTGGACGTAAAGCAGGGAGTTGTTGAATAAGTAATAAACCACTGCATAGAAGTGTCGCAGAGCACAATGCTAAGAGTGCATCATTTGGTAGTCGTTTATCGTGTAAAAACCAAAGTAGACTCACCAACGTAAATGCCAAAAGAGATACGCCAATCCACAACGGAAGATTTAAAATTCCTGCAACTGCAACACCAAGTAATGTGCCATGTGCCATTGTATCTGCAAAAAAAGACATACGCCTCCAAAGCATTAAGCAGCCAAGGGGAGCAGTGAGAAAAATTAACAGAAAGCCCATGACCCAAGCTGGGAGCAAAAGCTGTAACCATTCCATCATACGCTATGCTTCCGGTTCTGGGTGAATATGGGGGTGATGCTCATGCTCACATATTGTTGTAGGTGTGTCGCCATGTGCACAATGGTCATGATGATGTTGATAAAATGCACGTTGAGTACCAAAAATTGCTTGGTATTCGGGATGTTGTTGTACATTCTCGGGTAGTCCGCTACAGCAAATATGTTTGTTTAAGCAGACGACACGGTGAGTACCTTGCATAACCCATTGTAAATCGTGAGATACCATGACCACAGCACATTTATATCGTTCTGGCACACTACGAACATATTCATATAGCTCTGCTTCAGATTGAATATCTAAACCTTGCATGGGTTCATCAAGAACTAAGACATCTGGTTTACGCAGTAAAGCACGGGCTAGTAAAACACGTTGCCTTTCACCGCCAGAGAGTTGTTGTACTTTAGCGTTTTGAAGTTTTAAAATTCCTGTTTCTTCAATAATTTGATTTTTTGTTTCGATATCACATGTTTCTAGTGCAAGTAAGTCCTTTACACGTAGAGGTAGACTATGTGAGGGGTTGAATTTTTGAGGTACATAAGAAAATTTAAGTGGCGTATTCTGCGAAATTTGACCACTGTTGGGTTTTAATATGCCGAGTAGTACCTTAATAAGGGTAGACTTTCCTGCACCATTTGGGCCGATTAAAGTCACGATCTCGTTCTGATATAGCTCAAAATCAACTTTTTTTAATATTTCTCTTTCGTCTATTCTTACATTAATTTCTTTAAGTGACAGAAGTAGGGGAGGGGAGCTTATTGACTGCACTGCTGACATTTTCCAGAAATTTCGATGGTTGTATGATTTATATTGAAATGATCTGAGTTTGCCAATTTTGATAGTTGACTAAGAACATTGTCTGCTGAAGCCTCTTTAACAGATTTACAGCTAGAACAAATGAGAAACGCTGCTTGATGACCTTCACGTGGGTGACAACATGGAATGAATGCATTAATCGAGCTGAGTCGATGAATGAGTCCCATATCTAATAGGAAGTCTAAACTACGATAAACTGTAGGAGGTGCAGCAGGTTTATCTGATGTGTTTTTAATCTGTGCTAAAATATCATAAGCACCAATTGGGCCAGTTGCTTTGAGGATGAGGCTGAGCACTTCTTTGCGTAAAGGCGTTAATCTTGCATTATGAGAAACACAAAGACTTTCTGCATCTGCTAAACGTGTGCTTAAATCTCCATGGTCATGAACGCCATGAACTGAATTATCATGTGAATGTGTGCATGAAGCCATAAATATCACCCAAAATATAAATTTAGCTCCAAGAGCTGAACACAATAGCTTAGCATAGTTCTTTTTAATGTTATAGTATAACTAATCGTTATATTATAACATCTATAGGCTGTAGAGATTACTTCAATGATGACACGTTTTATCGCAACCATAATGCTTTGCTTGTGTAGCAATATACTATGGGCAAAAGGTTTTGTTGTTTCCATTCACCCATTGTATTTGATTGCACAAGAGGTTACAAAAGGTATTGAAAAACCTGAATTACTCTTAGGTAACCAATCTGGGCATGATATTCAGCTCACACCAGAGAACCGTAAGGCATTACAAGATGCGGAACTTGTGATTTGGGTAGGTAAAGCACATGAAGCTCCTTTAGATAAAATTCTCTCTAATAAAGCCAATGCAGTATCGTTACTAAGTTCAGGCGTACTGGCAACACTTCCTTTGCGTGACTTACAGGGACAAAACATTCCTAACTCTGTAGATACACATGTTTGGTTGGAACCGAATAACGCCGTACGTATAGCATTTTTTATGGCAGCATTAAGATCGAAACAACATCCTGAATCTAAAGATCAATATTGGGCAAATGCACGTGATTTTTCTCAGAAACTTCTTGCAGAGACACATAAGTTCGGTAGATATAAGGTGCCTGCACAATATTGGACATATCACGATGCCTATCAATATTTAGAGCGCTCTTTAAACTTACAGTTAGCAGGTGTTCTAACTTCCGATCCACATATTCCTCCTACGGTTTCACAGATCAAATATTTAAATGATCATCGACCTTATCCTCGTATGTGTTTGTTGGCTGAAGGTGAAACAAGTCGTAATCAATATGAAAAATTACAACCTATTCAATTTCAGTCTGTAGAAGAAAGTTTGGCAGGAGAAACCCAATTCATCTCTGCATGGAGTGACCTTGCTAAGAAGGTACATGATTGCGTACAAACTTCGCGCAACTAAAATGGAGCGGGTTTAGCTTAATGTCTAATTAAAAAAACTTGAGTTTTTACTAAAAAGGTGTATAGAAAGCTCGGAAACGATTGCATGTTTAGGGGGGGGACTCTATAATGCCTTCGATTAAAAATGATCGTGAGTTAAACGTGTCAAGCATTAATATGATGAATGAGTATTCATGGCTAACGTAAATCGTCTAATAGATCGTCGATTGGCAAAAGTTTTGATTATTCTACAGGCAATAATGGTGCCCCTTTTAGCTCTAGTTGCATGGATCGTTAAGGATATAACAGCAGCAAAAAGTATTGCACTTGGTGCATTTGTTTGTTTGCTGACAAGTTGTTATTTCTCTTGGCAGTCTTTTCGTGTCGCAGGTGCTCGTGCATCTCGACAGGTTCTATCTAACATGTATAAAGGCATGATGGGTAAATTTGCAATAATGATCGTTGGATTTTTTTTGATATTAAGCAATGTAAAACCGCTGTCACCGGTAGCATTGTTCTGTGGTTTTATACTTGTTCAGTCGATGTCATGGGTTGCGCCATTATTGGTTTCCAGACAACACAAAAAACGAGTGTAGAATAGATCAAAAATTGAATATTATTATAGAGACATGAGATGCCAAGCAGCACGCGGTATTCATTTCTCTTTTTATGATTGACATTGACCAGGTGTGATTTATGGCTGCTGAAGAACATGCCCTTACTTCGACAGAGTATATCAAGCATCACTTGACCAATTTAACCTACGGCAAAATGCCTGACGGTACATGGAAATTGGCTGAGAATGCAAATGAAGCTCAACAGATGGGGTTTTCTGCTATTCACTTGGACTCAATGGGTTGGTCAATTGGTCTTGGTATCATTTTTTGCTTAATTTTTTGGTCTGTCGCTAAAGTTGCTAACTCTGGCGTACCTACAAAATTTCAAGCGGCTATTGAAATGATTATTGAGTTCGTTGACTCAAGTGTTCGCGATACTTTTCATGGTAAATCTCGCTTAATTGCGCCTCTTGCACTAACAATTTTCGTGTGGATTTTCCTCATGAACTTAATGGATTTAATCCCTGTGGATTTCATCCCTTACTTAGCGCAAGTGATCGGTGCAAATGTATTTGGCATGGATCCACATCACGTTTACTTTAAGATTGTTCCATCAACAGACATTAACGTAACTTTAGGTATGTCATTGTCTGTATTCGGATTAATCTTATTCTATAGCATTCGTGAAAAAGGTGTGGGTGGTTTTGTTGGTGAGCTCGCACTTAACCCATTTAACCCAAGTAATCCGTTTTTTAAAGTTTTATTAATTCCAGTAAACTTAGTTTTAGAATTAGCAACTTTCCTAGCACGACCAGTTTCATTGGCTCTTCGACTATTTGGTAACATGTATGCAGGTGAGCTTATCTTCATCCTCATCGCATTGCTACCATTTTGGGCGCAATGGGCATTGTCTGTGCCTTGGGCAATCTTCCACATTCTCGTAATTACGCTGCAAGCTTTTGTATTTATGATGCTTACAATCGTTTACTTGAGTATGGCAAGCGAAAAACATTAATGGTATTGCCTAACTGTATTAATAGGGTTAGGCGTAATTTATATTTTAATTTGGTATAACCTAACCTCTGAGGATTTTTTCATGGATTTAGTAGTTGGATTATCTGCAATCGCAGTAGCTATTTTAATCGCATTTGCTGCACTAGGTACTGGTATTGGCTTTGCATTGTTAGGTGGTCGTTTCTTAGAAGCTGTAGCTCGTCAACCTGAATTAGCTCCACAACTTCAAACACGTATGTTCATTGTTGCGGGTCTTCTTGATGCGATTCCAATGATCAGCGTTGGTATTGGTCTATTCATTCTTTTTGCTAATCCATTTGTAGGTTTAGTAGGTTAATTCGCTATATTCCGAAATTATTTGTTTGAGGAATTGCAATGAATATCAACCTCACATTGATTGGTCAAGCGATTGCATTTGCGATGTTCGTCGCATTTTGTATGAAATTCGTTTGGCCACCACTAATCAATGCGATTAGTGAGCGTCAGCGTCGCATCGCTGATGGCTTAAATGCTGCTGAAAAAGCAAAAGCAGATCTTGCAGATGCTCAGACGCAAGTAAAAAATGAGTTAGATGCAGCAAAAGCACAAGCAGCTCAATTGATTGAACAGGCAAATCGTCGTTCAGCACAAATGATTGAAGAAGCTCGTGCGCAAGCAGCGGCAGAAGGTGAGCGCATTCGTCAACAAGCTCAAGAGTCTGTTGATCAAGAAATCAACTCTGCTCGTGAACAATTACGTCAACAAGTTGCTGCGTTAGCAGTAGATGGTGCAGAAAAAATTCTAAGCCAACAAGTTGATGCAGATGCCCACAATGCCATGCTGACTCAGCTGGCTGCGAAACTATAAGAGAGGCGAAATATGGCTGAACTCTTGACGTTGGCACGCCCGTACGCTAAAGCAGCATTTGCTTATGCTTCTGAGCAAAGTGCAACTGACAATTGGTCTAATGCACTTCAACTGCTCAGTGCTGCGGTGCAAGATGAAGCATTTTCCGCTTATTTAAATCGCCCTGAACTTTCTCCAAAAGAGAAGGTGAAGCTTTTTACGCAAGTATTAGGTGAGCAACAGTCAGAAGCACTATCGAACTTTATCGTACTTCTGGCTGAAAATGACCGTTTGTCATTATTGCCTGAAGTTGCGAATGAGTATGAAGCGCTAAAATCACAAAATAACAATGTAGTGGATGTTGTCATTGAATCGGCATTTCCATTAACAGCTGTACAAGAACAATTGCTTACAGATGCGCTCGTAAAGCGTTTCAATGCAAAAGTTCAAGTAACAGTTGAAGTTAATCCTGCATTAATTGCAGGGGTTGTGATTCATGCAGGCGATCAAGTGATAGATGATTCTGCGCTTAGCAAGCTTGAAAAAATGCGGACTCGTCTTCTTGCTTAACCGCAATAAGACTGAACTAATAAAAGATTGAGGAATAGCGCAATGCAACAACTGAATCCATCCGAGATCAGTGCGCTCATTAAACAGCGTATCAGCGATCTGGACACCAGCGCGACCGCTAAAAACGAAGGCACCATTGTTATGGTGTCCGACGGTATCGTGCGTATTCACGGTCTTGCTGATGCAATGTACGGTGAAATGATCGAATTTGACGGCGGCTTATTTGGTATGGCACTGAACCTAGAACAGGATTCAGTGGGTGCCGTTGTCTTAGGTAACTATTTAGGTCTTCAAGAAGGACAAAAAGCACGTTGCACAGGCCGTGTATTAGAAGTTCCGGTTGGTCCAGAACTTTTAGGTCGTGTAGTCGATGCTTTGGGTAACCCGATTGATGGTAAAGGCCCAATTGATGCAAAATTAACAGATGCTGTTGAAAAAGTAGCACCTGGTGTAATTTGGCGTCAAAGCGTAGATCAACCTGTTCAAACTGGTTATAAATCAGTAGATACCATGATCCCAATTGGTCGTGGTCAACGTGAGTTGATTATTGGTGACCGTCAAACTGGTAAAACAGCGATGGCGATCGATGCAATCATCGCTCAGAAGAACTCTGGTATTAAATGTATCTATGTTGCTGTTGGTCAAAAACAATCAACAATTGCAAACGTTGTACGTAAACTAGAAGAAACTGGTGCAATGGAATATACAACTGTTGTTGCAGCAGCAGCAGCAGACCCAGCAGCAATGCAGTACCTCGCGCCTTATGGTGGTTGTACAATGGGTGAATACTTCCGTGACCGCGGTGAAGATGCATTAATTATTTATGATGACTTGTCTAAGCAAGCTGTTGCTTACCGTCAGATCTCATTATTGCTTCGTCGTCCACCAGGTCGTGAAGCATACCCTGGTGATGTATTCTATCTTCACTCACGTCTTCTTGAGCGCGCTTCTCGCGTATCTGCAGACTATGTTGAGCAATTCACTAAAGGTGAAGTTAAAGGCCAAACTGGTTCATTAACTGCATTGCCAATTATTGAAACTCAAGCGGGTGACGTATCTGCATTCGTACCAACAAACGTAATTTCGATTACAGATGGTCAGATCTTCTTAGAAACATCATTGTTTAACTCAGGTATTCGTCCTGCTGTAAACGCTGGTATTTCAGTATCTCGTGTTGGTGGCTCTGCTCAAACGAAAATCATTAAGAAACTTTCTGGTGGTATTCGTACAGCATTGGCTCAATACCGTGAGCTTGCAGCATTTGCTCAGTTCGCTTCAGATCTTGACGAAGCAACGCGTAAGCAGCTTGAGCATGGTCAGCGTGTAACTGAATTAATGAAGCAAAAACAATATGCTCCATATTCTATCGCAGACCAAGCAATCTCTATCTATGCTTCAAACGAAGGTTATATGACTGACGTACAAGTAAGCAAGATTGTAGACTTTGATACCGCATTAATTGCATATTTCCGTTCAGAACATGCTGATTTAATGAAGCAAATTGATGAAACTGGTAAATATGACAAAGATATCGAAGCTGCAATTAAAGCAGGTGTAGAGAACTTCAAAGCGACTCAAACTTACTAATTTTTAGCATGAGCTTAAATTTAAGTTTGGTTCACGGATCACCCTTCGAAGGCTCTTCATGGAGCTTTCGACGACTAGGTTAAGCGTATGGCAAATTTAAAAGAAATTCGCGCCAAAGTAGCCAGCATTAAAAACACGCAAAAAATTACGCGTGCAATGCAAATGGTGGCTGCTTCTAAAATGCGTCGTGCGCAAGAGCGTATGGCTGTAGGCCGTCCGTATGCCGAAAATATGCACCGTGTTATTGCTCACTTGGTACAAGCGAATCCTGAATACAAACACCGTTATATGGTAGAACGTCCTGTAAAACGCGTTGGTTACATCGTAGTTTCTTCAGATCGTGGTCTAGCAGGTGGTTTGAACATTAACTTGTTCAAAAAAGTTGTTCAGCATGTTCAGCAACAACAAGAGCAATCAATTGAAGTTCAATTTGCTTTAATTGGTCAAAAAGCGGTTTCGTTTTTCAAAAACTACGGCGGTAAAGTGGTTGGGGCAACGACACAACTTGGCGATGCACCAGAACTTGAGCAACTTTCTGGCTCAGTACAAGTCATGCTAGATGCATTCGATAAAGGCGAATTAGATCGCGTTTATCTTGTATCTAACGGTTTTGTAAACGCAATGACACAGAAGCCAAAAGTTGAACAACTTGTTCCTTTGGCTCCGGCAGAAGAAGGTGAAGAGCTCAATCGTGAATATGGTTGGGATTACCTTTATGAACCAGATGCAGAAGTACTGTTAAATGGTTTATTGGTTCGCTATATCGAGTCAAAGGTTTATCAAGGCGTAATTGAAAACATTGCGTGTGAGCAGTCTGCGCGTATGGTTGCAATGAAAGCAGCAACAGACAATGCAGGTCAGCTAATCAAAGACCTACAACTCGTTTATAACAAGCTGCGTCAAGCCGCGATTACTCAGGAAATTTCTGAGATCGTTGGTGGTGCCGCTGCCGTTTAACAATATTGAAATTTGAATTGAGGAGACAGCAATGAGTAGCGGTCATATCATTCAGATCATCGGCGCGGTTATCGACGTCGAGTTTGAACGAAACAGTGTTCCTAAAATCTATGATGCGCTTCATGTTGATGGTACTGAAACTACTTTAGAAGTTCAGCAACAGCTTGGTGATGGCGTAGTTCGTACAATTGCAATGGGTTCTACTGAAGGCCTTAAACGTGGTCTTACTGTAACGAATACGAATGGCCCAATTTCTGTACCAGTAGGTGACGGAACTTTAGGCCGTATTATGGACGTTTTAGGCCGTCCTATCGATGAAGCAGGTCCAGTTGAGGCATCGTCTCACTTACCGATTCACCGTCAAGCACCATCATATGCAGAACAAGCTGCATCAACTGATTTACTAGAAACTGGTATTAAAATCATTGACTTACTTTGCCCATTTGCAAAAGGTGGTAAAGTTGGTTTATTTGGTGGTGCCGGCGTTGGTAAAACTGTAAACATGATGGAGTTAATCAACAACATCGCTAAAGCTCACAGTGGTTTATCTGTGTTTGCTGGTGTTGGTGAGCGTACTCGTGAAGGGAATGACTTCTATCACGAGATGAAAGACTCTAACGTTCTTGACAAAGTAGCGATGGTTTACGGTCAGATGAATGAGCCACCAGGTAACCGTTTACGTGTTGCTTTAACTGGCTTAACAATGGCTGAATACTTCCGTGACGAAAAAGACGAAAATGGTAAAGGCCGTGACGTTCTTTTATTCGTAGATAATATCTACCGTTACACACTAGCGGGAACTGAAGTATCTGCGTTACTTGGTCGTATGCCATCTGCTGTAGGTTATCAACCGACACTTGCAGAAGAAATGGGTGTATTACAAGAGCGTATTACATCGACTAAATCAGGTTCGATTACATCTATTCAAGCAGTATATGTTCCTGCCGATGACTTAACAGATCCATCGCCAGCAACAACATTTGCTCACTTAGATGCAACAGTTGTATTGAGCCGTGATATTGCATCACAAGGTATCTACCCAGCGATCGATCCACTTGACTCAACTTCGCGTCAATTAGACCCATTGGTTGTTGGTCAAGAGCACTATAGCATTGCACGTGAAGTACAAAACATCTTGCAACGTTATAAAGAGCTAAAAGACATTATCGCGATCTTGGGTATGGATGAATTGGCTGAAGAAGATAAATTGGTTGTTTACCGTGCGCGTAAAATCCAACGTTTCTTCTCTCAACCATTCCACGTTGCAGAAGTGTTTACTGGTGCTCCTGGTAAGTTGGTATCGCTTAAAGAAACGATTCGTGGCTTTAAAGGTCTTCTCGCTGGTGAATACGATCATATTCCAGAACAAGCGTTCTATATGGTTGGTGGCATTGACGAAGTGATTGCTAAAGCCGAGAAACTCTAATTTAAGGAGATGATCTCATGGCGACTATGCAATGTGATATTGTAAGTGTAAAAGAGTCAATTTACTCTGGCGCAGTAACAATGCTGATTGCTAAAGGTGCAGGTGGTGAGTTAGGTATTATGCCAAACCATATGCCACTTGTTACTTTACTTCAACCTGGTCCAATCCGAGTAATTTTGGACAATGGTCAAGAAGAAATCGTCTATGTATCTGGCGGTGTTCTAGAAGTACAACCACATGTTGTTACTGTACTTGCAGATACTGCGACACGCGCAGAAAACTTAGATGAAGCGGCAATTTTAGAAGCACGTAAAAATGCAGAACAATTGCTTGCAAATCAAAAGAGTGATCTAGACGCGGCAGCAGCATTAGCATCTCTTTCAGAGATTGCAGGACAGCTTGAAACGATTCGTAAAATTAAGAATCGTGCAATGTAATTGATGATTGATAAGAAGCCACTCACTTGAGTGGCTTTTTTTATTTGGCATATAATGAATAAATACTTAACTTATAACTGAAATCAAATGAACATAAAGACTCAAAAATTTGGTGAGCTAGATATTTTAAAAATAGATAATCATTTTTGTGAAGCGGCTATTTCTTTTCAAGGTGCACAAGTACTTTCTTATCAATTAAAAACACAGAAAGGTATATCTGAAAAATTATGGTTATCTGACTTAAATAAGTATGAGTCTAAGAAAGCAATCCGTGGAGGTATACCTTTATGTTTCCCATGGTTTGGCTCAAGTCCAATAAATAAAAATTATCCATCGCATGGCTTTGCTAGAAATATTTTATGGGAACTAAAAGAAGTTATTCATAATGAAGACGGGCATCACCTTCGTTTTGAGCTTGTAGACAATGTACAAACAAGAGAAATTTGGCCATTTAAATTTTGTTTAGTTCAAACTATTCATCTTGGACAAAAATTAACGATTGATTTCGAATTAGAAAATAAAGACGAAGGACAATTTGAGTACTCATTTGCATGGCACAGTTATTTTGCAACTGATATCTTTTCAACGAAAATAGAAGGATTAAAAAATGTAGAATATATTGATCAGTTAAGAAATAACGAATACTACAAACAAGAAGTGACGGATATTTTTGTACAAGAAGAAGTAGATCGTATTTACCCAAAAACCTCAGGAAACTTTAAAATTACATCTACAGCAAATTCTCCAATCTTTATAAAAACGAATGCAGAAAGTGCAGTGGTATGGAATCCATGGATTGAAAAATCGAAACGCCTAAATGATATGCGTGATGATGGATGGAAAGAGTTTATATGCCTAGAGTGTGGTCAAATTGCGCAACCAATTTCCTTGGCACCTAAGGAAAAAAATACATTCACTTTAGAAGTAAATGTATAGTGAATTTATCCACTATACATTTTTGAAATGAGTTATGCGATTGCTTTTTTTATGACGTCAAGTAGTTCTGGATTATCAACAGTCGTATCTGGTGAGAATCGAGCAATCACATCGCCTTCTTTATTAATAATAAATTTTTCGAAGTTCCATAGGACTTCTGGCTCATGGTAGATTGAAATATTTGCCTTCTTCAGTTTCTCAGCAAATGCTTCACCACCATGGCGATGAGGTTGGGCATCTGTCAAATAAGTATATAAGGGGTGTTTATCTTCACCTGCAACAGAAATTTTTGAGAAAAGAGGAAAACTAACCTGATAGTTAAGAGAACAAAATTGTTCAATTTCTTCGTCTGAAGCAGGCTCTTGCTCCATAAAGTTATTTGCAGGAAAGCCTAAAATTTCAAATTGATCTGTTTTGTATTGGCTATAAAGTTTTTCTAAGCCTTCGTATTGTGGAGTAAGTCCACATTTAGAGGCAGTATTTACAATGAGTAAAACTTTGCCTTTGTACTCTTCTAAGGTGCTTTTTGTTCCTTTAATTGTTTTAACTGGAATATCGTAAATTGAAGTTGTCATGTTTTATCCTATGAATTTATATCTAACATAGATGTTATAGCATTTTATATGCGAGAAATGTGGGTTGGCGTTTTCCCTGTATGACGCTTAAAAAACTCAATAAAGCTTGAACAGTGTCTATAACCAAGTTTATAGCTAATTTCCTTAATAGAAGTATTTTGTTTAAGTTGTGAAATTGCGTATAGAATTTTCGCACGATCGCGCCATTCACGAATTGAAATATTCATTTCTTGATGGGTTAGACGAAGTATATGTCTTTCACTTATAGTAAATTCAGATAAAATTTTAGAAGTTGGTTCATGTAACCGATTTACTGAAGAAAGCTCAGAGAAAATAGGTGCTAAAATTGAGTGATTTGTTTGAGGTAGGTAGTCATTATAAGTATCTGCAAGAGAAATCTGATCTAAGATAACTTGGAGTAGGTGATGATAATATGAATGTTGTCCTATCTTTTTTAAGCGAATTGCCTCTTTGACTAAAGCATAAAAGAATGGTTGAAGGCTTAATGTCTTAATAGACGGAGCAATTTTATGGCTGATAGATGGGTGAATACGGATACAGACGAAGTGTGTAACTTGATCATCTATAGAGATACAGCAATGCTCAATTTTTGGAGGAATCCATAATCCAAAATACGGGGGAGTTATAAATTTCTGTTCGCCTACCTGTATTTGTAGAATCCCATCAAAACTAAAATTAAAGTCACCCCACAAACAAGCGTGCCAAGATACATGATCTTTTGGAAAAAATACGAATTCTTGTATTTCTATAAGTTCATTTAGTTTCTGCATATCACCTTTAAAGTAAAGAAATTGATAATATTGGCTAAATTGCCATATAAATGTCTTATATTCAATATTTAAACTATTTCAGACATTCTGCAAAATATCTCCATCTTGTATAGTTGGTAGTTTGTATTCATGGAAAAAGAAAAAATATTGCCTTTATGGGCATTTATACTTCCACTGGTTGCTATTATTATTTGGTCATTCAATATCGTTGTTACACGTTATGTGTCTGGTTATATCTCTCCTGTAAGTATAAGTTTTTATCGGTGGTTTATTGCTTTTATTGTATTAACTCCCTTTGTGTTACCGAACTTATGGATAAATAGAAAATCTATTTTTAAAAATTTACCAAAATTAGCCATATTAAGTGCATTTGGTATGGTGATGTATCAGGGAGTCGCATATACAGCGGCACATTATACAACAGCAACAAATATGGGAATAATTAATGCTTTTATTCCAATTTTTACAATTGTTGTTTCTTTCATAATTTTAAAAGAAAGACCAAGTATATATGCGATTGTAGGTAGTATTATTTCTTTGATTGGACTGGTTTACGTAGTATCACAAGGTAATCTAAAAGATTTATTGAGTGCTGGAGCCCATCTAGGCGATATTTTAATATTATTTGCTGTTTTCTTTTACGCCTTCTATGGTGTTTTTTTAAAAAAGTGGCAAATTAAATTACCGATACTGATCAGTTTATATGTCCAAATCTTTCTTGCATTAATTTATCATCTGCCTTTTATTTTTTATTTCGGTCTTGATGAATTAAATCAGCAAAATATATGGAGTATTGTATATGCAGGATTATTTCCTTCTATATTTGCACCTTTATTATGGATGTTAGCTGTGCAATATATTGGTCCGAGTCGATCTAGTATATTTATGAATTTTATTCCAATATTTACAGCTATCATTGCATGGGTTTGGTTGTCGGAAAAATGGACGGCATATCATACAATCGGTGGTGTGATTATTTTATTGGGCGTTGCACTTGCACAACGACAAAAAATAAGACGTTCTATCAATGAAAGGACCGTTAAAAAATAGAAAATAAGTATAAAATTTAGCAATTGATATATTTTTTATTTAACTGTTTTTTTAGATTTATTATCTTGTTATGAGATTAATTCTTTGTTTATTTTCGATATATTTGTAAAATAATTCACAAATTATCTATGTAATGATACTTTAGTTTTATATTGAATAGATGTTTAAAGTATTTCTAATAATATTTTTTTTTAGACATAATTCAAATCAATCAAGATTTAACCCTCGGATGTGTATTTCACATCGTTTTCAATGCTCAGTCACCTCTTTTTCGACTGAGCTTTTTTTTAATTTCGAATAAATTTTCCTGTCACTGCATCAATAATTTGACTTGGCTCTGTGCATTTTCCTATCTCACCATTTAAATAATGTACGTTATTAGCAAAGTAGGCTTGTGCTTCTTGCCAATTTTTTGCTGGAGTTTCTCCTGCAGGATTGGCACTGGTTGAAACAATAAAATTATTAAATTGGTTGCAGATCTCACGACATAAGGGGTGTTGAGTGACTCGAACTGCAACAGATAAATGATTGCCTTTAATCCACTCAGGAATAAAATTGTTGGCGGGAAGAAGCCATGTTGTTGCTCGTTCAGATGAACTTTTTGCGGCCCAACTTTCAATAATACGTTGCTGAATTTCTTGTGAAATATTTTCAAATAAAGGTTCAACTTGTGAAATATGACTGGCGAGTAAAATAACCCCTTTTTCAATTGGTCTTTGCTTTAGTTTTAAGATTTTATAAAAGGCATCTTTATTCATAGGGTCGCATCCTAATCCCCAAACTGCTTCTGTAGGATAAGCAAGAACTTCTCCCATATTTAAAATTTCAGAGGCTTCTAAAGGGGTATTGACGAACATATTTATTTCACTCATTTTAAACGAGAATATTGTCCCGCATGCTGTATACATAATTCTAACAGCTCAAGCTCCATAAGCTGAGCTGTAATTTCTGCAGTAGATAAAGAAAGGGATGAAGCGATTTGGTCTAAATCCTGTCCTTGCCAAGACAGTTGCTCATATAAATTTTTTAAGTGTACTGGAATAAAGATATCTTCATGAGATGAATGTATTTCTGAAGTTTGAGAGATAGTTCCAAATGAAAAAGAAAGATCTTCAATAATTTGTTGTGGATGAAAAACCAGTGTGGCGCCTTCTCGAATCAGCTCATGACAGCCTTCATATACTTTATCATGAATATTTCCTGGTATGGCAAATACGGTCTTTCCTTGGTTCGCTGCACATTTGGCGGTACCTAAAGAGCCGCTAGGTAAATGTGCTTCAACCACAACAACCCCCAAACTCATTCCACTAACAAGTCTATTTCTTCTTGGAAAATGATGTTGTAGTGGCTTTGTTCCAGGTAGAAACTCGGTAATAATAGTATTTCCCGTTTCTAAAATTTTTTGTCTAAGTTTTTGATGATGTTTGGGATAAGTTTGATCTATACCTGTTGCCATAATAGCAACTGTATTATGGTGACTTATGGCACCTAAGTGTGCTGCTTGGTCAATCCCTTCCGCGAGTCCACTAATGACTGTATACCCTTTTTCTGAAAGATAATAAGCAAAATCATAGCCATTTTTTTCACCATATTTCGTTGCCTTTCTACTTCCAATGATAGCGATTGATGGTGTATTTAAAAGTTGACTATTTCCTTGACCAAAGAGAATGGGAGGCTTATCAGCATAGTTTTGTAATTGATGAGGATAGGTTGAGTCTGCTGGAGTACAAACAAAATCACAGTACTGAATTGTCTTTTCAATAATTGAATCTAAGTGATGTTGTACTTCTAAATCTGAAAATTGACTTGCTCTTTTAATATGACTTGCATGTATACCAAGCATAGACCATTTGACAATATTTGATGGTAAAAGGGCATAATTTGCACTACCAAAATGTTCTATCAGTTTATAGTAGGTAGTTAAGGAGTGATTTACCAAGTGCCATAACTTAATTATGGCGACTTGATGTGATGTAATAGGATTAAGCATATAAAACGAAATTATTAATTTTCCACATCGTTTGGTGTAGTAATATTAGAACCAACTTTAACTGGAATAAAGCTTTCTAATACATAAGCATAGCTCAAATGATCAAAAGTTCTAAAAACAATTAATGAACCTGCTTTTTCAGAAGGCAAATTAATGAGCTCATTCGATTTAGGGTCTTTAATCTGATGACCTGGTTGCGAGATATTAAATACTTGACCTGCTTTTAAACCATCAAGTTCACCACGATCTAAAGTAACTACACTATTTTTTGTTGCAGCACCAATAGAACCTAGAACACGAATAATTGAACCACCATTAATTTTTTGTGTGCTTGGATAGAATGTTGATGGCAATCGGATATCTTTCTCTGGAAGTACAACATTGTTTGCACGGACTTCTTGATTGTAGCTTTCTACAATTTCTAAAGTTGCAATATTATTATTAACGTTAGTTGCGAGCGCTCTGGCATTTTGAGTTAACTCATTACCTGCATTGTAGTCATGCCCAGTACTATCTTTAAGGATATATGGCGAAGTCGGTTGGTAAATACCATAGTATTGCCCAGTTTGAATACCATTGCCTTTAACATATACTTTTTGTCCTACCCCTGCCATTAAATGGCTTTCTTCTGCCCCAACTACATATGGAATATCTTTTAGAGTTTCTTGAGGTAAAATGATAGCTCTTTCTAGCCAAACCTGAATGTTTTTAAGTGGAATTACAGGAATAGCTCCATCTAATGGTTGGACGCGAACTTGGGGTTGCAATCGAATTTCACCACGACTTGCTTTACCAGTATGCCTAGAGATAATACCTCTACAACCATCGCCTAAATCTTTGCCTACAAGTGGTGAGTTATTATTATATTTACATAATAGTAAACGATCACCTGGGTAAATTAAATTAGGGTTTTTAATATCACGGTTGTTTGCCCAAATTTTTGGCCAAGCTAATGGTGACTTTAAAAAGACACCTGCAATTCCCCAAAGTGTATCGCCTGATTTAACAATGTAAGTGCTTGGTGCATTATTGTTCAGTTGAAGTGTACTTTTTGCAGTAGCCATTTCTACTGCTCCCATAGAGATACCAATCGTAATTAATGTCTTCAGAGATAAAGACAAAAGTTTTTTTTGTAGCCCCATTGCACTAGAAGTGCGAGTGTAATTTAAATCATCTTTCATTATGTAATGCCTAAAACAGTATGAGTTAGTTACGCTATAATAGCTAAAATATACACTAGTTTGCTATGAAGAAGTGTCTTCATTGTGACGCAATAGAATTTTTAGGAGGGCATATGGCCTTATTACCAATTTTAAGCTTTCCAGATCCACGGTTGCGTACCATTGCAAAACCAGTTGAAAAAGTAACAGACGAAATTCGTCAACTGACGCAAGATATGTTCGAAACGATGTATGATGCGCCAGGTATTGGGTTGGCTGCAACACAAATTGATCAGCATATTCAACTTATTGTAATGGATTTGTCAGAAGACAAAAATCAACCGATGGTATTTATTAACCCAAAAATTACACCACTGACAGAAGAAACACAGCAATATGAGGAAGGCTGTCTTTCTGTACCTCAGGTGTACGATAAAGTTGAAAGACCATCGCGCGTCAAAATTGAATATTTAAATCTCGAGGGTGAAACTATTGAAGTTGAGGCAGAGGGGCTTTTAGCTGTTTGTATTCAACATGAAATGGACCATCTCAATGGAAAACTTTTTGTAGATTATCTTTCTCCTCTTAAGCGTAAACGTGCAAGAGACAAAGTTGAAAAAGTGGTTCGTCAACGTGAGAAAGTTGCAGTAAAGCGATAAATGATTATTCATTTTCCAACACTAGAAAGATCTAGTGTTGGAGACAATAAATAAAAAAATAAAGTATTTGTTTAGTAAATATACGGTAATAAATTGTAATTATATTAAGTAATATAACTTTACTATATTGCTGAATCTTATGAAATATCCTTTGCATAAACTCACCCTTGCAATGAGCTGTATTATTTCTTCTATGAGCTTTGCTGATACACCTCAGCCTCAATCAGGTACTGATGTCTTATCAGGATTTAATAAGTTATGGATTTCGGGCGATAGCTTGGCGACAGGAAAAGCAACTGCTGAAGGACAAACAATACTTGATAAAAATTTGAGTATTGTGAGAGATATTGCAAACAATAGAACAAAGCAACAAGAGTTTCAGGCATTTGCTGTAGATTTTCAAAAAGCAGGTTATATGTTAACTGGCGCCTTAGGCCCATTAAAAACAATTGTTCGTGCTGAAGCAAACAGTCAAGCAACCATAGATTATGAAAAAATAATAAGCTTAGATGGTCTAACTGCAACAACGGCAAAAGATAATGGCAACGGCATTGGAGATAATACCTCTGGACACCTAGGTAAATTATTAGACTTAAGAAATGCAATTGCTAAAAATGCATCATCTAACCCCCCAAAAAATAAATATAAATATCCGCGCCCATTTATACAAAAATTAAATGGAGAAGATTTAAGTTGGGTTTTGGAAAAACCTTTAGTTGATGTTGGCCGCGCTTCAGCAGGTAGTGAAGGTGGATTTCCAAGTGGACATACCAATGAATCTTATTGGACAGGTTTAACACTTGCATATGTTATCCCGCAACAATATAGCGATTTAGTACTTAAAGCAGGGGAAATGGGCTATAACCGTGTCGTTGCAGGTATTCACTCCCCATTGGATGTGATTGGTGGGCGAATGCATGCGACTTATATTGCTATTAATGGACTTGCGAATAACTCCGACTTAAGAAAAGCAGCCTATACACAAGCACAGGCTTTTTTAAGTAGTCAATGTGGTGGCTCAGTAGATGGGTGCTATCAAAATGTCGATTTGAATCAACTTTACAATCGATACCAAGTCAATAAAGCACTTTATGATAAATATACTTTTGTAAATGATTTCCCATCACTTGGTAATACGACAGCAACACCTGTTGTACCTAAAAATGCGGAACTACTTATAGAAACACGTTATCCTTACCTAAATGCAGATCAACAAAGAGAAATTTTACTCACAACCTCAAATAAAACAAGTGGTGTGCTCGACAATGGTATGGGCTATGACACACTTAATTTATATAAAGCAGGCAATGGTTATGGTGCATTTAATCAAAAAACAACAATTAATATGGATGCACAACAAGGTGGTTATTCGGCTTCAGATATTTGGCTAAATGATATTAATGGTACAGGCTCTTTAGAAAAATCAGGTACAGGTACGCTTACACTTGCAGGTCATAATAGCTGGACAGGTGGTACAAGTGTAATTGCAGGTAAGTTGGTAGGTAGTAACGGACAGTCATTTGGTCAGGGTGGTGTTACACTAACAAATGCAAGTCTTGAAATGAATACAGCAAATAATGACACGTTAATGAATACGCTCATTTCAGATACGAATAGTCATTTTTATAAAAAGGGTAGTGGAAACCTCACCTATAATGGTGATGGTTCTAACTATAAAGGAACAACACATATTCAAAATGGTGTGCTGAATGTACAAAGTCACTTAAATGGCACAACAGTTGTTGAAAATAACGGTACATTATCAGGTAATGGTCAGCTTCAGAGTCTACAAGTATTACAAGGTGGTACTGTAGATTTAAGCCAAAATACAAATCGTTTAAATGTCATGAACGATCTTGTCATGAATCAAGGCTCAACCTTTAAAGTTATGGCAAACTCAAGTAGTAGCAATGCGAGTGGTATTGATGTTAAGGGAGCAACAAAACTAAACGGTGGAAATGTTTTACAAGTTGGTATAAATAGTAATTACAACCTACTATCTGAATATACAATCCTTACAGCACAGCAAGGCATAACGGGGAAATTTGATAAAGTATCGAGTGCTTATGCTTTTCTTACACCAAAAATTAATTACAATAACAATGCTGTAACATTGCAGCTTTTAAGAAACGATCAAAGTTTTAATAGCGTTGCAGAAAATAATAACCAATACCAAGTTGCAAGCAGCTTAGATCGTTTAGGTTTGGGTAATGCACTTTACAACCTTGTTGCTAAGCAAACAACAGACGAAGCACGTCAGTCGTTTCAAGCACTTTCTGGTGAGGGTTATGCTTCACTTGGTATTAATGCAACACAAGACTTACTTACAAGTGGCGAATCACTTATTTCTCATGAGTACCAAAAGCAGCCATTGGTATGGATGAAGAGCTATGCGAAGAGTATACAAAATAGTGGTAAAGCTGTTGCTGACTCTAAATACAGTAACTATGGTGCCTTGGCTGGTGTGGAAATTCCATTAAGCGATAAAGCTAACCTTGGAGCAACCTTAGGACAAGGTCGTGGTACAAGCAAAGTAGCTGCACGAGATTTCACTGCAAAAGATAATAATACTGAAATTGGTTTTTACGGGCGTTATGTTGGAGATTACTCAGGTTCAACAGTTGGCTTAGTGGGTCGTTGGGGAGACGTTTCTGTAAATCGTAATATTAACTTTACCAATATAACAAAACATGCAACGGCAGACTTAGATACTCAAAGTGTTCAAGTCTTTGGAGAGTATTGGAAAAACTTAAATATCCAAGTTCCTTTAACACCTTACATTCGTTTATCGCATGTAATGACACAGATAAATTCTTTTAAAGAGCAGAATACAGGCATAGCAGGCCTAAGTGGTAATAAGTCTACAATCAATACGACATTTTCTACATTAGGGATGCGTTCAGAATATAAATTACCATTAGAGTCACAAAATTTAGCGGTTCAAGCAGGTTTAGGATGGAGACATGCATTTGGTGATTTAAACTCTAAAGCAAACCTGAGCTTAAATGGATCTCAAAGTTCATATAACGTTGTAGGAACTTCTTTAGCTGAAAATACAGGACTTATTGATTTAGGTATTAAAGCCGATTTAACTCAAAGTCTTGAAATGGGAGTGAACTATAATGGCCAATTCTCAAAAGATATGAATGATAATTCTGGTACATTGAGTTTAAAATATAAGTTTTAATTCAAATTCCAAATAAAAAACCACCAAATTTGGTGGTTTTTTTATTTTTTAAGCATATTTCGTCTACAATTTGTTCTATTGATAAATAAAATAGAAATAAAATGGTTTAGGGGGTTGTGTTTAGAATTGATTGGTCTATAATGCGTATCCATCGGCGGTGATGTTGAAAGAAACTTCTTGATAAACAATAACTTAGTTGATTGGTTTAGGATTTAGTTCTTAGATTGATTGAGGTTGGGGTTTGATGAAGAAGATAAAAAACTTTCAGATTACAGTTGACTTTCTTTAAGAAGAGAGTAATATAG
>NZ_VTDQ01000012.1 GCF_015627175.1 Acinetobacter pollinis | reverse complement strand
GGTGCAGATCATGAAGTGTATAGGTTTATGGTTTGTGATGGTGTTGAGTTTATGTGCCTGTCACTTCAATGAGAAAACAAATATGAATCATGACTATACCCTTCACTTTGGGATGCAAGGCATCCAAGACTTTGCCAAATATAGTAAAACACCTGTCGACCAGCAAGCAGGGATTATGAGTTTTTATTCACTCGACTTTACAGAGAAAGATTTGGGCAAGATAACCGTGATTAATGGTGAAGATAGCATGGTGTTAGAGAATGTCTTTGCGGTGATGGGAACACAAATGTTTGATGATCCCAAATATGGGATTCAGATTTTAGATATTGATGCAGGTTTGAATAAAGAAGAGTTTGTTACGCCTAAACAAGCCTACCAAGCTTATGTAAATATCATGCATCAACTGAATGAAAAGGGATGGAAAAACTATGTGTATCCATTTGAGCCTCGTATTGCCAAAGAGGACAACCTAAAATACTTTGCAAACAGTTCGAATATTATTGATCCAACCCATATTTTAAGCTTTGAAGAATGGCAATGGTGTTTTAAGAAAAAATATAGCCTATTTTATCGCTTATATAAGAATGGTATTTTACTAAAGTTTGATATTGATAAAAAAGCGGATAGAGAGACTGCGGACCATCAGATTCAAGAACAATATATGCTGAATTGGTCATTTCAGACCATCCGTTATGATGAAAGAAATACTATTTCTAACTCAGATAAAATGACCCCTGCAGAATTGGAACAAGCATTTAAAAAGGGTCGTATTCGCAATGAAAAATCAAGGGCTGAGGATGAAGCAGAATTTAAAGCCAAAGGTTATCGAATAGATACGGAATATCAAAACCCTGATGTTTGGCAGTATGTGAAGTGATAAATATTTAAAGAATATTTATCACTTTAGCCGTAAAGCCCTGTCCTTTAGACCGGGTAGGATGTCAAAAAAGTGGTAAGAGCAACAACATAACCGACCTGATAATGGTCGGTTTTTCATATTTATATCTAAGAGAAAGTTCATGGCGAATAATGATTTAAATTTTAAACTTGTTCTTAACGCAGACGTTAAAAACTTTGTTTCAAATACAAAGCAATCACAAGAAACAGCACAAAATTTATTTAACTCGATTCGTGATGCTTCTCAAAAGATGACTGCTGAAACCAAGAATACAGGTGATGCAGTTGAAAAGCTCATTTCAGAAACAGCAATTCAAAAAGCTGAACGACTAAGCACAGAGTTTCTTGAAGCAGCGAATGCAATTCGCAATGTCGGTGATAAATCAGTGATTAGTGCTGGTGAACTACTTGCAATGTCTACTAAGGGCGAGCAAGGCATTCAACAGCTTAAAGGAGCATTACAGCTTGCTGAAGCTGAATTGATCCGCTTACAAAGCACAGATGGAACACTCAAAGATATTGAAACGGCGAAAGGTCGTGTATTTAGTTTAGAGGATGCCATTAAGCAGGCATCAAGTGCGTTTAATTTGTATCAGTCTACCGCCGTAAATGCCATGAAAGGCGTAGATGAAACCACACAAAAAACGCTTAATGAAATTCAAAAATTTAGCAGTGTTAACCTCACTGGTATTATTGGCGAAGCACAAACAGTAAAGAGAACAATTGATTCTCTTGGATCAAGTGCCTCAATCAGTGAGAAAGAATTAGAACGACTTGGTAGTTTAGGTGCAAAAAGCTTAGATACTTTGGAAAAAGAACTCGCACAAGCACGTATTGCACTTGTTCAATTGAATCAATCAAGTAATGTATTTTCATTTGCTAAATATAATGAAGCGGCTGAGCGTATACATAGCCTTGAAATGGCAATTGTACTGACAAAAAAAGCCTTTGATGGTCTAGAAAGTAGTTCAAGTAACGGCGTAGAAAAAGTTGCCAATGATGCCAAAAAGGCAAGTCAGGCACTACAAGAAACTTCACAGAAAGCCCAAAAATCAACAAGCGATTTTTCTGCATTTTCAAGTGTATTAACACCAGCTCGTTTCGCCGTTTCCTCATTAACCACAGTATTGATTGGTCTTGGTGCAGTACTTTCGGTTAAGAATCTTGCTGAAACAGCAGACAGTTACAGCAACCTGAGTACACGTATCAAGATTGCCACAGGGGATACAGGTAATTTTACTCAGGCCATGGCTGGTGTTCAACAAATAGCAGTTATGACCAATAGTAGTTTAGATGGGACTGCAAGACTGTTCTCAAAAGTAAACGCCGTTGGTAAAGAGCTGGGCCTAAGTCAAAAGCAAAGTTTAGATTTGACTAAAACCATTAAAATGGCAATGCAAGTTGGTGGTGAGAGTGCTCAAGCGACTGAAGGGGCAATCATTCAGTTAACGCAGAGCTTACAGTCAGGTGTTTTGCGAGGTGATGAATTTAATAGCATCATGGAGCAAGCACCAGCGATTAGTGATGCATTAAAGCGTTCACTAGGTGTAACGACAGCACAGTTGCGACAAATGGCTTCTGAAGGGCAAATTACATCGAATACGCTCATTAAATCTTTACAAGGACAATCATCTTTTATTCAAGGTGAGTTTAATAAGTTCCCTGCAACAATTGGTACAGCAATTAATCGTCTTAAAACTGAATGGGATATTTTTATCGGCTCGATGGATCAGTCTAAAGGAGCATCCAAGACTGTTGCTGAGTGGATTATTTTACTTGCTGATAATATGAAAAGCCTTAGCTTAATCTCTAAAGATGTTGGGCAGGGTTTTGTATGGGTTGGTGATCAACTTAAAAAGATTGATACATCAACCATTACGGCGTTTAAAGGCGCATTGTCTTCTACTTATGATGTGCTTAAACAATTTCTAGCTACAGTTGGAGATTTGGCTAAAGATGTACTGGATGTTTTAGGGACATCGTTAACCAATGCTCTAAGTATATTTTCATCATTTACAGGTGAGGTCACCAAAGGTGGTGAACAGGTCAGTTTCCTGACTCGAATTTTTCAAGGAATTAACATTGCTGTTGGCGCTTTATCTGACGGTATTAGTGGGATTAAGATTGGATTTGAATTACTAACAGGTGCATTGTTTTCTGTTGCATCGGCAAGTAATCGTGCCTTGGCGGCAATGACTTGGGGAGATATAAGTAAGCAATTCTCGGCAAATGCTGATGCCATGCAACAAAAAGCAAAAGAGTATTATGCTCAGGCTGATAGTGATGCAATGGCATTTCAATCAAAGACCTTACAGAATCTTGAAGATGCTGCAAAAAACCAGCAAGAAAAAGATACTGAATCGGTGGCAAGTGCCAAGTCGGCAATGGATCAGATACTTTCTGCCAAGCAAACAGAAGGTGCCAAAAGCAATCAAATTGATGCGGATAAGACTGCCGCCGTACAAGCTTATGCGGAAGCTGCGATAAAAGCCAACCATGGCGCAATGGACGGTATGATGCAAGCCGATCTGATTGCTAAAGGCTATATTGTTACCATGGATCAAGCTGGTAAAGTTAGCGTACAGGCATGGAATAATACGGCAGATGCTTCAGACAAAGCAGGACTGAGTGCAGATAATGCAGCCATTAAAGCAGCACAGGCGCTTGGTGTGGATACAGATGCTGCTTTAAATCGTGTGTCTTCAGGTTTTAAGAACGTTGCACAGGAAATTAGTACGGTTGCGGCAGGATATGACCAAATTAAGGCAAAAGGGGGAAATGCCTCAGCCCTGTTGGTTCAATCACTTCAACAACTACTAGAAAAGGCAAAGAGTCAGGCTGAAATTGATCAAATCAGAAAAATGTATGTTCAGTTTGGTAAGGATGGCAAGTTATCAAGTGAGCAAGTACAGGCTGGTATTGATGGTATTAATGAAAAGCTTGAAAAAACTCCAACTGCATTAAATGAAACACAAAAGGCATTCAAGGTACTTGGGTTAACAATGCGTCAAGAAGCCAATGATGCAGCACAGGTTCAAGTCGATGCTTTTAATACCATGAGTCGCAGTGGTCAAGCCTCTACACAGCAAATCCGACAAGCACTTGTAAATATGGGGGAGAAGATTTATGCCTCTGGGAATCAAGCAAAAATATCCTGGTATGAAAGCCAGCTTGCAATGAATGGTCTTGTTTCTAAGCTTGATGATTTAGGTCATGCATCTGTATCTGTAGATAAAGTGGCTAGTGCTTTATATGGTATTGATGGTGCAACAGAAACAGCCTCAGAAATGTTTTCTAAGCTTGGTGATACCGCAGAGGGTGAAGCGAATCGTGCATCAAATGCTTGGGATAAGACAACTGAGAGCATTAAAGAGGCCAGTGATGCTTGGGGGTCTTATGCTGCGGAAGAAGATGCGAAAAATGCTAAAAAAGGTGGTTCAAGCTCAGGCGGTGGGTCAACCAATATTTGGTATACCAAGGATAATATTTTACAGAAGCTTAAAGATATTGGTTACAGTGATGATGACGCTGAAAGTATGGCTGATAAGCTATATAAACAGTCAGCCGGTGCAAGTAATGTTGGTGCAACAAAAGCCTCTATGGGTTATTTACAACAGCATGGTATTGATCCTGCAAACGCATCCATGATGCCTAACTTTTCTAATCAAATGTATGTCAATGAACAGCTTGATAAATATAAGGCCCAATTTAGACAGCAAAAAGCGATACAAAGTCATCAGCAATCTGCTGAGAACGCCGTTGATACTTCAAGTGGTTCTACACGCACGATTAAGCTTGAATCGAATGGGCAAAGTGCAACGGTACAAGCATCCCAAAATCAGGCAGAAACGTTAGAGAGTATTTTGGAGCAACTAGGTCAACATAAAAAGAGCAGTTAGATGAAGTTAATACGAAGAAGTACCAATGAAACCGTCTCACTTGAAGACGGTTTTTTATGGTCTGATGAATTTAGTTGGAACCCAATTAAGCAAGCTTTGGAGTACGCTGTAGATGGCACACCTATTGTGCAAGAAGGAAGAATGAAAGGTGGTCGACCAATTACGCTACTTGCCAAAAATACCAATCAAGGGTGGATACAGCGTAAGTATTTAAGCCAATTGTATAGTTGGTCATTGCAACAAGGTGAGCAGTTTCAATTGGTTTTTGAATTTCCACATGATAATCGAACGTTTGATGTGATTTTTTACCATGAGAAAACAGCATTTGAAGCATCTCCAGTGAAAGAACAGCCCACAATTTCAGACAGTGATTACTACAATGCCACATTGCGGTTTTTGGAGTTTAGTCGGGCAAATCAATAAATTAATGAGAGAAAACAATGGCGATTGAACCAAAGAACCTAGTCATTTACGGTGCTCAACGACAAACAGATACAGAAGACGGCGGTGGGCAATATAACGGCGTAATTATTCAAGATGGGCAGAGCAATAACTTATTTGATGATGTCAGTGAGTTAGATCGCACGATGGGTAATGTCTCTATGCGTAAAATATTCCCTGCGGTGAATACAAGTGATACAGACAAATTGATGGGTGGTGTTGCCTTTATTGCCCAGAATCCGAATGATAGCGCCGTCAGTGCATCATTATTTTCTACAGCCGATTGGACAGATAAACGTAGTGCTGCACAAAATCGTGTTGAAAACTATCTTGCAAAAGGTGGACAAGGTACAGGGACATTACTCGAAACTGCTTATAAGGGAATGAAACAGTTTCAAACGGTAGCTTTTCCATCCGAGGATTCTTATAGCGTTGGCATAACATTGGTTTTAGCGCAGAACGAAAATAAGGCCAATGAACAAATTCAATTCGTAAGAATCACAGCAGTATCTACTCGAATTGCCAAAATGGTTGTTGATCAAAAAGAAGTTGAATACAAGGTCGCAACTTATAGCATCAGTGAAGCTTTGCTATATGACTTTACAGGGCTTTCAGCAAGACGTTGGTATGCTGGAGATACATCAAATACGATTGTTCGCGAAACGATTGTTGCAGATACGGGGAAGTATTATGCCTCTACAGATATCATTCAAAATGTGAGTATTGGTCAGACGACAGTCAATGCAAAAAGCATTTACACACAATTGATTCCCTCGGCACAGTCAGAAATACCATTGATTGATGTAAATGCGGCAAGTGAGGATGTGGTTCTTATCTCAGGGAATACAAATCCGATTAGCCTTACAAGAAATTTAACCATTGATCCTACTCAAAATTGTTACTTAGGTTCATCAGTACTTCCAAATACGTTAACGTTTTCACTCTTTAATGCTCAAATTAGCGATAAGGGTGGTGAGCTATTCAATAATTCGGGTACAAGTGTTGGTACGGTAGATTATCAAAACGGCTTAATTAAATGGAATTCAGGTGCAGGAACTGGCACGGCGAGTATTATCTTTAATTTTATTCCTGCAGCGGCACCAACAAGACCACAAGAAACGCTACTCATGACAGTAACGGCAGAAAATCGTGCATTGAATTGGACACGTACACTGGCACCTATTCCATCTGTAGGTTCATTAAAAGTTTCCTATGTTTCCCAAGGGAAAGTTTATACATTGCGTGACAGTGGTAACGGCGTTTTAAAAGGCACAAGTGCATTATTTGGTTCAGGTACCATTAATTATGAGACAGGCACGGTACTTTTAACGTGTGGGGCTTTACCGGATGTAAATTCAGGGATTTTATTTACTTGGGGGCAAAACCTACACTTATATAGCCGTGCAGATATGCCAATATCAAAAGCTTATGTGCCGATTGCTTTTGATGCGAATGTCATTGTTCCCGGTTCACTCACAGTGACATGGAAATATGGAGCTGATACCAAAACGGCAACAGATGATGGTCAAGGTAATTTTAAAGGTGATGCAACAGGATCCATTGATTATGGCAATAGTACGGCTAAATTAATGCCGAATGTTTTACCAATGGGAAGCACTGATTTTAATGTGTCGTATGACAAAGGAATTAAAAAGTCAGTCACTTTAAGTGGTACGGTTGGTTCTGAAATTCTGATTGATGGTTCAGGGACATTGAAAGCTGGAAGTATTGCACTTGCCGTGAGTTTTCAAGGCTTAAACAATGTGGGTAATGGTTCTGCAAGTGGTGTACTGCGAACCATGAATTTTTATGATCAAAAAATTGATGATACAAAGGGCCAATTGATTCACCGAGACACAGGAAAGGTACAAGGTACGATCAAATATGTAGATCGTACAATAACGCTGAATCCGAGTGTGAGCTATGCGTATGAAGAAACAAAGTATGCACCGACAATCGATGGCGTTTTCTTTTCATACACATACAAAACTACACGAACAGATACACCGTTAAATAGTGCATTTGCAATTGTGTGTAATTACCGTGATAGTTCAGATGCCTTTACAGCAAGTAGTACAATAACAGCAACAGAATTAAGAGTTGACCTGACAGATGGTTATGCCGAAACGATTCTCTCAGAGTCATTAAGATTCTTACTTGGTGGCGCAACATATATTGATCGTGCAGGGCTGTTATACCGTGATCCATCGGTAATTAATGGCTCGGCAATTTATGCCGGCACATTGCAGTACTCAGGCGGTTTGGTAAAAATAAACTCTTGGAACTCAGGTGCATCAAATGATGTGGCATTACAGTCATTAGTGACAACAATGGATCAACTGAAGGTAGCACGTATCGCTTTTCGTTCTGCTGTGATGCCTTTACGTCCTGAGTCGGTCACAATTACGGCGACAAGAGTGGACGGCGGTACAATTACAATTCAGCCTCCAGCCAATGGTGTCGTGAATACGGCTACTGTCAGTGGGGCTTTTAATTGGGATTATGGATTAGGTCAGTTTTCTTTTCGAGAAAAGACTGAAATCACGACAGCTAATCGCGCAGAGGTTGAAGCTTACCCTTGGTATAACGTCAGTTTTGAATACACAGATGGTGGTAAAACGTATATTGATAAGCCAATTTATGTTTTGTCAGATTCGATTAAGTACAACGCCGTAGGTTATAGCTCTATTCCTTTAGATGCTTCAATTTTAGGTTTGTCTGCAACACGTTTACCTACCGATGGTCGGGTACCTATTTTTCGAGTGGGTGATGTTGCAGTTTTGAGTTCATCTAAATCTTATACTTTACCTGATACGGTTGCTGGTAAAACCTATTCACTTGATGATCAACGTATTTCATTCTGTGAATTAGAAGATGCAAACGGCGTAAAGTTAGATACGAGTTTATATGTCGTAGATTACGATTATGGAAAGTTTGTCTTGAGTGGTGACTTTGCATTAAACAATCTGAAAACGCCGTTATATGCAAAATATCGCTATCAAGATATGGGGTTAATTAGTGATGTACAAATTGATGGACAAATTACTTTAACCAAGCCGATTACGCATCGATATTCTACAGTAGATAGTATTGTGGGTTCGGGTCTAGTGATTGGTGATATGTATGCACGCTATACAAATAAATTCACAGATTCAACGTGGAATAGTGTTTTTAATAGTGTAGCCACAGGTTCTAGTATTTCTGCAAATTATAATGATGCGTTGTATCCCATTCAGGTCACCAATAAAGGCGCAATTCAGGAACGATGGGCTTTAGTTTTCACATCAACCACAGGATTTAGGGTGATTGGTGAATATAGCGGTCAAATTGCAACAGGATCAACAGACAGTGACTGTGCACCGATTAATCCAGTGACTAATGCTCCCTATTTTGTGATTAAAGCAACAGGTTGGGGAACTGGGTGGGCAAGTGGTAATGTACTTCGTTTTGATACAAAAGCAGCAACCTATCCAATTTGGTGTATTCGTACAGTGAAGCAGTCTGAACCATCTTTATTATCAGATCAATTTCAACTCATGCTCCGTGGTGATATTGACCGCAAACTCTAAGTCTTTAACAAGTTTTAGCCCATGCCTCGCATGGGTTTTTTTATGGAAATTATTATGAAAGCAGATACAAAGGTTCAGTTTTTTAGTCATAAAAATGGACTGTCATTAGATAACCGTTGGGGCGATTTAATTAACCTCTTAGATTCATGCTTAGTGAATGGCGTTGCTTTACCTACAGTCACATCAATAAGCATTGCTGATGATGGAAAGATGACGGTTAATTTCAATGCAGATCATCAATGTATGTTGTTTCAATGTATAACGCTGTCGGCTTGTAAGCCTGATGTGATTAATGGCAAATATCGTATTGTTGGTGTACCAAATACAACGCAATTTATTTTATCTACAGATTTAATAGCACAAACGGTTACAACTATTGGTACAGCAGTTTTATCACCTTTAGGGTATGACATTATTTTTAGTGCAAATCAAAAAAGAGTTTATCGTGCGAAGAATCCTACAGCACAGCATCCTTTTATTCGTATCGATGAAAGCCGAGCAAATGCAGATGGCTCAAGTGTTTATAATGACAGTTATGCCAAGTATGGGATGGTTGGGTTATTGGCATCAATGAATAATGTTGATGATATTAATAATAATACAGTCCAACAGTTACCATTTGATTCAGCCAATCCCACAAGTAATTGGGATATTAAAGGAAGTAATGGTGATTGTGTACGTGGTTGGGCACGGTGGTATTGGGCAAGAGCAACAAATTCATATAATTCATCATCTGATGCGACAGCCCCTTCTAGTGGATTGCGTAACTTTACTTTGATCGGGGATTCCGATGCATTTTACTTTCTTAGAACTGCTACAGGTGCAGATAATTATAAGACACTTTCGGGCTGTGGTTTATTTAACTCATCTTTGAATAGCTCCATCCCACAATGGTTTTTATTATCTTCAGCCTTTAAAAATATAACTGCTTCAACAGGTATCGACTTTTCAAGTAATTCTATCGGGTATTCCACTCCATTAGCTTACAATGAAACTTTCGCAAAATTTCTTGTAACACATCCAATGACTCTTAATGGGAATAGCATCATCGGTTTACCCATAATACCAAATTATGTTTCGGGTTCTGGTACCTTTAATGCAAACTCTATGAGTGCATTAGAAATACCATTTGCTGATGGACTCTCTTATCTCAGAGGTACTTTTAAACACATTTTCTATTCAGGAAATGCTTTAGGTAATATTTCAACAACACCAATTTTGTCGGATTCCTCAATGTATGTATCTGACGCTGCAATGGTAAATGGGACCCCTGGTGGTGGAGGTTTTTATTTCTACTTAGGGGAGTATTTATAGTGTTTCCTATATCTCGAAAGATTGGAATTGGTGTCACTGGCATTAATATCAACTATTTTGGAAGTGATAATACTCCAAGAAAAGTTCAAGGCTCAATTAAAAAGCAGGGCTCAGATTATAGTAATTGCCTAGTTGGTATCTTTGACAGAAATCAGCTGAGTTTATTGGCCTCAGTGAAGCCGAAACTAGATGGTTCTTATGTTGTTCGTGGACTAAATAAAGATTTAACTTTATTCATAGTGGCTTTTGATAATCAGACAAAATTTAACGCAGTTATACAAGATATGGTGGTTCCAAAATGATTTATTTATCAAATACTGCGGCTGTTTCTCAGCTGAGTGCGCTCGCTTCATACATCGATCAAGGTAGCAATAATGCTACCTTTATTTTTTATGATTCTATAAAGCCGACAACGAGTGATGTAAATGCAGACAACGGCGCGAAGCTTGTCACCTTGACATTACCTAAACCAAGTTTAAAACAAGTAAATACAGATAGTATTGAGTTAAATCCAACGGATACAGCAGTTGCAGTGAAAACAGGTACTGCACGCTGGGCAAGACTATTTAATGGTGATGGTAAAGCCGTTGCAGACTTTGAAGTTGGGACAGACATTACTTTGGCCAATACATCTTTAATTGTCGGCGGTACCCTTAGTATTGTGTCTATTAAGTTAAGACCTTATACCGGGCAATAGGGGGCAAAATGTGGATTTTAAGAAACGTAGGGTACCCATCGATGCCCTAAATCTTATTCTCAATTTTGAGAGTGATGACTCAAGTGTTCTCAATTTTCAGTATCTAGCTACAGGCTCAACCAATCTTAATTTTGGTGATGATGTTTTAGGTGCGGTTGACGCGCGTATCAATCTAGGTTTTCAGCTAGAAACACAAACCAACTATGTAACAACAGTAAGCGGAACTGGCCATGCAGATGGTTTATTTCAAACAGCTTTTTCAGCTCAAGTTACAGCACAGTATGACTATATTGATCCATATCTAAAGAATGACAGTCATCATGTTGATCTAAACTTTATAGGTAGGGTGATCGAGTCAACAGACTTAAACTTTGGTGAAGTGGTCGCAGATACTCTTAGCTCAAGCATATCCTTTGATTTTTCCTCTCAGATACAAGCGATATATTCAGCAACAGGCGATAATGTTGCTGTTTTTGATGCTTCGTATGAAAGCAGAATTATTCCTGAGATTGAGGCTGTATCCACTCAACTTGCGTATGTAAATTCTCAAGTCAATCTGAGTCTGCTTAGTGATATTCAAACAAATGTAAAAGCACTTGCACGTATTGATCGCCAAGTCGCAAGTACAATGACTGCTGATATTCAGGCCAAATATGATCAGCAACAGGCTGTGATTGATGCAGTTGTGAGTCATGCACCGTTTTTGAGTGAAGTCACTGCAAATTATGACGCTGACTATTACCGAGCTGTATTTATGGACTTAAATACGGCGTTCCAATCTACGGTAGAGGCAAGCGCTCATATTGATACGCCGTGGCAAATTGGTATTCATGCTACCAAATACTATGACAATGGGTTGAATGAAGCAATTGCGTGTAGTCATGGTGCATCCTTGCAGTTTGAAAAAACTTCGTCACTGAGTCGCAGTATTCAAAGTATTTATCAATCGGGTAATCGTTTGAGTAATTTCTTTGGGTCATTATGGCAACAGGATCTATCTCTACAGTCAAATGCGTTTATCGCTTGGGAGAGCGGTTTAAAAGCAACAACTGAAAGTATTGTGCAATGGCAAGAAATGCAACGGCAAAGAAAGCAACTGACATACGCGTATGAAGTGGCCCATGTTTTTGAACGGCGTTATCAGTTTGGTTTTGCTAAAGGCTTAGAGCTGATTGTTGAGAATGCCTATGCTTGGCAAGATGGTCGGGCAATCTATTATAAAAAGCATGATATTGAGGCATGGGAGCCTGTTCCTGAAAAACCGTATCTTGGTAGCAATGACCTAGATTTTCAGTGCTTGTGTACGAATATTGATGCACATCATATTAATTTTGACTTTGGGAATGATGATTGTATTCCACAAGTCGCACCAGTAAATGGATGGCAGATTGTGAATGATGTTTCTGTATATCGTGAGGATACAAAAGAAAGTATCTTAATTTTTAATGGTCGCTATAACTGTGACAGATCAAAGTGGTGTTGGACCTTTAGCTTATCTATTCCAGCAAGCGAAATTCAAAAGACAAGAAGTACTGACGGCAATCCAGTTATTTTAGTGGTTGCCGTGAATGGTAATGTTCATCGTATGTTTGTTGAGGATAGAACACGAACACGGCAATTCGGTAAGGAAGTCTATACCGTAACAGGGCGAAGTCCAACTGCGTTACTCGATGCACCGGCTTCTCCGACACGTACTTTTTTACAGGAAAATGAGCGGACATCCGTTCAATTAGCACAGGCCGAATTAGATCGCGTGGGAAGTACTGTAGCCTTGAATTGGAAACTCATTGATGAGTTAGGTTGGATTGTTCCTAAGTATAGTTTTTCTTATTCAAATTTAACCCCGATTGCAGCAATTAAGCTGATTGCTGATTCAGCCGGGGGCTTTATTTATAGTGAGCCTGACAGTAATACGTTGACCATTAAGCCACTATATAAAAAGAGCTATTGGGAGTCATTGGTTGTGAGTGAATACGACCGATTGATTCCTGAATCGATTGCGGTAAATATTAGTGTAAATGATACAAGATACCCTGAATATAACGCCGTGTGGCTGACTAGTGATAAGTCAGGCGATATTTATAAGGTGAAGAAAACAGGGACTGATGGTGCAAATATCTATGCCACACAAAACAATCCACTTTATAGCTCTACGTCTGTGATGGCCAGTGCAGGGAAAGCAATGCTTTCTAAAGCTGGTCTTGTTGAAATGCATACAATTCAGATGCCGATTAGCGATAAGGTTGGACAGTGTGTTTTAGGTGAAATTACAGCGTTTAACGGTGAGTGGTGGGGTATTGTAGACAGTGTTGATGTTTCTTTCTCTTATGACAAAGTGATGCAAACAGTTGCTATTGAGAGGGTTGTAACAAGTGAGTAATCCATATCAGAAGCTTTTAGACCTTTTACCAAAAACACCGGAACTCATTGGGGATATTACCAATGCAGATCATCCAAATTATAAAGTGTTGATCGTTGATAGTACTGGTTTACTGCTGTGTACCAGTGCCACTCAATTTAAAACCGGTGATCGAGTTTTTGTTGCTGGCACAGAGATCAAACGTATTGCGCCGTCAGGTAATACAGGAACGATAGAAATTTAGTTTTTACTAAACAAGTTAAGACCATGCAAAAGCATGGTTTTTTTATATCTAAAAATTAGCAAATTAGAGGGAAAGATGACAGATCGGCAACAACTTGTAGATACGGCGAATACAGTATTTACAAATAAGACCACGCAAATTGGAGCATATACAAGTACAGGTGCAGGGATTCTTTCCGCGCTTGCAAACATAGATATTGTTGCAAAGATTTTACTGTGTTTTGCAGCAGTTAGTGCGGTGTTCACTATTTTTAGCTTTTTCATGAATTGGTATTACAAATATAAGGATGATCAATATAAGTCGAATGAAGACCAAAGAGCGCAAGAATTTCATCAACTAAAAATGCAGTTAATGAAAGAGGGTAAATGGCATGGACAAGACTAAATACTATGTTATCGGCTCAATTGTTGCAGTAATGACAGGCGTTCCTACGGCTTCCTATTATCTAAGTGATGTAAGTCAAAATGGGGTAAAGGGAACGGCAATGCAAGAGGGTTATCGAGCAAAGCCTTATCATGATTCAGGGAAAGTTGTTACTCAAGGTTTTGGTTCAACATTAAAACCTGATGGTTCAAAAATTAAAATGACAGACAAGCCGATCTCACAAAAAGAAGCCTTACGTTATTTACATGCTCATATTTCTCGTCATCGAGATACGTTCAATCACTCTTTGAAGAACGTCAAAATTTCACAAGTTGAATATGATCTATATGCCGACTTTGTTTATCAGTACGGGATTAATGCATGGACTCAATCACAAATGCTAAAACATTTAAAAGCAGGGCAGTATGTGAAAGCGTGTCATTCACTAGAGAATTGGCGGTTTAGCCGTGTAGGGTCACATAACATCAAAGTAGATTGTCGCCTTAATTCTAAGTGTAAAGGCGTTTGGAATCGTCAGAAATGGCGAATTGAAAAGTGTTTAGAGGTGAACCGATGACTTATCTATTGCTGGCTTTGAAGTACTGGCGAGAATGCTTAATTGCATTACTCGCTTTTTTAATTCTGTGCTTACTCATGATCTTGAGTCACAAAGATCACAGCATTGAGAAACTGAAGCAAGAGCATATTGGCTATGTGCAAGAACAAAAACAGAAATATTTAGAAGCTGCTCAACAACAGCAAATTGAAATGAACAAGGTGAGTGCAGACTATGAAAAACTTAAATCTGAGCAAGCAACAAAAGTTGAATACGTCACAAGGACCATCAATAAATACGTTGATCGCCCTGTCTATCGTAATGTGTGCATCGATGATGATGGTCGGGTGCAGCTCAATGAACTCATTAAATCAGGTCAAACCACCAGTACAGATACCAAGTAACTTGTTGCAGCCTTGTCCTGATCTTCAAACATTAGATGAAAATACAGGTAAGGCATGGATTCTTTGGTCGGTGGATACGGTGAAGAAATATAATGAGTGTAAGGATCGGTACGATAGTTTAATTTATATTTTCACTTAGTAGATGACTAGTTGTATAGTTTTGTAGACAACTAACTTCATAAAATTATGAGTACATTCTATTACACTATTCGCTTTAGTATGGTTGACTGAGTTAAATTATTTGTATATGGTTGTATATACACCGCATAGGTGAATTTAATCTCTATTGCGGACTGCATAGGTAAAGTTGTTGCCTATTCGGGTCAAAACGCTTTTTTTCTGTTGATTGTGATATATCAATAGCGAACTAGCATATCAATACTATATGGATTCATATAGTATTATTTTTAGGTGATCTTAATTTCTAGTTTATGAATATTGAGTTTTTAGCGCCTACAGAGGAGTATAATTATGTCATATTTTATTAAAAATAAAGGTTTGCAAGATGGATACGGGATCGGTTAGTAAATCATTAAAATTAGTGCAAAGCACCTCTTGTGAGGTGCTTTCTTGTATCTATAGATAATCATTTTTAGGCTTTAAAGTGTCAATTGATAATATTTTACTTTTAAGAACCGTACTTGTTTTTGTTCCATATATTATTTTAGCGTACATAGCTAATAAATATGTAAAAGATAAATTTTTTTTGAAACCAAGAACTCATATACAGCTCGCGTTAATTATGATTTCACTAATTATTTTATTTATTGAAATTGTAATTTGGAATTTATGTATAGAAGATCGTAACTTTTTAGGTTTTTCACTTGCTGATTTCACAGGATCTAGGGGAAGCCAATCAAGCTCTATTTTAGTTTTACTTGGTATTGTTGCAGCTGTTTTTGGTTGGCTTTTTACAAGTCGAAACCAGGTTTTAGCAGCAACTAGAAACCACTCTATACAGAGTCTTATGTCTTCTAGGTTCTCTACAGCATATTCTGATAGGATTGAAAAAGCTAATGGGATTTATGAAAGATGCATGAAGGCGGGATGTTTTAAACTTAAGATTGAACATATTTGTTATGAAGATAATAAAGATGGATGCCATCATCACAATAAATCCCACATAATTTCTTACGAAGATAAAAAGAATCTATTTTATATATTGAATTATCTAGAGTTTGTGGCTGTAGGAATAAGATTTGGAGATTTTGATGAGCAATTGATTAAGAATACCCTCGGCTCTATTGTTGTCGCTAATTATGAATTCTTGGAGTTAATAATCAAGGATCGACAAAAAAATAACCCTAGCAACTTTGAGCATATTACACAATTATACAATCGATGGAAACGTTGATAAATAAGATGAATTATGGAGTTGTTATAAATAACTCCATAATTTATCTAGTAATTAAAATGATGAATTTCATAAAATATATATTTAATTATTTTGGATAGTCTGCAAATTTAAAAATACAAGCTTTAGAATCAATCTCTATCTTCTTGCAATTATTATACTGATTAAATGGTGCTTGTAGTAAAGAGCCGATTATAAAACCAAACAGTATACTTGATGGATAAAATAAAATTTTACGATCATCTAGTTCAGTATTTTTTTTATAAGCCCAAAGCTTAAATTTTCTACACCATCTACCAATTTGATAAATTAAAAGAAAAATAATAGCTCCAAGTAAAGATAGTGTGCCAATTTTAAAATCAAACATTTTGATATGTCTTCCTATGTATATTTGTTTTTATTATATAATAATAAGAAATCCGATATCAAAATATGTATTATCGACCTTATTTAATAATGACTTCTAATTTCCTATTTTACTGAATAAAAAATCGATTTCACTAAAATCTAGAATAAAAAATTCTTCTAACATAGCAGTATCCAAAATACATACATGAAAGGGGTAGTATAAAATATATAGATTTAACAGTTGTTAAATGATTAGCAATATGTTCTCTAAATAAAAAGTAATCGAAAAGTTGAACATTAAATAAGGTAAGAACAACCTTGTCATAAATAAAGATGAGTAGTGCGGAGACTATAACTACAATAGAACAAAGTATCGGGTGATACTCAAGTACACTCTCCAATTCATCAATTTTATCTCTAAAGAAGCTCATACTGTTAACATCTAACATCAAATAACCTTAACTGCATTCTAGTTTAAATTAATTGCTGAAGTCGAGAGAAATTTATACTAGATATCTACTTCCACCCATCAACCATATCAGCCCAATCCTGAAGCATTTTGCGTCTATCCTCTAAATATTGAGCATGGTTGTATGATGCTCTTGTTTTGTTTTCTTCAGCATGTGCCAATTGTTTCTCAATCCAGTCTTGGCTATATCCTTTTTCATTAAGCATGGTTGAGGCTGTAGCTCTAAAGTCGTGAGCAGTAACTTCACTTAACCCAATATAGTCTAGCATTCGATTTAATGTTGTAGCAGATAGCATTCCTGTTTTATAGACAGAAGGAAACACATACTCTTGGCCGCCTGTAATTTTTAACTGCTCTTTTAGAATGCCTTCAATTTGTTTTGAGAATGGTACGATGTGAAGACGATTTTTCTTGGTTGTTCGTTCACTTGGATTCCTTTTTGATGAGATCGGGAAGGTAATTATTCTTTGCTCAAAATCAACAAAAGACCATCTCATACGCCTAATTTCAATTGTTCTAAGCATAGAGTAGAGCAAACATAGTCCTGCATTCTTGACAGTTGTTGAACCATTATAGTTCTCTAAATTAGTTCTTAGTTTTGACATGTCAGAGCGATCTATTGGTTTTGCATGTTCTACATCAGGCCTAGTGACATAATCTTTAACTGCATAAGTTGGGTCATATTCAGCTCGTAGCGTAACAATCGCATATCGCATCACAAGGCCAATAAACTTACGGTTTTGGATAGCAGTCACTTCCCCTGAACCATAATTGGTTTGTGAACGTACTCTCTTTAAGGTGCTCTCCATAATTTTTAGAACATCAGCTGATGTTACTTTTGAGATGTCCTTTGCGCCAATAACCTTAAAGATATCTTTTTCCATTGCACTATCAAACTGATTGATATAGCCAACAGACCTGTTCACTAATTTCTTTTCTTTATATTCTTGGGCAATATCTTTAAATGTTGTTGACGAGGATTCTTTTTGCTTTGCCTTTTTCTTTTCGTCAGATGGGTTGAGTCCCTGTGATAGTTTTACCTGTTCAGCCTGTTTTAATCGTCTTGCTTCAAGTAGTGAAACAACTGGATACTCACCAAGACTAATTGATCCCTCTTTCCCGTTTAGAACATATTTGAAACGCCATATCTTTTTACCACTAGGGCGAACTTCTATATAAAGGCGTTCAGCATCAAGTATGCGATATACTTTCTCTTTAGGTTTAAGTGTTTTGATCTTTGCGTCTGAGAGCATACGGGTAACTTGTACTATTTTTAAATATTACCCGTTAAAATACCCGTTTTTTTGTCAGATTAAAACAAACTATATAAAACTAATAAGCACTAAGACTATTTAATAGTATAGTTATTGAGGAAGTGAATCAAACTAATAAGCACTATATAAAACTAAAATACTTCTTTTCAATCATTAAAAGCATTTTAATGGCAACCTTTTGAAAGTTAATTAATTTATTTATTTAAGTGAATTGATTATCACAGAAATAAAAGTTTGCATTTTTATGCATAAATAAAAAAGCCACTCTTAAGTCACTACTTTATCAGAATTTAATCGATTTGTGACGACATCATTCATATAAGAGTAAAGCTAGATTTTTATATTCTATTTTTACCTTACAGTGGATTGAATTTTACATGCACATCTAAAGGGGTATTCAAGTGAATCATTTATGTAAGCTATAAGAGAGGCAGTATAAAAATCAAGGAAACAATAATGTTACTTTAATCACACAAAAATATTAAAATGTGATTTATTTAATATAATAATATGCCGACGCTGTTTATTTATCGTTTTAATAAGTATTAAGGATTGTCAGTGTTTAGTTTTGAAAGAAGAATAATGCGCGTAGTAGTTTTTTTATTTGCTATAAACATTTTAGGTTTTACGGCGGTATATGCTCAGCCGGGTTATAGAATATGTATTGTGTCTGGTGATAATGAGAGCAATCTTAATTTTTTAGAAAAGGGGTTGGCTGTAAAAGTAGCAAATGGAAATGGAAATAATACTTGTGAAAAAAAGATGAATTATATGACTAAGTACTATTTGTATGCCTATCCTGAAGATAAGTTAACCTTTATAAATGCGATGGGGATGGCTGAGTGCGAAAAAGTAAGTCGTTTAATTGGGGCTGATTCTAATATTTGTAAATCGATGAAAGTAAATAAAATTTATAAATATAGTTCAAGATATGGTGAAGATGCTGTAGCGAATCCAAGTGCAACTTTTTGGCATAATTAAATCTAGTTCAAGAAAACCATCTTCGGATGGTTTTTTATACTTTTAAATATTCATTCAATAAATACAAAAATATGTAATAGATATGAAAGAATCAGGGTTGATTTAATTTTTTGAAATTCCTTTCTTTGAGCATTGGGTTCAACTTTATAGCGATCATTTTATATTTCAGGCATTTAATGAATGCTCAAACTATATTTTTGGTATAAGTTGGTGCAATAAAAGCATGCGAAAGATTTAATGTGCTAATTTGGTGCAATTAATTTTTGTTATATGCTAGAAATTTGAATGTAATTTCTACATACTCAATTAGAGATGTGCATAAATTGTTTTATTCTAGTGCGATGACTGGCATCTACAACGTAATTATTCTATTGTTATTTAAAGTAAGACAGGGCAATGAATAAGAAATCGAATGACAATGAAAGATTTGACCTGAAGTTGGCATGAGGTTTGCATTCTAAAGCCTAACTGCAAGACGCACTGCATAAGTGCAATAAAACACTTCATATTGGAGCAAAGAGCATGGCGAACAAGGTTCTAGAACTCATTCAGGCAACTGGTGCTAAGTGGGTTGATTTTCGCTTTACAGATACAAAAGGGAAAGAACAACACGTCACTTATCCATCACATTCTGTGGATGAGGATAATTTTGAAGACGGTAAAATGTTTGATGGTTCTTCAATTGCTGGTTGGAAAGGCATTGAAGCATCAGATATGATTTTACGTCCAGATGCAGAGAGTGCTTTTATTGATCCATTCTTTGCTGAACCGACTGTTGTTGTGACTTGTGATGTTGTAGAGCCAGCGACAGGACAAGGTTATGAACGTGATCCACGTTCAATTGCACGCCGTGCAGAAGAGTATTTAAAATCTACAGGAATTGGTGATACAGCATTTTTTGGTCCTGAACCAGAATTCTTTGTATTTGATGAAGTGAAGTGGGACATCGATATGTCTGGCGCGCGCCATACATTAATCGCTGAAGAAGCTGCTTGGTCTACAGGTAAGGACTTTGATGCGGGTAACTCAGGCCATCGTCCACGTGTGAAAGGTGGTTACTTCCCAGTTCCTCCAGTAGATTCTCATCATGATATGCGTGCAGAAATGTGTGCAAAACTAGAAGAAGTGATGGGTGAAGGCCGTGTAGAAGTACATCACCATGAAGTGGCATCTTGCCAGTTAGAAATTGGTGTAAGTTTCAATACATTGGTTCGTAAAGCTGATGAAGTGCAACAATTTAAATATGTAATTCATAATGTTGCACACCAATATGCAAAAACAGCAACCTTTATGCCAAAACCAATGGTGGGCGATAATGGTTCAGGCATGCATGTACATATCTCTATCTCTAAAGATGGCAAAAACTTGTTTGCTGGCGATGAGTATGCAGGTCTTTCAGAAACAGCACTTTACTTTATTGGTGGTGTCATTAAGCATGCTCGTGCATTAAATGCTTTAACAAACCCATCTACAAACTCTTATAAGCGTTTGGTTCCTCATTACGAAGCACCAATTATGCTTGCTTACTCTGCACGTAACCGTTCAGCGTCTATTCGTATTCCTTATGTTTCTAGCCCGAAAGCAAAACGTATTGAAGCACGTTTCCCTGATCCAGCAGCAAACCCGTACTTAGCATTCTCTGCATTATTAATGGCAGGTCTTGATGGTATTCAAAATAAAATCTATCCGGGTGAAGCAGCAGATAAGAACTTATATGACCTTCCTCCTGAAGAAGAAGCAAAAATCCCAACAGTGGCGCACAGTCTAGAAATGGCTTTAGATGCGTTAGAAGCGGATCAAGAGTTCTTGTTAAGAGGCGGTGTATTCACGAAAGATATGCTAGACGCATACATCGAATTAAAAACTGAAGAAGTTCGTCGTTTAAATACGACAACTCACCCAGTTGAATTTGACATGTACTACAGCGTTTAAGCGTTAAATAAAAAAGCCTGCATAAGCAGGCTTTTTTATATTTATGATTAAAAATACTTTTCTTTATCAATAAAAAGAATATATAAATATTATTTTATTCTAATGTTTTGCTGTTCAGCGTTCATCAAACTCAATAAAATGCAAAAAATTATAGTAAGCCTCTATTTTTATTAGGATGTCTTTTGAACTGGCAATATATTTATAGTGTCGCATCTCAATTTGGACATGCGATATTAACAACTTTAAAAATTTCATGCATTAGTATTATTTTAGCTATGCTTGTGGGGTTGCTGTGCGCAGTTGTTGTGACGTACAAAATACGTGTTTTAGGCACAATTGCAAAAATTTATATTCAGCTTTCTCGTAACACACCTTTATTAATTCAGCTCTTCTTCCTTTATTATGGTTTACCTAAGGTGGGAATTAAGTTAGAAGGATTTACATGTGGTGTCATTGGTTTAACCTTTTTAGGTGGAAGTTATATGGCTGAGGCATTTAGAGCAGGCTTACAGGCTGTATCTAAAGGGCAAATCGATGCAGCCAAAAGTATTGGTTTGACACCAATCCAAGTATTTATGCATGTCACATTTCCTCAAGCATTCGCAATTTCTGTGCCCTCAATTGGTGCAAACTGTCTATTTCTTATTAAAGAGAGTTCTATTGTCAGCGCTATTGCTGTGGTCGAGTTGCTATTTGTCACGAAAGACTTAATTGGTATGGACTATAAAACCACTGAAGCATTGTTTCTATTAGTAAGTTCTTATTTGATTATTTTGTTACCTGTTTCCTTAATCACAAGTTTTCTAGAGTATCGCAGTCGTAAGGTGAGTCATGGGGTTTGAGTATTTATTTCAACCAAGTCACCTTGAACGGTTGATGTTTGGTTTATTTGAGACCATAAAGATTTCATTCATTTCAATCTTTTTTGCAGCTATATTGGGTGCAATATTTGGAATTGTAATGACATCCAATAATCTAATTGTTCGTAGTATCTGCCGTATTTATTTAGAATCAATTCGTATTATTCCTATATTGGTGTGGTTGTTTATTTTCTATTTTGGCTTTGCAACATGGTTTAACTGGCAGCTTTCTTCTTTTAGTGTTTGTATTGTAGTTTTTGTGATGTGGGGAACTGCAGAAATGGGCGATCTTGTTCGAGCTGCGATTTCTTCGATTGATAAGCATCAACGTGATACAAGTTATGCGTTAGGTATGACGCAGTGGCAGACGCTGTACTACATTGTTTTACCTCAGAGTTTAAAGCGCGTGACACCGGGGAGTATTAATTTGTTTACACGAATGGTGCAGACAAGCTCTTTGGCTGTTTTAATTGGTGTGGTTGATGTTATTAAAGTGGGACAACAGTTAATAGAAAACTCCCTATTGGTTGTTCCAAATGCATCACTATGGGTGTATGGATTTATTTTTATTCTATATTTTGCAATTTGCTACCCATTGTCAAAGTTAGCTACATATTTAGAAAAAATTTGGGAGTAGGCAAATTATGGCTTTATTATCCATCCAAAAATTACAAAAAGCTTTTGGTGAAACACCTGTATTAAAAGGTGTAGACCTAAATGTACAGCGTGGAGAGGTTGTTGTTATTTTAGGTCCATCTGGCTGTGGTAAAAGTACACTATTACGTTGTGTCAATGGTCTAGAAACAATTCAAGGTGGTGAAATTGTTTTAGAGGGCAATGGTGTATTAGGTAAAGATATACGTTGGGAAAAAGCCCGTGCTAAAGTGGGTATGGTATTTCAGAACTATGAATTATTTGGTCATATGACCATTTTAGATAATATTTTGCTGGGTCCTGTAAAAGTTCAAAATCGAAATGCAAAAGATGTTGAAAAAATTGCAGATGAACTACTCACTCGTGTGGGGCTTATGCATCGAAAGAATGCGTACCCTCGAGAGCTATCAGGTGGTCAAAAACAGCGTATCGCAATTGTGCGCGCGTTGGTCATGAACCCAGAAGTCATTCTTATGGATGAAATCACAGCAGCACTCGACCCTGAAATGGTGAGAGAGGTTTTAGATGTTGTACTTGAGCTTGCACAGCAAGGTATGACAATGCTGATTGTGACACATGAAATGTCATTTGCGCGAAAAGTTGCAGATCGTATTATATTTATGGATCAAGGTCATATTATCGAGGAAGCATCGCCAGAGGAGTTTTTTGAACATCCAAAAACAGAGCGTGCACGTAACTTCTTAAATATTTTGGCATATTAATGCTAAGAATATAACATTTGAAAGGTATAACTATGGGATTTATTCGTGGTGCCAAAGTATTGGTTGCAGCATCATTACTCGCAATGGGGCTGACAGCATGCAGTAAGCAGGAACAATCTACAGATGCAAACTTGTCATCGATCGATCGTATTAAGAAGAATGATGTCGTTCGTATCGGTGTATTTACTGATAAACCACCATTTGGTTATCTAGATGAAAAAGGCAATAATCAAGGTTTTGATGTTGAAATTGCAAAACATGTAGCAAAAGATTTATTGGGTGATGAAAAGAAAGTCCAATTCGTTCCTACTGAAGCCGCTAACCGTGTTGAATATCTAAAATCGAATAAAGTCGACATTATTTTTGCAAACTTCACCATTACGCCTGAACGTAAAGAAGTGGTAGATTATGCAAAACCATATCTTAAAGTTGCTTTAGGCATTGTTTCTCCTAAAGATCATCAAATTACCGATTTGACGCAGCTGAAAGATAAAATCTTACTTGTGAATAAAGGCACAACAGCAGATAATTTCTTCACTAAGAATCATCCTGAAATTAAGCTACAAAAGTATGAGCAAAATACTGAAACGTTTGATGCTTTAAAAGATGGGCGTGGTGCTGCACTTGCACATGATAACTTGTTAGTACTTGCTTGGGCAAAAGAGAATCCAAACTTTAAAGTGGGTATTCCAACACTAGGGCAACATGACTTTATTGCTCCTGCAGTGAAGAAAGGCGATACTGCTTTATTGAATTGGCTTGACCAAGAAATGGATAAGCTGACGAAAGAAGGTGTAATGCAACAGGCATATGAAAAAACACTGAAACCTGTATATGGTACAGATATTTCAGAAAAAGAATTACTTATTGAATAATCTATAGTTCCTGCACTATTAGAAAAGTCCTTGTCTTGTATAAGGGCTTTTTTGTATGTGAAGATGGTATACAAATATAATTTTCGTTTTGTAGTAAACTGATCAATTAGATTGGATAAGTAGAGCGGGTGAAATGATGTTTGAACAAGATGAATTATTAAAGTTAGATAACCAGTTTTGTTTTGCCGTCTACTCTATGAACTTGTCTCTAAATCAGACTTATAGAAAACTACTTTCACCGTGGGGATTAACCTATCCACAGTATTTGGTTTTATTGGTTTTGTGGGAAGAAGATCATTTGACAGTTTCAAATATCGGTAAGCGGTTATTTTTAGAGTCTTCTACACTTACACCACTGTTGAAAAGACTAGAGGCTTTAAAATGGGTGGTACGTCATCGTTCAAAGCAAGATGAAAGGCAAGTACTTGTTTCTTTAACGGATGAAGGGATGCAGTTAAAAGCAAAGATGAAGGATATTCCCAATCAAATACAATGTGCTTCAGGTTGTGAATTACAAACAATGATAGAAATAAAACAACAATTAAATGAATTGCGTGATAGATTAAATCAGAAGTAAGAAAAATAATATCAAAAGGCAGTTGACGGATAATTTATATCGTGTACGATATAATCGTAAACAATCATTAATAACGGTGGAGTAATAACAATGTCATTGGAACAAGTCGTTTATACAGCAAAAGCAAAAGCAACGGGTGGTCGTGATGGTCGTGCAACATCAAGTGATGGTGTACTAGATGTTAAACTCGGTGTACCAAAAGAAATGGGTGGTGCAGGCGGTGAAGCAACTAACCCAGAACAACTTTTTGCTGCAGGCTATTCTGCATGCTTCCTAGGGGCAATGAAGTTTGTATCGGGTCGTGACAAAATTGCGATGCCAAAAGATACCTTTATTGAGGGTGAAGTAGGTATTGGCCCAATTCCAAATGGTTTTGGTATTCAAGTGACATTAAATATTCATTTGCCAGAGATGGAGCAAGAAGCTGCTCAGAAATTGGTAGATGCTGCACACATTGTATGCCCATACTCAAATGCAACTCGTGGCAATATTGATGTAACACTAAATATTGTCGCTTAATGATTTAAATTTACGTTAAAGTACCCACCATTATGGTGGGTATTTTTTTAGGGGTATTATGGCTTTGTCTTCAGTTTAGTATTGCTGATTTCATATATATGGCGGACTGATGTCAATATTAGTTTTCAGGCTTTTATAAGAAAAGTTAAGAGGTATATAGTTTAGAAGTTAGGCTTTACCACCACTAAATTACAAAAACAACCAATAATATTTTTTAAAAATAAATAATTAATTTCTTCTAGTTTATTAAAAAGAATGCTAAAGACCTTTCCTAAAATTGCACAACCTATTCCTATTTTGAAATTAAAAGTACCAATATCACTAACTATATATACTCCTTTACTTTTCATGCTTATGAGATATAAGATTCCACCCCAATAAGAAAACATGCCTAAAATTAAAAATAAACTATAATAACTTGGATTGTTATCTGATAATTCTTTTTTCATTCAGTTGCTCTTTAGATAAATTTTTGCTTAAAGCTATATTTTGAAGAGTAAAAGATAGAATTTAAAGTATAAGTTTCTTCAAGAGAGTATTGATTTACAAGTAACTGTAATAAGTGAAGGAATGCAGAGAGGTAATAATGATTCAATGGATAGCTTTATAACCAAAATGCAGTTTTAATTTTATAGTTTTACGTGTCATAGAGTGATGTCATTCCTCTTTATCTTTGGTTGCTTAAAACAAGTTTTTGAACACGTTGGTTTTGTTCCTTATTAGAATGTACTTTCAACGATACTTGTATATAAACAATAAAATTGTAGATGGCGATCACATAATTTTCAGTTACACTAATAGCGTTTAAAATAATATGTAGTGATATGCAACAGAAGCGTCGTATTGGTCAAGCTCAAAAACGGCTAAAGAATATTCCTCCTTATTTATATGATTGGTTATACGCTTCGGGCTCTTTAACTCAGCAGTTAACACGCCTTGCACATGGACAATTTCATGTTCAACCAATACAGTCATCTTTTGAGCGATTAACATTTAAAGATAGTCAATGGTTGAATATGCCAAGCTCACATACATCATGGGTAAGAGAAGCTTTCTTATTTGGGTGTGAGGATGAGCCATGGGTTAAAGCTACAAGTATTTTTCCCATATTAAGTTTACAAAGGAAAGCCCGTATTTTTAGATATTTAGGAAAAAGACCAATAGGTTTCTTTCTATTTCAACGTACTTTTCCTTTATGCGAACGTCGCGTTATTTATTTAAGTGAAGGATGGACAAGACAAAGTGCATATACTTGGCATGGATGTAAGTTTATTGTACAAGAGACATTTTTACCCACATTTGAACAGTTCATTCAAGATATGAGTATAGTAAGGCCGAGTAATAGTGAATAAAGAAATAACATGGGCAGAGCGCCTAAAAGCATATTATTACTTATGCCGTTTTGATCGACCAATTGGTACAGAGTTGGTACTTTGGCCAACCCTGTGGGCGTTATGGGATGCAACAGGTGGTATTCCAAATTTTAAAGTACTTTTACTGATGGTGCTTGGCGCCATTTTTATGCGTGCAGCGGGTTGCGCTATTAATGATTTTGCAGATCGGAAGGTAGATGGCCATGTTGAAAGAACCAAAAACAGACCTTTAGCCACAGGTATAATTACACCTAAAGAAGCAGTAATAGTTTTTATCCTGCTTGTTCTAGCAAGTGCTTGCTTATTATTATTTTTGCCTATTGCAACGTTTTACTGTTCTTTTGGTGCATTATTTTTAGCCTTTATCTATCCATTTATGAAGCGTTATACACACTTACCACAAGTGGTTTTGGGTGCAGCATTTTCTTGGTCTATTCCTATGGCATTCACTGCAGTAGGTCGACCTCTAGATTTAACCTGTTGGCTTTTATATTTTGGAAATCTAACATGGACAGTTGCATACGATACCCAATATGCAATTACCGATCGTGTGTATGACTTGAAAATTGGTGTAAAGTCTACAGCCATTTTATTTGGTCGTTATGACGTGCAAATCATTGCATTGTTACAAGTAGTGAGTTTGTTTCTTATTGGTTGGGCTTTATTTCGTGATGATATTTTGCACCCATATGGTACGATAGCATTGTTTTTGGTATTTATTGATTATCTTTATCAGTGGTATCAAATTAAGGACCGTGATCCACAACGCTGTTTTAAAATGTTTTTACATAACCGTTGGGTGGGAATCTTGGTTTTTGCTGGTATTTTTATGAGTTTGCTGTAAGGGAGTAGGAAGTGTGAGCGAAGATGTACGTACAAGAAACCGTAAGCGTTGGATAATTTTTTCCGTTGCTTTACTTGTTCCTATTTTACTTGTATTACTTTTATTTGTAGCTGCGTCACAGGATGCAAAAACCAGTAAAAAATATGCTGCAGAGAGAGCAGGGTATGCAGAAAAATTTGCCAAGCAAGATGAAGAGCGTAGTTTAGCTTCTGACCCTGAAGCAACAACGAGCAGTAATCAAACTCGTTAATGTATTCACAAAAATGCTTTTTATTTTAAAAGCATTTTTTATAATTTATGCCCAATAAAAAACCCATATATTAAAAATAATATATGGGTTTTTTAGAATCTTGGCTCTCCAACCTGGGCTCGAACCAGGGACCTGCGGATTAACAGTCCGTCGCTCTACCGACTGAGCTATTGGAGAATCTGATACGCATTCTATGTTCGATTTTAAATATCGTCAAGTCTATATCATCAAAGATCTAGTTAAGTGATCTAAATTTAAACGTTTTCCTTGTGAAATAAGATATTTTATTTTTTAAATTATAGGTATGATCTAAGTTATTCCTCATTTTTTATCAAAATAATAAAAAGTCTGGTTTTTTTAATAATGGTATTTACAGTAAGAACATAATTACTTCATGAAATTATTGAATAATATCGTTAAATCGTTTATTTGAAACATGACTCTGTTTTAATTTGTGCAGAAAAATATTTTAACTCTTCCAAGGTTGTACTATGTCGCGAAAACTTAAAAAGATTTTTATATTCTTAATCTTCATTGTTGTTATTGTAGCGGCTTATTTTTATATTCAATCAAAATTTTCTAGTCAACCTCGCAGTATGCCTCAGTCTGAAGGAACACCAGTTCAGGTAGGTGTCGTTACGACACAGGATGTACCTGTGATTGTAAATGCACTTGGAACCGTAACGGCAAATAAAACAGTAACAGTTACGAGTAGAATTACAGGTAATTTGCAATCGGTGTATTTTAAAGAGGGACAGTACGTTCATCAGGGAGATTCACTGGCACAGATTGATGTCAAACCTTCACAAGCGACATTAGAACAATATGAAGGCACACTTTCTCAAAATCAGGCTCAATTAAAAAATGCACGTTTGACCCTAGAAAGATATCAAAGATTATATGAGAAGGATTCTATTTCTAAACAAGATTTAGATACGCAAACAGCGACAGCTGCACAATATGAAGGCGCAATTAAATCTGTACAAGGGCAAATACAAGCTGCCAAACTTAATATTGGCTATGGTCGAATTGTTGCACCAATCTCAGGGTATATCGGTTTAAGAAAAGTAGATATTGGTAATGCTGTGAGTGCAGATAGTACCGCAATCGCAGTCATTACTCAAACTAGGCCTATTACTGTGGTTTTTAGTATTCCTCAATCTGAAATTGCCGATATTGTGAAGCCATTAAGAGAAGGAAAGCCTCTAGTTGTTCATGCTTATGATCAAAGTGGTAAAACCCAGCTTGCTGAAGGTAAAGTTGCGGTTATTAGCAATGAAATTGATAGTTCTACAGGAACCATTTCATTAAAAGCAGTATTTGAAAACCAATCAGATGAATTGTTCCCGAATCAGTTTGTAAATGTACAATTAACAACAAAAACATTAAGTCATGCGTTGGTTGTTCCAAGCGCAGCCGTACAACTGAGTGATGCTGGTAAGTATGTATTTACAGTAAATAATCATTCAACTGTGAAAAAAGTAATGGTGAAAACTGGTCCAGAAACAAATGATGGAAAAGTTACTATTCTTGAGGGTGTTCAAAATGGCGAGCAGGTTGTCACTACAGGTGTAGACTCACTGGGTAATGGCGCAAAAGTAAAAGTTGTTACACCTGAAAAAGTAGATACACGTATTTTAGACAATGCGCCTGCACCTCGTCATCATGGACCACGCTAAAAGACTATGAATCCATCTCGTATTTTTATAGATCGACCTGTTGCAACATTACTGTTAATGATTGCTATTATCTTAAGCGGCATTTTAGCTTATAAGAACTTATCCATTTCTGCCTTGCCTGAAGTGGACTATCCAATTATTCAAGTGACAACTGAATTCCCCGGTGCAGGGCCAGAAGTAATGACCAGTGGGGTGACAGCACCCTTAGAAAGACAGCTTGGACAAATGGCTGGTTTAAAACAAATGTATTCCACCAGCTCAGGCGGTGCATCTGTTATTACACTTAAATTTAGTTTAGATATGTCACTTGATGTTGCAGAACAAGAAGTACAGGCAGCGATTAATACGGCGGACTCTTTATTACCTAGTGGATTACCGAATAAACCTACCTATAAAAAGGTGAATCCTGCCGATGCGCCGATTTTAACAATTGCTGCGACTTCAGATACGTTACCTTTAATTAAAGTACAAGATATTTTGAATAACCGAGTTGCATTAAAGTTATCTCAGATTTCTGGTGTGGGTTTAGTGAGTCTTGCTGGAGGACAGCAAACCGCAGTACGTATTCAAGTCAATCCTACAGCGCTTACCAATCACAGTTTAACGCTTGCTAATATTTCTACAGTAATTAGTAATTCGAATGTGAATGGTTCAAAAGGCGGATTTGATGGTCCCAGTAAGTCCGTAACTATTGAAGCAAATGATCAACTCAGAAGTATAGATGACTATAAGAATCTGATTTTGAAGTATGAAAATGGTAGTGCAATTTATCTACGAGATGTGGCTACAGTAACTGAAGCGCCACAGAATTTGTATCAGTCAGCTTCTGCCAATGGGAAACCTGCCATTATTATGAATGTGCAACGTCAACCTGGTACAAATGTAGTTTCAATTGCAGACGATATTAAAGCGCAATTACCAGAAATTCAAAATAGTTTACCTGCTTCGATCCATTTAGAGGTATTGTCAGACAGAACTCAAACTATTCGTTCTTCTATTCATGATGTCCAGTTTGAGCTCATCTTGGCCATGTGTTTGGTCGTTATGGTTTCATTCTTATTTTTGCGTACCTTTGCTGCTACATTTATTCCCAGTGTTGCTGTGCCGCTATCTATTATCGGTACTTTTGGGGTGATGTATTTGTCTGGTTTTTCAATTAATAATCTCACCTTAATGGCATTAACCATTGCAACGGGGTTTGTGATTGATGATGCTATTGTTGTTGTTGAAAATATTCAGCGCCATATTGAAAATGGTGAACCACCAATGCAAGCCGCTTTAAAAGGTTCGCGAGAAATTGGCTTTACTATTATTTCACTCACAATTTCTTTGGTCGCGGTACTGATTCCATTATTATTTATGGGTGATGTGATTGGACGTTTATTTAGAGAGTTTTCAATTACTTTAGCCGTTGCAATTTTTGTATCTATGTTTGTGTCATTAACTTTGACACCAATGTTGAGCGCTTATTTGCTAAAACATATCCCAGAAGAAAAGCATAATGTGGTTGCACGTAGTTTTGGACGTGGATTTGATCGTGTATTGCATGTATATGAGCGTTGTTTAAAGGTTGTATTTCGCCATCAGGGAATTACCTTAATTGTCGCCATTTTAACACTGGTATTGACGGGACTTTTATATGCATGGATACCAAAAGGTTTTTTTCCATCGCAAGATACAGGAATGATCCAAGGCATTTCTGTGGCGCCGCAAAATGTTTCTTTTGCGGAGATGTCTAAGAGACAACAGGCATTGGTTCAGGCATTACAAAAAGATCCAGCAGTTGCTTCTATCTCTTCAATTGTGGGTATTGATGCTGCAAACAATACAACGTTAAATACTGGACGTTTGCAGATTAGTTTAAAAGATTTTTCTGAGCGTGATAAAGCAGATATTGTAATTCAACGATTAAAAGCAGAAGCTGCACAGGTGGCAGGCATTCAGTTATATGCAATTAAAAATCAAGATTTAAGTGTAGATGATCAAGTAACACCAAGTCAGTATCAACTTACTTTAGATACTCCAGACCAAAAAGATTTAGAATTATGGTCACCTAAGTTAGTTGAAGCCATGCAGAAGAATCCAATTTTTTCTGCAGTTAATCAGAATCTTCAAAATAAAGCCAATATCGCATACTTAGAAATTAATCGTACAGAAGCAGGTCGTTACGGTATTACAGCAAGTGATATAGATACGGCCTTATATAATGCTTTTGGTCAGCGTTTGATTTCTACGATTTATACACAAGCAAATCAGTACAGAGTGGTTTTAGAAGTTGGACAGCCATATCGTCAAGACTTATCTGCCTTTTCACATATTTATGTTTCTGGTACAGCTTCAACGACAACAAACTCAGATGGCACAGTAACAACGTCATCAACTTCAATGGTGCCTTTGAGTAATTTAGTGACTGTTTCTGAAAAGATAGGCTATCAAGGCTATACTCGAATTAACCAGACACCCGCTGCAACACTCTCTTTTAATGTAAATCAAGGGTATACCTTAGAAGAAGCAAAAGCAGCATTTGAACATATTCAACAAGAGGTGGGTTTACCTAAAACTATTAATGTGAAGTATCAAGGTGCTTTACTTGCTTATAGTACTTCTGGTTCCAATACCTTATGGCTTATTTTAGCAGCTTTGCTAACCATGTATATTGTATTGGGTATTTTGTATGAGAGCTGGATTCATCCAATTACCGTGCTTTCTACTTTACCCTCGGCAGCGATAGGGGCTCTCCTTGCATTACGTTTAACCAATACTGAGTTTTCTCTTATTGCATTGATTGGTGTGATTTTACTTATTGGTATTGTAAAGAAAAATGCCATTATGCTCATTGATTTTGCACTAGATGCACAAAGAGACGGAAAAACTGCCACAGAGGCGATGTATCAAGCGTGTCTATTACGTTTTCGCCCTATTTTAATGACGACATGTGCTGCTTTACTTGGCGCAGTTCCATTGATGTTTGCTGTAGGCTCAGGATCTGAATTACGTCAGCCCTTAGGTTTGGTCATTGTTGGTGGCTTATTGCTTAGTCAGGTTTTAACCTTATTTACAACACCTATTATTTACTTGGCCTTTGAACGACTTGTGCATGGTAAACAAGCGGTAGGTAAAGGAGAATAAATTGAATTTTTCAAAGATATTTATTCTTCGCCCTGTTGGTACATTACTGATTAGTTTTGCATTGACATTGTTAGGCATTCTTTCATTTTATTTAATGCCTGTTGCACCAATGCCCAAAATTGATACTCCTACTATTATGGTTCAGGGTAGTCTTGCTGGTGCTAGTCCCGAAACTATGGCTGCTACTGTTGCAACGCCGTTAGAGCGAGCGTTGGGGCAAATAGCAGGCATTACCGAAATGACTTCTACCAGTGGTCAGGGATCTACCAGTGTTATTGTTCAATTTGATTTAGACAAAGATATTGATAGCGCGGCAAGAGAAGTACAAGCGGCGATTAATGCGGCAAGAAGTTTGCTTCCAAGTAGTATGAAAACACTTCCTACTTATCGAAAAGCGAATCCTTCTGATGCTCCAATTGTTATTTTATCTTTGACATCATCTCGTTTTAATCGTGGTCAGTTATACGATTTAGCATCGAGTAAGCTCCAACAGAAATTATCTCAAGTACAAGGGGTAGGACAAGTTTCTATTCGGGGTAGTGCTTTACCTGCTGTACGGGTTGCCTTACAACCTAAAAAGTTAGAAAGCTATGGTATTTCATTAGATACAGTACGTGCAGCCATTAATAATGCCACAACCAATACTCCACGTGGTCAACTAAATGGGAATGCCTACAATTTATGGATTGAGGCCAATGGTCAGTTAACCAAAGCCAAGGAATATCAAGAAGTTATTATTGCATCTCGTAATGGTGCTGTGGTTCGTTTAAAAGATGTCGCATTAGTGTCAGACTCTGTGCAAGATATTTATGCTGCAGGTTATTTGAATAATGAGCCTGCAGTCATGATTTCAATTACCCGACAAGCCAATGCAAACATGCTCAAAACCATTGATGCAATTAAAGCTGAGATGCCTGTTTTAAATGAAATGTTACCTGCAGATACTCAGCTTACATTTACGATTGATCGTTCTACTTTAACGCGTAGTGCATTGCATGATACGGAAATGACGCTCGTAATTGCTATACTTTTAGTCATTGCTGTTGTGTTTTTATTTCTTAGAAATGCACGTGCCTTACTTATTCCAGCAGTTGCACTACCTATCTCAATTATTAGTACATTCTCTGCTATGTATGTACTTGGATACACGCTCGATTCGCTTTCAATGTTGGCATTAATTATTGCCACTGGGTTTGTCGTCGATGATGCCATCGTTGTATTAGAAAATATTAGTCGTCATCTAGAAATGGGTAAGAAGCCAGTTCAGGCAGCATTAGATGGAAGTCGTGAAATTGGTTTTACAGTACTGTCAATGACAGCATCTTTAATTGCTGTATTTATTCCTCTGTTATTGATGGGAGGAATGCTTGGACGATTATTTCGTGAATTTGCTGTGACATTGTCAATTTCTCTTGTGTTCTCAATGTTCTTGTCATTAACCCTAACTCCGATGTTATGTGCAACTGTACTTAAACCGCATATGCATGGAGAAAATAAAGACAATAAATTTTATTCTTTTATTGAACGATGCTTAAACGGTATACATCGGGGATACATCAAAAGTCTTTCTGTAGTGATGCGACATAAACGACTTACCGTACTTACACTTTTGATTACTATTATATGTAACGTCTATCTTTATACTGTAGTACAAAAAGGATTCTTTCCAAACCAAGACACTGGCATGCTCATGGGAATGGTGAGAGGAGATCAGAATACCAGTTTTCAAGCATTTGAACCCAAATTAAAGGAAGTGGCCCATTCTTTAATGCAAGATCCAAATGTGAAATATGTGATGTCATCTACAGGTGGCGGAGGATTTGGTGCACGAAATACAGGTACTTTCTTTGTTCGTTTAAAAGATTTAAGTGAGCGTAAACAATCTGCTATGCAAATTGCAAACTCACTGACCATGAAAAATAAAAATATTGCGGGTGCTTCAGTCTTTCTTATGCCTGCACAAGATTTACGTATAGGTGGGCGTAGTGCAAATGCAACTTATCAGTACAGTTTACAAAGCGATGATCTGAGTCAGTTACGTGAATGGGCTCCCATCGTATATGCGGCTTTAAAACAGTTACCACAATTGACCAGTGTTGATACAGATTCCCAGACAGGTGGGCAAGAAGTGAGGGTTGTTATAGATCGTGTTGCCGCTAAGAGATATGGTCTAGATGTAAATGATATTGATACATTTTTAAATAATGCGTTTAGTCAACGGCAAATCGCAACCCAGTACAAAATGTTGAATCAGTATTATACAATTTTAGGTCTAGCACCAGAGTATACTGCCGATCCAAATATATTAAATCAACTTCATGTACTCACAAGTAATAATGAAGTCGTTCCTATTTCTGCATTTGCAAGCTTAAGCTATGGCAATACCTCTCTCTCTGTTGCTCATCAGGATCAAATGGCGACAACTACAATTGCATTTAACTTGGCAGATGGTGTCTCATTAGAGCAAGCTCAGCAAGCCATTAATGAAACTATTGCAAAAATTGGTGTACCAGATACGATTCATGGCGGATTGCAGGGCACTGCAAAAGCTTATGAAACATTGGTAAAAAATATTCCATGGCTCGTATTGGCTGCTTTAGCTACGATCTATATTTTATTGGGTATGTTGTATGAGAGTTGGATTCATCCAATTACAATTTTATCTACATTACCCTCTGCAGGTGTAGGTGCACTTATACTTCTCATTTTAACAGGCACTCAATTTACAGTTATTGCTTTTATTGGCATTTTGCTACTTATTGGCATTGTAAAGAAAAATGCAATTTTAATGATTGATTTTGCTTTAGATGCTGAAAAGAATCATCAGTTTACACCTGAACAAGCAATAGTCGAAGCATGTTCAAAACGTTTTCGTCCAATTTTAATGACAACACTGGCTGCTTTCTTTGGTGCATTACCATTGATTTTAGAAACTGGGGGAAATGCAGAATTACATCGTCCTTTAGGCTATGTTATTTGTGGTGGGCTTGCATTAAGTCAAATACTTACACTTTATACGACACCAGTGATATATGTTTACTTAGATCGTTTCGGTGCATGGGTTAAGCGACGGTGGCATGTGTTATATCGCCCAACTTCTAATATTACAGATGAGTCATAATATGTTTAAAAGTAAGTTATTTTGGTCAATTGTTATTTTTTTACCTGTTATGACAGGCTGTACTGTTGGGCCAAACTATCAGAAACCTGTGATTACAAGCCCAGTTCAATTTAAAGAGGCGAAAGGTTGGAAGGTGGCTACACCTAAAGATGCACAGGCGAAAGGTGAGTGGTGGGAGATTTACAACGATTCCATATTAAACCAGCTTGAAGCACAAGTGGTTATCTCTAACCAGAATGTTGCGCAGTATGTGGCAAAATACCAACAAGCAGCCGCATTGGTTAATCAATCGCAAAGTAGTTTATTTCCTAATGTAACTTTAGGGCCAAGTGCAACACGCTCTGGAAAAACATCTGTAAATAATAGTTATACAGCGAGTTTAAGTGCATCGTGGGAGTTAGATCTATGGGGGCGCTTAAAAAGGCAAGTTCAAGAAAATACAGCAAGTACACAAGCCAGTTTTGCAGATTTAGCAAATGCGACATTAAGTGCTCAAACCACTTTGGCACAGAACTATTTTGCATTGCGTGTACTTGATCAAAGAATTTATTTGTATGATCAAACGATTCAGGTTTATCGTAAATATGCGACTGTTTTAAATGCGAAGTATACCGAAGGTATTATTGCAAAGTCAGATTTAACACAGGCTGAACAATCTTTGCATAGTAGTATTGCATCGAGAGAGGATTTGATTTGGCAAAGAGCGCAGTATGAGCATGCGATTGCTGTACTGGTGGGTAAAATGCCCGCAGATTTTAATTTAGAAACACGTAATCAAACGCTTTATATTCCAAATATCCCGATTGAGTTGCCGAGTGAACTCTTAGAAAGACGAGCAGATATTGCAGCAGCTGAACGCCGTGTAGCAGCCGCAAATGAAGCCGTAGGGATTGCCATTGCAGGCTATTTTCCAAGTTTAAGTTTATCTGGAAGCGCAGGATATAGCAGTAATCACTTATCTGAGTTGTTTTCTGCGGCTACATCTATTTGGTCTTTAGGTGCATCTGCAACACAGAGTATTTTAGATTTTGGTGCCAATAAAGCAAAAGTTGCTTCTGCACGTGCTGCTTACGATGAAACTGTCGCTAGCTATCGCCAAACAGTTTTAGACGCGATGCAGAATGTAGAGGATTATCTAGTTAAGTCGACAAGCTTAGAAAAAGAATTTTCTGCACAACAAAAAGCATTGGTTGCAGCCACAGAGTCAGCGAGGATTATTCGCAATCAATATGAAGAAGGTGTTATTGATTACACCAGTGTGGCAACCACAGAGGCGACACGTTTAAGTAGTGAACAAAGCTTATTGCAGTTGCAGTCAACTCAATTACAAAACAGTGTTGCTTTAATTAGTGCTTTAGGTGGTGGTTGGTCCAACATTAAATAGACGAAGTGCCATGTTATACTCTGGCATGGCTTCGTTTTTGAACAAGCAGGCATTAAAAAACCCTCAAAGATTCGTACACTTTGAGGGTTAGTATTTGGCTCTCCCACCTGGGCTCGAACCAGGGACCTGCGGATTAACAGTCCGTCGCTCTACCAACTGAGCTATGGGAGAATAGCTGGCTCTCCAACCTGGGCTCGAACCAGGGACCTGCGGATTAACAGTCCGTCGCTCTACCGACTGAGCTATTGGAGAATCTGATGCGCATTCTATGTGGGATATAAAAGATCGTCAAGGATATATTGAAATAATTTGATTCTTTTGTATTATTTGTGATCTAAATCAGGATATTAGTTATATTTTTAACCAAATGGGTGATGTCCTACAGTGAATGTAGGACATCTTTTAAATATTATTTTTCAACGCCAGCAGGTTCACCAGCAAGTTTTGCATTTGCATAATCCCAGTTCACTAAGCTTTCTAGGAAAGTTGAAATGTACTTCGGACGTGCATTACGGAAATCGATATAGTAAGCATGTTCCCATACATCAATCGTTAATACAGCAATTTTACCATGTGCAAGTGGTGTATCAGCATTTGATGTTTTTAAAATAGAAAGGTTACCATTAATTTCATCTGCAACTAACCATGCCCAACCTGAACCAAATTGTGTTGCAGCAGCATTTGCAAACTCTTCTGCAAATTTTTCGTATGAACCGAAAGCTGCATTAATTTTTTCAGCAACAGCACCTGTAGGTTGACCACCACCATTTTTCTTTAAACAGTTCCAATAAAATGTATGGTTCCATACTTGCGCTGCATTGTTAAATACGCCTGCTTTAGAACTATCATTTGCGGTTGCAACAATAATTTCTTCAAGCGTTTTACCTTGTAACTCAGTACCTTCAATTGCTTTGTTTAAGTTAACAACGTATGTGTTGTGATGCTTATCGTGGTGAAACTCAAGTGTTTCACGACTAATATGAGGTGCTAAGTCGTCATAACCATATGGTAATTCTGGTAAAGTAATCGTTGTCATGTTTTTCGTTCCTTGCGTTATGCTGGGTTAGAAAGTTTTATGTTATTTCACATTGAAGATGCATGTTGTGCATGGCACCGTATACATAGTATGTAAAAAAAATAAATATTCAAATGTTTAAACTGGGTTATCTTGTTCGAAATAGTGATATGTGATTCCAAATTGCTCAGCTATTGCTTTCCCAAGTCTTTGTACGCCATAACGTTCAGTAGCATGATGACCACAAGCAAAGTAGTGGACATTTAACTCTTTAGCCTCATAAAAAGTTCTTTCGCTGACTTCTCCTGATATATATGCATCACACAGTTGTTCAGAAGCTTTGCTAATAAAATCTTGTGCAGCTCCTGTGCAGTAACCTATGCGTTGAATCATCTCTCGTTGAGCAGATAAATGAAGAATATTTGGATTAATATTATTTTTTAAAAGCGTTTGAAATTCTGAAACTGAGATGGGTGACTTTAACGTTGCAACATTACCGATAGGGTGTTTGTCATTGAAGTCGAGGGCCTGAATATTCTCTAATTTAAGCAGTTCGGCAATTGCTGCATTATTACCTAATGAAGGATGGGCATCGAGTGGTAAGTGATAGGCAATGAGAGAAATGTTATGTTGGATCAGTTTTTTAATGCGTTCTCCACGCATACCTGTAATTGGGTACGGTTCGCCTTTCCAAAAATAACCATGGTGTACCAAAAGTACATCAGCACCTTCAGCGATACATGCATCAATAGCATCTTGAGAGGCTGTAACAGCACACAAAATTTTTTTTACGTCTTGTTTACCTTCTATTTGTAATCCGTTTGGTGCATAGTCTTTAAATTCTTGAGTTTTTAAGGTCTGATCACACCATTGAATAATGTCATTAAGATTGGCCATAATTATCCTAAATAAGTAAATGAAATAAAAAATAGGTTATGTATTAACTAAAGCTAGACAAATTCATGTTAACTTTTAACGTCTTCAAAGAAAATTATGATTACAATAACGCATAAATTTTTTTTGACATCAATGAATTAAAGTATTTTACAGAGGGATGGCAACGTGCGTAAAGCATTGATATGGTTACCTTGGGGGTTGCTAGTTATAGTAATTATCACTTTTTTAGGGTGGCAAAGGATTAACCAAACAGATCATACAATTATACCTAAAAAAGTGGCTCCTCAAGCACCGATTGCTTCTGATGGCGTTAAAATGCCTGCCGAAAAAGTTGAGCCTTTGGTAAATGCAAAAGCAGGTGCATTTGACTCCTATAGTGATGCAGTAAAAGCAGCTGCACCCGCAGTAGTTAATATTTTTACAACTCAAAAAATAAAACGAAATGGTAAAGACCTTTCGAATTCAGATGCGCTGAGAGAGTTTTTTGGGAGCCAATCTCCAGAATTAAAAAGTCGCAATGAAAATAATTTAGGGTCAGGTGTTATTGTTCGATCCGATGGTTATATTTTAACGAATAATCATGTCATTACACAGGCAGAAAAAATTATTGTTGGTTTAAATGATGGTAGAAGGGCTGTAGCGAAAGTAATTGGTACTGACCCAGATACAGACCTAGCTGTTATTAAAATTGATTTAGATAATTTGCCAGTTTTACCTTTTAAATTGAGTGGCAATCAAGTTGGAGATGTTGTTTTAGCCATAGGTAATCCTTTTGGTGTGGGTCAAACAGTAACTCAAGGTATTATTTCAGCACTTGGGCGTTCTGATTTAGGTATTAATACCTATGAAGATTTTATTCAGACAGATGCTGCAATTAATCCTGGTAATTCAGGAGGTGCTTTAATTGATGTTGCGGGGAATCTAATTGGTGTAAATACTGCTATTTTTTCTCAATCTGGTGGTTCACTAGGAATAGGTTTTGCAATACCTGCGAAGATTTGTCAGCATGTGTTTAATTCGATTTTAAAAGATGGAAAGGTTACTCGTGGTTGGTTAGGGCTTAGTCTTTTACCACCCAAATATAGTGATGATGTGAATACTGTACCGAGTGGTGTTGTTATTGCAACTATTCTTCCTAACGGACCTGCCGCAAATGCTGGGTTAAGAAATGGAGATCGGATTATTAAGGTGAATAATACAGAAATGAATTCGGCATCCCACCTGATTAACTATGTTGCTTTACAGTCGCCAAACAGTACAGTGAAAGTAGATGTTATTCGAGATAATCAATCGCTCGTTCTTGATGTAACAGTAGGAGAGCGTTCGCCTCAGCGTCGTAATACTCAGTATATTCCGTTACCTAATAGTTCTAGATAAGTCTTGAAGCACGTCCTTTTATAGGAAATAGGGCGTGCTTTAGCTATATTGCGTAAGTAATTTTTGTTTATTGTGATAATAATAAGAAGAATCATAGCTTTTAAGGTTGGTTTAATACTTTGGTCTACCTTTTTGTAAAAAAATATGAGACTGGCTTTTTTTTCAGCAGAAAAATAGATATGATAAAAAGTATAAAAAAACAGCGAAACAATCACAACAATAGACATAAGTGGTATTAAAAACTACTTCAAACCAACCTAGGAAGAGAAGAATTATGCCAAATCAACAAACGTATCAACTTACAATAACAACACTGAATCATCCATATACCATTACAAAAAGTGCAGAAGCTTTAAAAGCATTTTATGTAAATGGAGAACAGGAAATTGAGTGTATAGATAAAGAATATAAAATCTTGTTAAAGCTTAAAGCGACACGTGATGGTGATATCGCAAACTGGCATAAAAACTGTGCACGTATTAAGAAGTTACTTGCGAAAGAACATATTCCTTATATTTTCGATATTCAACTCGTAGGAGGAGATAACGTAATGAAATATAAGAAAACGACACTAAACACTCAGCTAAGTAAACAACAATGTATAGAGACAGAGTATCATTTTACTCAGCAAGACGAAGATGGCTTCTTACAATTTTATAAGACCATTGCTTAAATATAAAAAAAGCCAGTCCTGAGACTGGCTTTTTTCTAATGTGTTTTTAGTTTTCGACTTGAATACCTGCAACAATCCAATCTTGTTGAGAGTTAACAGGTTTTACAAAATGCCAAACTTCAGAGAATGGTTTTGCAGTACTGTTTAAGTCTTCTGAAACCATACCTGTAAAGCGAACACTTGCGATGTACTGACCATTTTCAGTCGTACTATCGACTAAGGTTGCAGTTAGGTTTTCAAACTCAGCAACATCTTGCTCTTGGTTAGCCATGATGTCTTGATACATTGAGTTATATAAGTCATTTGTTAAATAACGACGAATTTCTTCAATGTTACTTGCGCTATTAATGGACTGAATATGATTAAAACGCTGACGTGCAACACGTAAGAAAGCAGCCTGTTCAGTGCCATCTGGTAACTGATTACCATTGTTTGTAAAAGGTGCTTGCGTATTCATGTTTGTACCACCACCAACGCTTTGTCCAAAAATATTTGTATCATTGTTGGATGTGTTTGTTGTCGTTGAGTTTGAACCAAAAGATGGTGAACCATTGTTTGGTGCATAAGGGTTGTTGTTACCCTCCGACTTTTTTTTTGCACTCATTTTACGGAAAATAAAGAACGCTGCGCCTGCGATCAAAATAATCCACAACCACGGTAAACCACCTGATTTTTTCTCTGCAGGTTGTTCAGCTTGTTGTTGAGGTGCTGTATTTTGTGTTGCAGTTGCTTCATTTGCTGTCGCAGTACCAGTATTTGCGTTATTTGTCGCATTATTATGGTTGTTGTCTGCAAGCGCATGTGTTGCTAATGCACCAACTGCAGCACCAGCGGCACCAGCAGCAACCATTTTACCAATACCAGAACCTTGTTTTTGCTGAGGTTGAGGTGCTGTATTGTTGTAAGTTGGGGCAGGCTGTGGTCTAACACGTTGTTGCTGTTGACTAGACTGACTTGGTGCGATTGAACGTTGCATACCTTGGCTTTTGCCGTTGCCTGCACGTTTTGCATCGACCAACGGTGAAACCACCAAAGTTGCTATTAAGATACTTGCAACTAAGCCACGTTGGCGTAATTTCATTAATTTTTCCTATTAAAAATTAAAGTGAGTTACCTATTTATGAAGGCAAAGTGAAAAAAATTCAATAGCTAAGTGTAAATTTTATTATAACAAATGAAACCTATACGATAGACAAAGATCTAAGTACTTATTGTAACTAAATAATATATTTAAAAAATAAGTGAAAGTGGGGAGGCGTTTTTAATAAAAGTACTAAAAACGCAATAAAAAATTAATTTTCTAATTGAAGTGCTTCTGATAATGCTTCGTGAAGTCTTGCAACTGCAATGACTTTAACCCCAGGAATTGGCTTTTGAGGTGCATTGGCTCTAGGCAAAATAATATATTCAAAGCCGTGTTTAATCGCCTCTTTCAGTCGCTCTTGTCCATTTGGTACGGGACGAATTTCCCCAGATAAGCCAACTTCACCAAATACAGCAAGTTGCTGTGGGAGTGATTTGCCACGTAAACTGGATGCACATGCAAGAAGTACTGCTAAATCTGAACCTGTTTCTGTAATTTTTAAACCACCTACAATGTTTACATACACGTCTTGCCCTGTGGTCTGAATACCACCGTGTCTATGCATAACGGCCAGCAGCATATTCAATCTGTTTTGATCAAGTCCTAAAGAAACTCGTCTTGCCTGTCCATGTGCATCATCGACTAAGGCTTGTACCTCTACCAAAAGAGGGCGTGTACCTTCGCGACTAATCATTACAATAGAACCAGGAATTGCTTCATCATAACGACTGAGGAAAATCGCAGAAGGATTAGATACTTCTTTAAGTCCCTTATCTGTCATGCCGAAGACACCAAGTTCATTCACTGCACCAAATCTATTTTTTACAGCACGTATCATGCGGTAGCGAGAATCTGACTGTCCTTCAAAATAAAGTACACAGTCCACCATGTGCTCAAGGACACGTGGACCTGCCAGAGCACCTTCTTTTGTAACATGACCTACAATAAATAGTGCTGTTCCACTATGTTTTGCAAATCGTGTTAAAAGAGCAGCAGACTCTCGTATTTGTGATACACCACCCGGCGCAGACTGTAAAGTTTCGGTGTAAAGCGTTTGAATCGAATCTAGTATTGCAACTGCTGGTCTTTCTTGTGCTAAAACCTCACAAATACGCTCAACACATGTTTCTGCCATAACTTTCAAGTGAGTGGTAGGTAGATCAAGTCTTTGGGCGCGTAAGGCAACTTGAGATAAAGATTCTTCACCTGTAACGTATAAAGCAGCACGTTTTGTGTCTGCCATGTGCGTCGCTGTTTGCAGTAAAATTGTAGATTTTCCAATACCTGGGTCACCACCAATAAGTACTACTGAACCAGTGACTAGACCTCCTCCGAGTACTCTATCGAATTCGCTGATGCCAGTTGGAAGACGCGATTCATGAGAAATAGAAACATCTTTGAGGGTAGTCACACTTGATGCCTGACCTGCGTAACCACCACTGACTTTAGGGCGGGCACGGTGTGGCGTTGCTGTGTCTAGACGAACCTCAAGTAAACTGTTCCATTCACCACATTCACTGCATTGACCTGCCCATTTCGAATGATCTGTACCACATTGTTCACAACGATAAACCGTTTTGGCTTTGCTCATAGAGTAAATTTACCCACACCTAAAGTTCTTTGAAAAGATAAATATTAAAGTAACAAGTGATTATAACACCGATCGAGATACCTCAGAAACGTTGAAATTTGATGAAATAAAGTACTCATTTTTTCGTATTTATAGTTAAAATAGGCATTTTTTATAATATTTTTTCTAAAAATAACATTTTATTTTTATTTTTATTCGAATTTACGGTAACTTTGCTCAATCGTTTTTAAAAGCTAGTAAGTCATGTCTAATCAGAATATCCATGATTCTCAGCATGGTGGAGAATTACAAAAAAGTTTATCCAATCGACATTTACAATTGATTGCTATTGGTGGCGCTATTGGAACAGGTCTATTTATGGGTTCTGGTAAGACTATTTCTTTAGCTGGACCTTCTATCTTATTTATTTATATGATTATTGGTGTCATGGTGTTTTTTGTCATGCGCGCTTTAGGTGAACTGTTACTATCAAATTTAGAATATAAGTCATTTATTGATATTGCGACAGATTTAATTGGCCCTTGGGCAGGTTATTTTATTGGTTGGACGTATTGGTTATGTTGGATCTCTATAGGTATTGCCGATCTTTCAGCAATTATTAATTATTTGCAGTTCTTTAATCATGGTGTGCCGTTTAGCCCGCAGGAAAGTGCACTTATTTGTGTGGCATCTATCTTTTTTATTATGGGGTTAAACCTCGTTACTGTAAAACTATTTGGTGAAATGGAATTTTGGTTTGCCCTAGTTAAAATTATTGCAATTGTTGTATTGATTGCGGTAGGGCTTTGGATGGTATTTACAGGATTTACCTCTACCTCTGGAGATATTGCTTCTTTTACACATTTATGGGCAAATGGTGGCTTGTTTCCTCAAGGGCTAAATGGATTTCTCGCAGGCTTTCAAATCGCAATTTTTGCATTCGTCGGTGTAGAATTGGTTGGAACAACTGCTGCGGAAACACAAGATCCTGAACGCAACTTACCTAAAGCGGTAAATTCGATTCCTGTACGTATAATAATCTTTTATGTACTTTCTTTGACTGTCGTAATGTCTGTTACGCCATGGAATCATGTAAATCCAAATATGAGTCCATTTGTCAGTTTATTTAGTCAAGCAGGCATCGCGGCTGCTGCAATTATTATGAATTTAGTTGTGCTTTCATCTGTAATGTCATCTATGAACAGTGGTGTCTTTTCGACCAGTAGAATGCTTTTTGGTTTATCAAGAGAAGGGCAAGGGCCGAAATTATTTGGTATTTTAACTTCACGCCATGTTCCTGCAAATGCCTTATATTTCTCCGCATTATGTTTATTGGGTGGTGCTGCATTACAGTACTTTGTACCCGATACAATTAAAGCATTTACCTTAGCAACGACATTGTCAACGATATTATTTATTTGTGTCTGGCTAATGATTATTTGGAGTTATATGGTCTATTATAAAACACGGCCAACACTTCATGCACAGTCTAAGTTTAAGATGCCAGGTGGTTTAGTAACTTGCTGGATCGTCATTTTATTTTTTGTGATGATGTTATATGTCTTATCGCTTGAGCCAGATACGTTTCAAGCTTTAAAGGTCAGTCCAATTTGGTTTGTACTTTTAGTGGTTGGATATTTTTTCTTAAAACCAAGAAAAAAGTGAGCATATTTTAAGCTATATAAAAGCTTGAAACCCATAATCTAAGATACAAAAGCGTTTTGCATCAATGTATACTGCTTTAAAATATGAAAAAAGGTAAGTTTATGCGCAATTTAGTGGGCGTAATTGGCTTGATGTTAGTCGGAAGCTTGGTCGGTTGTGGCCAACCAGGTGCATTGCAACTTACAAGTGATCCGAATCTAGACAAAAGACCAAAATATTTACTTTGGCATCATAAGCAAAGTGCTGAACAAACAGATCCGGCAACATCTCAGTCTGTTTCTGAGCCAAATACAACACAGAAAGATTAATTTTTTAAGGATTTTATGATGACATTTGACCGCATTCAAGGGGTTTTGCATGCAGAGCATTGCTCATTAGAGCAAGTTGCACAAGAGTTTGGTACGCCACTATATGTATATTCAAAAGCTGCTTTTGAAAAACATTATACTGAATTGGACAAGGCGTTTTCTTATATAGATCATCAAATTTGCTATGCAGTAAAGTCAAACTCAAATCTCGCGGTTTTAAATGTATTATCCAAGCTTGGTGCTGGTTTTGATATTGTAACTGGAGGGGAGCTTGCACGTGTGATTGCGGCGGGTGGTGATCCTAAAAAAGTTGTTTTTTCAGGACTTGGTAAATCTGAAGCAGATATTCAAAAGGCTTTGGAAGTCGGTATTGCATGTTTTAATGTGGAATCTCATGCCGAACTTGATCGTATAGAAAAAGTGGCAGCTAAACTTAATGTAAAAGCACCAATTTCACTACGTGTAAATCCAGATGTCGATGCCAATACTCACCCTTATATTTCTACAGGTTTAAAAGAAAATAAGTTTGGTATTCAAAGTGATGCTGTATATGAGACTTATGAGTATGCTAATCAATTACCACATTTAGATATCATTGGAATTGACTGTCATATTGGTTCACAGTTGACTGAGACCCAACCATTTGAAGATGCGCTTGCACGTTTAATGGTCATGATTGAAAAATTAAAAAAAATGGGTATTGAGCTTCAACATATTGATATTGGTGGTGGATTAGGGGTTGTCTATAAAGACGAAACACCTCCTACAGCGAAACAGTTTGCCAATGCACTTCAACCTGCGCTTGAAAAACTCGGGCTTAAAGTGTTTATGGAACCAGGTCGAAGCATTAGCGCAAATGCGGGTGTGCTTTTAACTAAAGTTGATTTATTAAAACCAACCAGTCATCGTAATTTTGCAATTGTCGATGCAGCTATGAATGATTTAATTCGTCCGTCATTGTATCAAGCGTGGATGGATGTACAGCCTGTAACTGAGCTGAAGAAAACCAAAGCTAAAGTATGGGACATCGTGGGTGCAATTTGTGAAACTGGTGACTTTTTAGCAAAAGATCGTAAATTATCTCTTAAAGAAAACGATACACTTGCTATATTTGGTGCAGGTGCTTATGGATTCGTGATGAGCTCAAACTATAATACGCGTGGTCGTGCTGCTGAAGTTATGGTTGAAGGTCATAAAGCACATTTAATCCGTGAGCGTGAAACCATTGAGTCATTATGGGAAAGAGAACGTTTATTGCCTGAGGAATAAAAAGTGTTACTTGAATTTACAAAAATGCATGGTCTTGGGAATGACTTCATGGTCGTTGATCTGATTAGTCAAAAGGCTGAATTAGATACACTCACTATTCAGCGTTTAGCAGATCGGCACTTTGGCATAGGTTTTGATCAACTTCTTATTGTTGAGCCACCAGATTTACCGAATGTAGATTTTAAATATCGTATTTACAATGCGGATGGCTCAGAGGTAGAACAGTGTGGCAATGGCGTACGTTGTTTTGCACGGTTTGTCCATGATCGTCAACTTACACGCAAAACCAAAATTCGAGTACAAACTCAGTCTGGTATTGTTGAACCCGAACTAGGCCCGAATGGTTGGGTGCGTGTAAATATGGGCCTACCTAAATTTTTGCCACATGAAATTCCTTTTGCTGCTGAAGAACAAGAGGAACTTTATGATTTATCTCTTGCAGATGGATTAATTGTAAAAATTGACGTGGTTAATATGGGGAATCCGCATGCGATTACTGTTGTACCCGATGTCTTAAATGTAGATGTTCCATTGCTTGGTCCTCAGATTGAAAAGCATATTCGCTTTCCTCAACGTGTGAATGCAGGTTTTTTACAAATTTTAGATGAGAAACATGCTCGACTACGTGTATTTGAACGTGGTGTAGGTGAAACGCTCGCGTGTGGTACAGGTGCATGTGCAGCAGCAGTAAGTGCTATGCGCCGTGGCCTTTTATCAAGTGAAGTTGAAATAGAGCTTGCGGGTGGTCGTTTACACATTGCTTGGAAAGAGGGTGGTGTGGTATGGATGACAGGTCCGACATCTACCGTTTATGAAGGACGTTTGGATCTACGTTATTTCCAAGGCTAAGTTCATCTATTGAAAAAGCACCAACTGCGAGTGCTTTTTCTTAAATCTGGGACATCAATGTGAATACAGTATGGGATTGGTTAGAGAATTGGTTGATTTCGCGTAGAAATCAAAATCAATCTGTGCAAACTATTCAAGCCTATTCACGAGATGTCACAGACTTTCTTAAGTTTTGTGAAAATAAGGCATTAGATCTTCACTCTATAGAAACATCTGATTTACGTGAGTTTTTGACGTTTAAGGTAGAACAAGGGCGTTTGAGTCGTAGTAGCTTACAACGTCAACTCAGTGCCATTCGGCAATTTATGAAATGGGTAAGTGAGAATCATCTGATCGCTCAAAACGTTACTAAAGATTTTCAACTTAAACGCCATGCGCGGCCATTACCTGGACTGGTCGACCCTGAAACTATTATTCAGATTTTAGATCAACCTGCGCCCAAAAATCATATTCAACAGCAACTTTGGATAAGAGACAAAGCTTTACTTGAACTATTATATTCTAGTGGCATTCGTCTATCGGAAATTCAAGGATTAACATTCAAAGATATTGATTTTCAACGAAAACTCATTCGCATTACAGGGAAAGGAAATAAAACTCGAATTGTACCGTTTGGAGAGAGTGCAAAAAATGCGATTCTGACATGGCTTCAAGTTTATCGTGTATGGAAACGTGAATTTAAATCTGATGATGCTGTGTTTATTTCACAACGGTGCGGTGAGCCACTAGGTGCTAGACAAATTGAAAAACGTGTCAAATTTCAAGCACAACGTGCAGGTGTAAATGTTGACCTCCATCCACATTTATTGAGACATTGTTTTGCAAGCCATTTACTCTCTGGTAGTGGAGATTTACGTGCCGTACAAGAGATGCTTGGTCATAGTAATTTGTCTACGACACAAATTTATACACATTTAGACTTTGACCGATTGGCTTCTGTATATGATCAGGCACATCCACGTGCACAAAAGGTCAAAGTAGAATAGTTTATGAAGCTATTCATATTTTGATAATAAATCTAAGAGATGTGCATGTACATTAGCCCATTCTCCAGCAGTAATGCTATACATTACTGTATCTCGAACCGTACCATCTTTTCTTAATGCGTCACCTCGAATAATACCGTCTCTTTTAGCCCCGAGTCGTTCAATCGCTTTTTGACTTTTGAAATTAAAAATATCTGTACGTAACCCCACAACATTGCATTGTAAGGTTTCAAAAGCATGTTTCATTAAAAGTAATTTACATGTTGTATTAACATGGGTGCGTTGTACAGATTGTGCATACCAAGTATAGCCAATTTTAACACGTTTTACGGATGCTAAAATATCGTGATAGCTGGTGGTTCCTAAAATTTTTCCAGATGTTTCATCGATAACCACAAATGCAAATCTTGAACCTTCTTGGCGTTGTTTTTGTGCGAGTTCGATATATTCTTTGACTTGGGTAAAGTGAGGTGTAGAGGTAATTCTAAGTTTCCAAAGCTCCCCATCTTTACATGCTTCAATTAATCCTGTCTCATGTGAAAAGTCTAAAGGTTCAATTCGGATATTATTCATACAAAGTTGAACAGGGGATACAAAACTCATGATTTATCCTTTTATATATTTATAAGGGCAATTGGTAACTTTGTTTAATAATTTGACTTGGTAAATCGGTTTTGACGCTTGTAATGCCATTTTTTTTAGTGAGATGTCCAGATTGAAATTTACGGTAACTTTCTAAATCGGGTACAACAACTTTTAGCATAGCATCACACTCACCTAAAATAATATAGCACTCCATGACTTGTGGGAGTTCTTTCATTGCTTCGATAAAAAGATCGATGGTTTCTGCATCTTGTCCAATAAGCCATATGCGTGAAAACAGAATGAGCTGTAAACCGACCTTTTGCGGATCTACTAGAGTGGTATAGCTTTGAATAATGTTGGCTTCTTCTAAAATTTTAACGCGTCGTAAGCAAGAAGATGGTGAAAGCCCAACATGTCTGGCAAGGTCATTATTTTGAATTCTGCCATTCTCTTGTAGATGCCGAATAATATTTTTATCGATTCTATCTAAGCTTACTGAAATATTTGATGATTTAACTTTCATTTTTTCACAGATAATTCTAAAAATATGAATAATTATAGAATATTTGCAATCCTATTTTATAAAAAAATTTAGATAATACGCCCATTCGGTAGTAACGGTTTGGGGGGTCTAAATGTCTGATCTAGTTTTATTTACGCTAACAATAATTCCATTGGTATTTACACCGGGTCCAGATATGATTTTTATTTTATCTCAAGTGGTTGGAAAAGATGCTAGAGCAGGGGTTATGGCTACGCTTGGGGTATGTCTTGGCTACCTCATTCACTCCATATTAGTGGCTCTCGGAGTATCTGCAATTATTATTGCTTATCCCTTATTATTCGATGCAATTCGATATATTGGTGTTGCATATTTATTATTTTTAGCCTTTCAACTGTTTAGAACAGCTTTTTCAAATAACGAGGCATTAAAGCTGAATAAAAAAGTGGTAAAAAGCCCGATCAAAAAAGGTTTTTTTACAGCATTACTTAATCCCAAAGGCATGCTTATTTATTTTGCTATTTTACCTCAATTTATGAATCAAACGGGCAACACGATTGTACAGGGATTAAGTTTGTCTTTTATTTTTATTGGCTTATGCTTTGTCGTATATTCGGGTTTAAGTCTATTGGTTGGTAAATTCGTGCGCCGTACACATTTCGATGCAAATAAACAAAAATGGGTAGATGTGGGCTCAGGTACAATGATTATGCTCGCAGCAACTTGGCTTATTACACATTAATCTAGCACGTTATGCCCCTTGGCGAGGAATGCAAGCTTCAAGGGGTATATTTGTACGTTGAATTGTTTTTATGTTTTATATCAGTAAAATTGATGTAATATTTGTCTGATCACTTGGTATTTGTTGTTTAAATATTTGTTTTTCATATAAAAAAATAGAATGATCCAATTTAATTCGTGAAAATAATTATTTTTTATGCAATTAAATGTATGTTTTTTTACCCAAAACCCGCTAAGAAGAAGAATTGTGACTTGACCAAAAGATAGCGTACAATGCAAGATAGGCACGTAAAGATAAATTAAAAAAGCATTTTGCTTTTTCCCTCCATATCATTAAACATAGCCGAGGATTACATGAAGGCTCTTGTTGCTGTCAAACGTGTCGTAGATGCCAATGTAAAAGTTCGCATTAAGTCGGACAACAGTGGTGTTGATTTAACTAACGTTAAAATGTCAATTAATCCATTTTGTGAGATTGCTGTCGAAGAAGCAGTACGCCTTAAAGAAAAAGGGGTTGTTTCTGAAATTGTAGTTGTTTCTGTAGGAGCGAAAGAAGCTCAAGAACAATTACGTTCATCTATGGCACTTGGTACAGACCGTGCAATTTTAGTTGAAACAAATGATGAAATTGGTGCTTTAGAAGTCGCAAAAGTATTGAAAGGCATCGTGGCCGAAGAAAAACCTGAATTGATATTACTTGGTAAGCAAGCGATTGATGATGATTCAAATCAAGTCGGTCAAATGCTTTCTGCCTTAATTGGTTCAGGACAGGCAACTTTTGCATCTCAAATTCATATTGAAGATGGAAAAGCACAAGTTACACGTGAAATCGATGGTGGTTTACAGACGATTGAACTTTCACTTCCAGCAGTAATCACATCAGACTTGCGTTTGAATGAACCACGTTATGTGAAGCTCCCTGACATTATGAAAGCACGTAAGAAGCAGTTAGATGTAAAATCACCTGCTGATTATGGTGTGGCGACGGGTACAAAACTAAAAACCATTAAAGTTGAAAATCCACCTGAGCGTAAAGCTGGCGTGCAAGTATCTTCAGTAGATGAGCTTGTAGAAAAGCTTAAAAACGAAGCGAAAGTGATCTAATACAAGGGATAGAACATGAGTATTTTGGTAATCGCTGATCATGACAACAAAGCACTTGGTGGTGCGACTTTAAATGTTGTTGCAGCGGCACAGAAAATTGGTAGTGATATTACTGTTTTAGTTGCAGGTCAAGGCGTAAGTGCGGTAGCAGAACAAGCTGCAAAGGTTGCAGGTGTAACAAAAGTTATCCTTGCTGATCAAGCTGTATATGCTCATCAACTTGCTGAAAACGTAGCAGCATTGATTGCTAAAATTGCAAAAAATTATTCACATGTTTTGGCTGCTTCTACAACAACAGGTAAAAATATTTTACCGCGTGTGGCAGCACTTCTAGATGTCAGCATGGTTACAGATATTATTGCTGTTGAATCTGCAAATACGTTCAAGCGTCCAATCTATGCGGGTAATGCTATTGCTACAGTGCAATCTGAAGAAACTGTTATTTTAGGTACTGTACGTACAACAGCATTTGAAGCAGTTGCATCAGATGCAGGAAATTCATCTGTTGAAACCATTACAGATGCAGAAGATGCAGGTTTATCTAAATTTATTGCTGAAGAGATTATTCAATCTGAGCGTCCAGAGCTTGCAGCAGCACGTGTTGTGGTTTCAGGTGGTCGTGGTGTTGGTTCTGCAGAAAACTATCATGCAGTACTTGACCCTCTAGCTGATAAGCTAGGTGCAGCGCAGGGTGCTTCTCGTGCAGCAGTAGATGCAGGCTTTGTACCAAACGATATGCAAGTGGGCCAGACAGGTAAAATCGTTGCTCCTGAGCTTTATATTGCTGTTGGTATTTCAGGTGCAATTCAGCATTTGGCTGGTATGAAAGATTCTAAAGTCATTGTTGCAATTAACAAAGATGAAGAGGCGCCAATAAATGCTGTCGCTGACTACTGGTTAGTAGGCGATTTAAACGAGGTTATTCCAGAGCTCGTTTCAAAAATTTAGACCTCGAATGCGTAAAAATGCCTCATAATGAGGCATTTTTTATTTTTACCTTGAATAAAATATAAGCTTAAGAAAATGATCAACTTTTTTTGTAAAAAATATTACATTTTCTCGCCAAAAAAATAGATGAACTTTAACTTTCATCACACAAATAAAATGGCAAATATGTTAAAATTAAGCGTTATATTTTTTAATTTTAGTTTGAGCTTTTGAACTCAATTCTATCTGATTTTTGAAGATTTATGATTAGCATGACTAATCAAAAAAACAAGGAGTATGCATGAGCGTATCGGAAATAAGACCGATTGCCATTGAGGATGAACTCAAGCACTCGTATTTAGATTATGCCATGAGTGTGATTGTTTCTCGTGCATTGCCAGATGTGAGAGATGGCCTTAAACCCGTTCATCGTCGTGTGCTTTTTGCTATGCACGAGTTGGGCAATGACTATAACAAAGCCTATAAAAAATCTGCACGTGTGGTAGGTGATGTTATTGGTAAATATCACCCACATGGTGATTCGGCTGTTTATGAAACTATCGTACGTATGGCGCAAGACTTTAGTTTACGCTATCAACTGGTTGATGGTCAGGGAAACTTTGGTTCTATAGACGGTGACAGTGCTGCTGCGATGCGTTATACAGAAGTACGTATGACGCGCCTTGCACATGAATTATTGGCCGATTTAGAAAAGGATACGGTCGACTGGGAAGATAACTATGATGGTTCGGAGCGTATACCACAGGTTTTACCGACACGTATTCCAAACCTATTAATTAATGGGGCTGCAGGTATTGCTGTTGGTATGGCAACCAATATGGCACCTCATAATATGACAGAAGTCATTCATGCTTGTCTTGCTTATGCAGATAATCCAAATATATCTGTAGAAGGGTTAATGGAGCATGTGACAGGCCCAGACTTCCCAACTGGTGGTATTATTTATGGTAAGTCGGGTATTGTAGATGCTTACCGCACAGGTAAAGGTCGTTTACATATTCGTGGCAAATACCACTTCGAAGAAGACAGTAAAGGTCGTACAACAATTGTCTTTACTGAAATTCCATATCAAGTTAATAAAGCAAGAGTGATTGAGCGTATTGCTGAACTTGTAAAAGAAAAGAAAATAGAGGGAATTTCAGAACTTCGTGACGAGTCAGATAAAGAAGGCATGCGTATTGCCATTGACTTAAAACGTGGTGAAAATGCAGAAGTTGTTGTTAATAATCTATTTTTAAATACTCAGCTTGAGAACTCCTTTAGCATTAACATGGTTTGTCTAGATAATGGTCAGCCTAAGTTAATGAACTTAAAAGATATTATCGCAGCGTTCATTCGTCATCGTCAGGAAGTGGTTACACGTCGTACGATGTTTGAATTGCGTAAAGCACGTGAGCGCGGTCATATTTTAGAAGGCTTAACTGTTGCACTTGCAAATATTGATGCAGTTATAGAAACGATTCGTTCGTCTGAAAACCCTGCTCAAGCACGTGAACGTTTATTAGCAAATGAATGGGCAGCTGGTAGTGTTGTTGCCCTACTGGAGAAAGCAGGTTCAATTTCTGTGCGTCCAGAAGTGATCGAAGGCGAAGATCTTAGCCGTCCATTTGGTTTAGCTGAAGATAAATATCGTTTGTCACCTGCACAAGTGAGCGCAATTTTAGAATTACGTCTACATCGTTTAACTGGCCTAGAGCAAGATAAACTTCATGCAGAATATAGCGAAATATTGTCACAAATTGCTGAGCTAACTGCAATTTTAAATGACTTTAACTTGCTGATGGCAGTTATTCGTGAGGAGCTTGCACAAGTTCTTCAGCAATATGGCGATGCGCGTCGTACAGATATTGTAGAGTCACGCATTGACTTCTCTCGTGAAGATTTAATTCCTGAAGAACAAATTGTATTGACTGTTTCTCAAACAGGCTATGCAAAAACACAACCACTTTCAGACTATCAGGCACAGCGCCGTGGTGGTCGTGGTAAATCTGCAACATCAATGAAAGATGATGATATTATTCAGCATCTTATTGTGACATCAAATCACTCAACAGTGTTGTGCTTTACAAATGTTGGTAAAGTCTATCGCTTAAAGGCATTTGAAGTACCACAAGCTTCTCGTGGAGCAAAAGGTCGCCCAATGGTAAATTTATTGCCGCTTGAGCCAAATGAAACCATTACTGCGATTCTACCTGTTAAGGATTTCCCAGAAGATCATTACGTATTTATGGCAACTGCCTCAGGTACGGTAAAACGTGTCGATCTTTCACAATTTAGTAATGTACGTTCAAATGGTTTGCGTGCAATTGAGCTAAATGAAGAAGATACGCTTATAGGTGTTGCAATTACCGATGGTCAGCAACAGATTATGTTGTTCTCTAATGAAGGGAAAGCAATCCGCTTTGCAGAAACTGATGTACGTGCCATGGGACGTACAGCACGCGGTGTACGAGGCATGCGTGTAACACTTGCTAGTACAGCTGATGCGGACGATGCAGATTCAGATATTGATGATTCAAATGATGAAAATGCAGATGATGCTGGTGATTTGAACCTTATTAGCCGAATTGTTTCGCTTGTGGTTGTACCAGAAAATGGTGAAGTCCTTTGTGCATGTGCACATGGTTATGGTAAACGTACACCTGTAGATGACTTCCCAACGAAGAAACGTGGCGGTAAGGGAATTATTGCAATCAAAACCAGTGAGCGAAATGGTGAGCTGATTGGTGCAGTTTCCATTGATGAAAGTAAAGAAATGTTACTTATCTCAAATGGAGGTACTTTGGTACGTACACGTGCTTCTGAGGTTGCAACAACGGGAAGAAATGCACAGGGTGTTCGTCTTATTCGCTTACATGAAGAAGTTCTAGTTGGTGTTGTCTCTATTGAAGCAGTAGCAGAAGATGAAGAAGAGCTGACGGATGAGCAAGCTGAAGTTGTTGAAAGTGTAGAAGCGATCACTGAAACTAAGTCTGAAGAGTAAGATAATCTATTATAAAAAAAGGAAGCTAAGCTTCCTTTTTTTATGTTCTTATTTAGTCATGTTCACGTGTAATCTTTTGCAAGATACGTGCGAGGACATCAAACTCGTTATGCAATGGTGTACTTTTACGTGTAACAAGAGAAATCGTTCTATTTGGTGCATTCTCGATACGTTTAACTTGTAAATCTGGATGATATTGTAAGATATTTCGGTTTAATGAAATTTCTGGAAGGAGTGTATACCCAAGATTTGAAGAAACCATTTCAATCAGTGTTGGTAAGGAACTGGCTTTTAGACGATGATCTGACTTACGGTCGCCAATAGGGCAAACACTAAGTACGTGGTCACGTAAGCAATGTCCTTCTTCAAGTAACATTAAGCGTGACATTTCAAGGTCATCCAGTGAGTTTGCTTGTGCACATGCTTTATCTTGTTTGTTATAAACCAAAATAAGATCTTCTTGAAAAATTTCAGCAACTTTTAAGCCACGTGTATCGAATGGTAAAGCCAGAATAATCATATCTAGATTACCATGCTCTAGCTTCTCAACGATTTTCTCACTCTGTGCTTCGTGTAGATGTAACTGAATTTTTGGAAGATGCTGATGAACTTCATCTAATAGTTTAGTCAGAATAAAAGGAGCAATGGTTGGAATAATTCCGAGATGTAAATCTCCAGTAAGAGGTTCACTCATTTCACGACTGAGGCGCATTAAATCTTGTGCATCTGCAAGTAAAACGCGTGCTCGTCCAACGACTTGTTCTCCAAGCGGGGTTAAACGAACATTTTGTCGATCTCGCTCAACTAAGACACCACCAAGAAGGCGCTCTAGCTCCATAATGCCACCAGACAGTGTAGACTGTGTAACAAAAGATCTGCGCGCAGCTTCGGTAAAATGTAATGTTTCAGACAGGGTGACTAAGTAAGAAAGCTGTCTTAAAGAAGGTAATGCAGCCATAATGTCCTAATATTTTTTTAAGATTTAAAGTGGTGTACAAATAGTTTACTTAACTGTGGGATAAGCTCAGTAGGAATATCATGCCCCATTCCTGAAATTAATTCAAACTTTGCGCCGTTTATTGCTTTTGCAACAGCTTTTCCATGCTTTGGCGGAAGTAGCTTATCACATGCGCCATGGATAACGAGCGTGGGTTGTGTAATTTTCTTATCCCATTTCAGTAAGGAGCCAGTACATAATATTGCTAAAAGTTGTTGTAATACACCGAAAGGCGCATAAGAACGCTGATAAGCAATTTTAGATATTTTACGTATATCTGTAACGTTTATATAGCTCGGAGAGCCAATATTTTTCGCAATCTTGATGTTATGTTGTACGACATCTTCTTCTTTTGCTGATTTTGCTCTAGTAAAGAACATTTGTAATTGCTTAATTCCAGGATTAGGAAGAAAACGTGCGTTATTGCTTGTAAATAATAAGCCAACACGTGCAACAAGTGAAGGGTATTTTGCAGCTAAAATTTGAGCAATCATACCTCCCATAGATGCACCAATGACATAACAAGTTTTTATATGGAGTTGTTTAAGAATAATAAATGCATCATCTGCCATATCTTCAAGTGTATATGTCACAGGTGTATTTTTAAGGCCAATTTTAAAGCGGATCATCATCTTCAAAAGGTTTTTTTGTATGTGCGTAACTTCAGTTTTTGACGAAAGGCCGATATCTCTATTGTCAAATCGAATGACATAAAATCCTTGTTGAATAAGTGTTTCGCAAAACTGATCAGGCCAATGAATCATTTGTCCGCCTAAACCCATAATAAGTAATATACAGGGATGGTCTGGATTACCACCCACTTCGACATGTAATGAAAGCCCATTTGGTGTTTCAATAACTGCTTCTTGCATAAAACGACTATAGGGCGAGGGTTGAAATGATGGCATAGTTTTCATCTCGTTTTATGATGTTTTTATCGTAAGTTGAGGTGCAATTAAGTCTGGTATAAGTTTTGTTAAAGACATGCGTTGCTTTGCGGCAGTTGCACCAAACAAAATAAAACCACGCAAGGTATTTTCTGAATCTATTGCGCTTGCAATAAGTCCATCCTCTAAAATTTCATCATGCCATGTCACTGTTATATTTTGAGGAGGGAGAAGTACAGTAAGTGGCGCTGTTGGAGTTTTAATGGCAACTGGCATGGCCGGATAATGTAGATGCGTAGGTTCACCCAAGAGTGTTTTTGCTAGAGATTTTGCCTGTTGCATTAAAGGCATGACGTACGGAAGAATTAACTCATTCACCTCAACACAATCGCCTAGTGCATAAATATCTGGCTGATTCGTTTCTAATAGAGTATTCGCTATAATACCTTTATTTACCTCAATGCCACTGGCTTGCGCAAGTTCGGTATTAGGTTTTAAACCAATTGCACATAAAATACTATCGTAAGGAATCTGCTGATTTGACTGTGTCGTAATATGGTGATCATTTATCGCTTTCACAGTCGTATCACATAAAAACGATATACCTAATAGAGATAATTTGTCTTGAAATAATTTAGCGATATGCTGAGGCAATAAACCTGAAAGTGGGTAGGCGCTCTTTTCGAGAACTGTAATGTCATAACCTGAAGCTTTTAGATCGTGTGCAAACTCACAGCCTATTAGGCCACCACCAACAATAACAATTCTTTTTTCAGGTTTCGTTTCTATGAACGATCTAAAGGTGACGTAATCATGTAAGTTATTAACACTAAAAACAGAAGGATGATCTTTTAGTGGCTCAGGAACTATAGGGGTTGCACCGAGTGCTAAGACCAATTTGTAGTATTTCAAATCTGTTTTTTGCCCATTTTGCATATAGCTAATTATTTTATTTTTAGAGTCAATGTTTACCACAACAGCGTGGCTATTTATTAATATATTTAATTGTGTTGCCATTTTTGTTGCATCTGCAAGTGCGATGGTATTCGGTTGTTTTTTAGTGGCATATGCATTAGATAGTGTGGGTTTGGCATAATTTTGTGCATCATCAGCACAGATCATTATTAATGTTTGTTCTTTATTTTGTTTTCGTATTTCTCTTGCTAAAGTATATCCGGCCATACCTGAGCCGATAATGATAATAGGATGTTCCATAGGTTAATCTCAGTGTAAGACCAAAAGAAAAGACCATGTAAGTACATGGTCTAAAAAAAATTATTCAACTTCAATCATTTCAAAATCGACTTTAGTCACACCACAGTCAGGACAAGTCCAATCATCTGGGATATCATCCCATTTTGTGCCTGCTGCAATACCATCCTCTGGCCATCCTTCTGCTTCGTCATAAATAAAGCCACAGACGATGCATTGATATTTTTTCATGAATTTCTCCAAGTGCTGATGGGGGAGTTAAACAAGTGCCTGTCAGCAAATTGTCGTACAGTTTAACAATTATAACGTGATGTATTATAAAAGAAGCAGGAGATTTTTGCTGGCTTTAGTGAAAATATTCAAATTGATGTTTCATTTTTTAGCATCTGTAGTTTAAACAGTCATTTAAAAAAAGAATTGAAGAAAATATATGAAAATAACCACGAATAGATAGTTTTTTATAAAGAGGAGACATAAAATTGCATAAATTAAGTCGCTTTATGAATGGTTATGAAACTTACAGAAATGCTTTGGTCACATATACGAACTGTTCCAGATTTTCCACGAGAAGGAATTTGTTTTTATGACCTTACCCCTTTATTTTTAGATCAAATTAATGCTTTGACTGATGCATTAATTGAAAGCATACCTGATCAATACTTAAAGGATGTGGATAGTTTTATGGCAGTCGAAGCGAGAGGATTTGTATTAGCCAGTTTTTTAGCACAGCGTTTAAATAAAGGTTTAATTTTAGTGCGTAAGGCTGGAAAGCTTCCGCCACCAGTAGTGGGTGTTGAATATAGTTTAGAGTATGGTACAGACAAATTAGAATTATCTGCGAGCATTCAACCTCAGAAAGTAATTTTAGTAGATGATGTATTAGCAACTGGTGGAACTTTAAGAGCGACACAAAAATTGGCTGAAAAGAGTCATCTGGATGTGCTTGGAACATCTGTATTGTTAGATTTAGAGTTACTCGATGCGCCGTTAGATATGAATGTTTGGTCAGTTTTACAAGAAAGTACAAAAGGTTAGATATATTATAAACATGCCGAACAATGAGTCGGTATGTTTATAGATTATAATTGTTTTGTAAGAATGCTATGAGTTTATTGATATTCTCTGGGTGTTCTAATCGATGGTATCCTCCTATATATGTTTCGATAAACATAAAATGCTCTAAAAAACGCTGTGTTTTATGCATGTCTACAAGTTCATCTCCTAGTTCTAAATATGCAACCTGCGGAATATCGTGGTTTAAGTCGACTTCTTCAAGTTTAGGATAATCAGCTCTAAATGTAGGCGTTAAGCTTGGGTTTGCAACAATAGTCGGTAACTGAAAGAGATAAGACATTTTTAATGCCCAATAACCACCTATACCATGGCCAATCAGTAAGTCTGGTTTAATTTTTTGGATGGTGTCTTGGTAGAAATATTGCACAGTTTCAAAGTTCAAATTTCTGTAGTCAACGTTAATACAAAATTTATTTTTAGATGCAATGGTGTGAAATTTCGTTGACTCTTTTGACGAATCCAATCCGTGTAAGAATAATATTTTAATATCGTATCCCTTCATTGATAAATACATCTGATTTGGATATAGGTGACCAACTTTATTTCCTGCCATCGTTGGCCGTGTTTTTTTTATTCTAGAAAAGTTTTTTGCTTTTGGAAGCTAGCAAATAGTCTAAAGAAAGACGAAAAATGAATATTTTTTGCATTCTTAGCGAAGAATAGATTAGAAAAGAAAGTGAATTCTGCTATTCTATGGGACTTCTTTTTTATTATTTTTTTAGAGGCAGAGATGACGCAAAAAAACGCTCAGTCGAGTTCTGAACAAACCATTTCCGAAAACGATTTAATTGCACAGCGTCATGCCAAGTTAAAACAGATTCAAGAGCAAGCCAAGGAAAATGGTGTAAGTCCTTGGCCAAATAGTTTTAAACGTGAGCACTATGCAGCCGATCTACAAGAACAATTTGAGAATAAAGATAAAGCTGAAATTGAAGTATCTGAACAAGTCCATGTGAAAGTTGCAGGTCGTATCATGTTAAACCGTGGTTCTTTTATGGTTTTGCAGGACATGACAGGTCGTATTCAACTTTATGTAGATCGCAAAGGTTTACCAAAAGCGCAATTAGATGCAATTAAAAGTTTGGATTTAGGCGATATTGTTGCTGCGACTGGTTATATTGGTCGTTCAGGCAAAGGGGATTTGTATGTACATTTGCAAGAATTTGAATTACTTACAAAATCTTTACGCCCATTACCAGATAAATTCCATGGTTTAAATGATACGGAAGCAAAGTATCGTAAGCGTTATTTGGATTTGATTGTAAATGACGAAACACGTAAGACATTTGAAATTCGTGCACAAGTTGTTGCAGGTATTCGTCAGTATTTGATTGCTGAACGCTTTATGGAAGTTGAAACACCAATGATGCATATCATTCCGGGTGGTGCTTCTGCAAAACCATTTGTGACGCATCACAATGCATTAGATATGGATTTATTTCTTCGTATCGCACCTGAGCTTTATTTAAAGCGTCTTGTCGTAGGTGGATTTGAACGTGTGTTTGAGATTAACCGTAACTTCAGAAATGAAGGGGTATCTACACGTCATAACCCAGAATTTACAATGATTGAATTCTATCAGGCATACGCAGACTACAAAGATTTAATGCAACTGACAGAGAATATGCTCGAAAAACTCGCATTAGATATTTTGGGTTCTACAGATTTACCATATGGTGATGAAGTGTATAGCTTTAAAGGGCCGTTCAAAAAAATATCAATGTTTGATGCTATTTTAGAGCATAATCCAAGCTTTACGGCTGATAACGTTGCAGATCGTGAATTTCTTGCAAACTATGTCCGTGAAACATTAAAAGAAGAAGTAAAACCAAGCTTTGGTTTAGGCAGATTGCAAACTATTGTCTTTGAAGAAACTGTTGAGACTAAACTAAGACAGCCAACATTCATTACAGAGTATCCTGCAGAAACGTCACCACTTGCGCGTCGTAATGATGATAATCCACATGTGACAGATCGTTTTGAATTTTTTGTGGGTGGTCGCGAACTTGCAAATGGTTTCAGTGAGTTAAATGATCCGATTGATCAAGCGGAACGTTTCCAAGCACAAGTTGAAGAAAAAGATGCTGGTGATGATGAAGCAATGCATTATGATGCTGACTTTATTGAAGCACTTGAATATGGTCTACCACCAACTGCAGGGCAGGGAATTGGTATTGATCGTCTCGTAATGCTTTTTGCAAATGCACCGAGTATTCGTGATGTATTGTTATTCCCACATATGCGTCGTAAAGATAGCTAAGTTGTAATAATAAATAAAAAGCTCTCATTTGAGGGCTTTTTATTTGCTTACCCGATCATAATAATAAAAACATTCGGTTTTATCATTAATTTAACTTTATATATGATGTTTTTTATTTAAGTTAGCTATCAAATGATTAAGACAATACAATCACTGAATAAAATTTTAACTGAAATGCAATTACCTGATCATTTTTTACAAGATGATTTTCATTCAGAAGAAGCTATGGAGATGAAAAGCTTTATAGATGCTCTTCATCTATTACAACAACAATGGCACTAGAACTATTCTTGAGGTTCAGAAGGCTCTTTAGGAATAAGTATAGGAATATCCATAATACGTGTTACTAAGAGTTGATCAATTTTATAGTGATCTACATCCACAACCTCAAATTTAAAGCCATTAAACTCAACAAAATCTGCTGGACGAGGTACTTTTCTAAGTTTGTACATCATAAATCCAGCAACTGTTTCATAGTTTTCTTCGTCAGGCATTTCATCAATATCTAAAGAATGCTTCATATCTTCGATTGGTGTACTTCCTTCAATCAACCAAGAGCTACTATCACGTTTAATAATTTGTTGCTCTTCATCCATTGGAGTTACCCAATCACCCATTACAGTACTCATAACATCACTGAGAGTAATGACACCTACTACCCAAGCATATTCGTTAATAACAACAGCAAATTTTTCTTTGCTTGCACGGAAGCGATCAAGTAATTCTGAAAGCGTTAGTGTATCTGGAATAGTCAGTACTGTACGAATAGTAGATTCATTCAACTGATTAATCTTTTGATGATTTAAAATTCTTACCAGAATATCTTTTGTGTCTACATAACCAATGACTTGATCAATATTTTCATTGCAGACTAGAAATTTAGAAAAAGGGTATTCAGCAAGTTTTTGGCGAATACTTTCTTCAGATTCATTGAGAGTAAAAAAGACGACGTTTTCTCGAGTGGTCATACTTGATGGGACGGTACGTTCCTCAAGTTCAAATACATTTTCGATGAAATGATGTTCTTGTTTTTGTAGAACACCTGCTTGTGCACCTGCTTCCATCACGGCTGCAATATCGTCGAAAGTAATGTTATCTTCACGGATGGTATTGACTTTAAATATTCTAAATAAAAAGTTTGTAATCGAGTTAATAATCCAAGCCAGTGGCTTACATATTCTGATATAAATTAAAGTTGGATTGATGACTGACATTGCAATTTTTTCAGGTGCAATCATGGCCAAACGTTTTGGCATGAAGTCTGCAAAAAGAATAAAAGCAAGTGTTACAAATAAGAAGGATAAACCGAAGGCTGCATTTTCAATCCAAGCACCTTCAAAAAAGTGATTTAAAATTCTAAGCGATAATTCGCGAAAGGCTGGTTCACCAACAATACCACCTAAAATTGCAGCTGCATTTAAGCCAATTTGAGATGCAGCAAAGAAGTCGGCAGATTGCTCCTGAATGTCTAGAACCTTTTTAGCGCGCTCATCTCCAGCTTCTGCTAAAATTTTTAGTTTTACTTTTCGTGCACCCGCTAATGCGATTTCTGCGAGGGCCAAATAACCACCACCTACAATGAGGATGATGACAATAATCATACTTTGAAAAAAGCTCACAATGCACCTGTGCTTATAAGTTTGGCATTATTTAGTTTATTTTTAACACAAAATCATACAGGTTGGTATGTATTACCAACCTAAGAAATTATTAATAATGTAAATTTTGGCTATGGTTTGGATAGAGTTCACGGCCTTCCTCTTCAACCATTTGACGAGCAACATATAAAATCAATTGTCGTAACCAACGATGAGCGGGATGATGATGTAACAGCGGACACCATGCCATTTTAAGCTCAATATCTGGAATATAAAAAGGTGGGTCTTTAATAATTAAGCCCTGATGTTTTGCTTGTTGTCGTGCAATTCGCGTTGGTAGAGTGGCGATTAAATCTACATTTTTTGTCAATAAAGCTGGCATTTGATAATGCCGTGTAAAAATAGATATTTTACGCTTTTGCCCAATTCTTTCGAGTGCTTGGTCAATCCAACCTAAACCTGCTTGTTTATCTGGATTAACGCCAAAACCAATGCCCATTCCTGTTTTAGATACCCAAATATGATGGGCATCTAAGTAATTTTTTAAATTAAGATTGTGTATATTTGGATGATTTGGGTTAAGTAAGCAAGAAAAGCTATCACGCCATACTAAAATCTGGTGAAAACTTTGAGGAATTTCATTAAAACGATTAATTGCTAAGTCGACTTTTCCTTGTTCCATATCTCGATAAGACACATCACTTGGCGTTAAAAAGTCTAAAACAACATTGGGCGCTTCTGCGCGTAATGCTTTGACCAATCTGGGTACAAGTGTGGCCTCAGCATAATCAGAAGTCATAATTCTAAAGACGCGATTACTTTTATAAGGTCTAAACTCTGTTCGAGGTTCTAAGATCATTGATAAATCTGAAAGTACATCTCGAATACGGGGTTGTAGCTCTAAGGCGCGTTCAGTTGGAGTCATACCCTCTGAAGAACGAATTAATAAAGGATCATTAAAAAGTGTTCTAAGTCTGCGTAGAATATTGCTCATTGCTGGTTGTGTAACGCCCAACTGTTCAGCGGCACGAGTGACATTTTTCTCACGTAGCAATACATCGAGATAAATAAGTAAGTTTAAATCAACTCGCTCAAGATTCATAAAATAAATACCGCTAATCAAGCCATAAAACTGCTTGATATTATGACACAATTAAGAACTTTTGTGTGAGAAATGGGAAAAGGTGTTGAGTTATTAAAGTCATCTTATACAGATATAGAACAATAAAAAAAATATTAGCTATTGAGGCATGTTAAATTTCTGTCGTTAGTGAAGATATCAATTAGAAGTTAAAAAAAGTGAAAAAAAATCATATTTATTTTATAGATGTTTTAAGAGGAATTTCTATTTTTCTAGTACTTTTACATCATTTTAATATACCTTATAAAATACATTTAGAAGGCTTAGATTGGATAAATATAATATGCCGCAATGGAAATTATGGTGTGACTATCTTCTTTGTTATTTCAGGTTTTTTAATTACACAAACCAGTATTAAGCGTTATTCATCCTTATTAAATATTAATATAAAAGATTTTTATATAAGAAGAATAGCAAGGATTTTACCCTGCTTAACGCTATTAATTTTTCTTGTATCTATTTTAGTTTTCTTAAAAGTTCCTGTTTTTATCAATCATACTCCAAATGGTGTTTCTGTTTCTTATGCAGAGACCGTTTTAGCTGCTTTAACTTTTTCCATGAATATACTTATCATTCACTATGGTTGGGTAAACTATGTATTAGGGGTGTTATGGTCTCTTTCAGTAGAGGAAGTCTTTTATATCGCTTTTCCAATTATATTTACATTTTTTATAAGTAGTATAAAAAGCATATATCCTATTTTTGTTTTTATTATTTTATACGCGATATATTTTCGTTCACAATTTTATATGGATAAAAATGAAGCCTATTTGTACCATTATTTTTCAAGCTTTGATGCTATTGTAATAGGGTGTATGTTAGGTCTTCTTTATAATAATAAAAAATATGTACGCTGTTTATATCAATTGAGATATATGACGATTATAGTCTTAATATTTTTATATTGTTATAAACCTATTCATGATGTGAGTACTTGGAGTATGACAGTATTTGCTTTATTGATAGCTATACTAATTTATAGCTATCAAGATAAATATAAAAATAAAATAATGTTTAAGCCTCTTATTTATATGGGACAAAAAAGCTATGAAATATATCTTTTTCATCTTATTGTTTTGGGTTTTATTAAACTGATATTTACTCCTTCGGCAACTTCATATTTTGAAAAAATATAGTCAAACAATCTAATTACTCATACAAAAATGAAAAAACATCTGAAAGAGTCGATCAATACAATCCTCTTGCCATTCTTTTCTCTTTTTCTTAATCCATGCCCAAGTCTTTTCAATAGAATTCAAATCAGGGCTATAAGGCGGTAACCATAAAATCTGATGCCCATGATGTTCTAGTAACTCCTGTGTGTCT